>JANQKT010000258.1 GCA_028280965.1 Phycisphaeraceae bacterium
GGATGCCGCCCTCGTGCAGCCAGCCCTTGTTACCGCGCAGCGGGCGGTTGTCCGACGGCCCGCGCCGCCCGCCGTTGTCGCTCAAGAACACGACCACCGTGTTTTTGGTCAGGCCCAACCCGTCCAGCGCCCCGCGCACGCGCGCGACGCCTTCGTCCACGCCCTGGATCAGCGCGGCGTACCGCCTGCGGTTCATGTTGGGGATGTCCTTGACCCGCGCCATGTATTCATCGGTGACGTGATCCGGCGAGTGCGGCGCGTTGTACATCAGAAGCAGGCAGAACGGTTTGTCCTGGTTGCGTTTGATAAACGCGATGCCCTCGTTGGTCAGGTCGTCGGTCAAGTAGGTCGGCTGGTCTTTGACCGGGCCGTGATCGCGCCACAGCGGGCCGTTGTAGGCCTTCGCCTCCAGGTCGACTTTAAAGTAGTGGTGCCCCCCGCCGAGGAACCCGTAGAACTCGCTGAACCCGCGCACCGCCGGGCGGAACGGCTCGCCCGCGCCCAGGTGCCACTTGCCGACCAGCCCGGTCGCGTAGCCGTGCTCCTTCATGATGTCCGGCAGCAGGCGGGTGTCGGCGTCGATGCCGGTCTTGTTGTCGTTCTCATCGTAATGCGGGTTATGCTCGTGGCCGAAGCTCTGCTGGTACCGGCCGGACACAAACCCGGCCCGCGACGGGCTGCAATACGGGTGCGTGACGTACCCGTCGGTCATCCGAATGCCGTCTCTCGCCAGCGCATCGATGTTCGGCGTGGTGAAATCGATGCACCCATAACACGACGCGTCGCGGTAGCCCATGTCATCAACCATGATGACTACGAGGTTGGGCTTGCGGTCAGCCGCCTGTGCCCGCGGAGCCGTCGCGGTCAGGGACAGGAGCGTCAGGCAGCATGCCAGCCAAACCGGAAAGCGGTGAAGCATCGCGCACCTCGGAGCGTACAAGAAGGTGAAAGGGAAAGAACAGTCGGCACATGATATACCGAAGCGCGCACAAGCCAAAACCCCGCATCGCACGGGAGCGACACGGGGCTGCGTTTGGGAATGGCGGATTCAGGCAGGTGGATTCGCCGGTGCTCGGCCTTACCACTCCAGGTTGCCCGAGCTCTGGTACTCGGTCACCCGGCTCTCGAAGAAGTTCTTCTCTTTCGCCAGGTCGATGACCTCGCTCATCCACGGGAAGGGGTTGCGCACGCCGTCGTACTGGGTCTCCAGCCCGACGCGTTCCAGCCGGCGGTTGGCGATGTACTTGACGTACTGGTCGAACGCGTCGGCGTTCAGCCCGAGCACGCCGTTGGGCAGGCAGTCCTTCGCGTACTGGATCTCGTACTCGACGGCCTGCTTGATCAGCTCGACGCACTCGGCCTTGAAGCCCTCGGTCCAGACCTCCGGGTTCTCCTCGCGGATGCCGTTGATCAGGTCGATGCCGAAGTTCATGTGGATCGACTCGTCGCGCATGATGTACTGGAACTGCTCGCCGATGCCGACCATCTGGTTGCGGCGGTGGAACGAGAGGATCATCACGAAGCCCGAGTAGAAGAAGATCCCCTCCATGATCACGTAGAACCCGATCAGGTTCTTGATGAACTGCTGGATGCGCTCCGGCGTGTCCGTGCGGAAGTCGTCCTCCATGACCTCCTTGGTGAGGTTCATGACAAAGTCGTCCTTGCCCGCGATCGAGTCCACCTCGTGGTACATGTTGAAGACCTCGCGCTGGTCGAGGTTCAGCGATTCGCAGACGTACTGGAACGTGTGCGTGTGGATCGCCTCCTCAAACGCCTGGCGGAGCAGGTACTGCCGGGCCTCGGGGTTGGTCACGTGCTTGAAGATCGCCAGCACGATGTTGTTGGCGACCAGCGACTCGCCGGTGGCGAAGAAGCCGAGGTTGCGCATGATGACCCGTCGCTCGTCGTCGGTGAAGAGGTTGGGGTCTTTCCACTGCTCGATGTCCTTCTGCATCGAGACCTCGGTGGGCATCCAGTGGTTGGCGCAGCCGTTGATGTAGTGGTCCCACGCCCAGTCGTACTTGATCGGGCACAGCTGGTTGACATCGACGGCCTTGCAGTTGATCAGCCGCTTGTTGTTGACGTCGATGGGCTTGCTGAGGTCGTAGGTCTCGCTGGGGCCGTCGCAGCAACTCATGATTCGGTCTCCGTGTCGCGTTGTTGGTGGGTGGTCTTGAATCGGCCTGCACGCCGTGTCCGGCGTGCGGCCGTGATTCCGTGGTGCCTTCGGTTGAACTTATTGGCACGCCTCGCAGTCGGGGTTGTCGATCGAGCAGGCGTTGGCGATGCCGGTCTTGCCGTCCAACAGCTTGTCGATTTCCTTGTCCGCGGGCGGCTCGGGCGCAGCGTTGGCGGTCACATCGGCGGCGGGCACGGCCGGTCCCGGGGCGGGCGACGGCGCCTTCTTGATCTGCTTGGAGGTGTCGCCCACCGCCTTGGTCGTGGATTTCTCGATCCGCGTCGCGCCCTGGCCGCGCAGGTAGTAGGTCGTCTTCAGGCCCTGCTTCCAGCAGCTCATGTACATGTCGTTGAGCAGCTTGCCCGACGGCTGATCGATGTACAGGTTGAAGCTGATGCCCATGTCGATCCACTTCTGCCGTCGCGCGGTGCAGGCGATCAGCGCGAAGATGTCCACCTCGAACGCGGTCTTGTACAGGTGCTTGAGGTTCTCGGGGATCCGGTCGATGTGCTGCAGCGAGCCGTCGTAGTACTTCAGGTCGTCGAGCATCTGCTCGTCCCACAGCCCGAGCTCCTTGAGGTCGTTGACCAGGTACTCGTTGGTGATCGTGAAGTCGCCGGACAGGTTGGACTTGACGAACAGGTTGCGGTAGGTCGGCTCGATGGACTGGTAGCTGCCGGCGATGTTGGAGATCGTCGCGGTCGGCGCGATCGCCATGACGTTGGAGTTGCGCATCCCGTGCTGCTTGACGGCTTCGCGGACGGGTGTCCAGTCCAGCTTCGCGTCTTCGTTGAACTCGCAGAACTCGGCGCCGCGTGCCTCACGCACGAG
>JANQKT010000022.1 GCA_028280965.1 Phycisphaeraceae bacterium
CCGGTTCGTCGGAGGTCATCTTCGTCACCGGCGTCTCGGGCAACACGCTCACTGTCGTGCGCGGCTACGGCGGGACCTCGCCCGAGGCGATCGCCGACACCCAGGCCCTGAGCATCCTCGGCAACGCGGCGCTCGAGGGCGACGACGCGCCGACCGCGCGGTTCACCAACCGCGTCCGGCAGAGCAACGTGACGCAGATCTTTACCGCCGGCGTCGAGGTCTCGGGCAGCCAGCTCGCGGCCAAGCAGGCGGCCATCGCCGACGAGTTGGACTACCAGAAGCAGGAGCGCCTGCGTGAGCTGGTCCGCGACCTGGAGAACTGCGTGATCAACGGTGTCTCGCCCGCCGCTGATGCGCAGGGCAGCGCGAGCGTCCGCCGAACGATGCGCGGCATCATCCCGTCGATCACGACCAACATCGAGGATGTCGGCGGCGCCGCATTGACCGAGGATGTCCTCAACAGCGCGCTGCGCAGCGTCTGGGAACAGTCCAACGGCGGCGTCGACACGATCCTCGTCGGCGGCCTGCAGAAGCGCGCGATCAACGGCTTCATCGCCTCCTCGCGCGGCTACGACGACAAGAGCACGCGCTTCCGCGACATGGTCAGCGTGTACGAGAGCGACTTCGGCGTCTGCCGAGTTGTGCTCAGCCGGTGGGTCCCAGCCGACGCGGTGGTCCTGCTCGACAGCTCGCGCATCGACGTGCTGCCGCTGACAGGGCGCAGCTTCCACTACAAGCCGCTGAGTGCCGACGGTGACCGAGAACGCGGCCAGGTGATCGGCGAGTACACGCTCGAGGTGCGCAATGAACTCGCGCACGGCGTGATCAACAACCTCGCGGTTGCCTGATCTTCTGATTCGCTTCTTTCCTCCTGGCCCCGGCGGGGCGTGAGCGCCGCCGGGGCTTTCAGGCTCCTGTTGGATGATCCCGCGGCATCGCCGCTCGCGGGGCTCGCGTCAACGCCGCGGGCATGTAGATCTTGATAGATGAGTGATGCAATGAACTTTTCAACCGATCGTGACTTGTTGCTCTACGAACCGATGCTTTTTAACGATGTGCCCTGGGTGTCGCAGCAGCGCCTGCGTGTGACCGATGGTTCGGTGACCGGCACGATGTTGACCTCCGCGGAGGCGGACTTCGAGGCGGCGCAGGTCGATACCGGCTCGGTCGTCCTGATCGACAAAACGCCCGTCGAGGTAGTGGCACGCGTCGACGCGATAGCGCTGACGGTGTCCCTGCCGCGTGCGCGTGTGTCGGACACCCCGATCCCGCCGGGCGATGGCAACTCCTTGACAGCCGTGGTGCGCAGCTTCGCCCCGCAGGCCGCCCTGGTCTGCCGGTCGCTGCTGCACATGCTCGGCCTGGACAGCGACGACCCCGACCAGCCGCTGGACGCCGAGGCGGTGACCTCGCTCTCGCTGATGGCCCGGCTCGAAACACTCGGCACGCTCGAGCGCGTCTTCAGCAGCGCCGCGGCGCTGACCGGCGACAACGACGCGCTGCTGTTCAAGGCGGCGGCGTACCGCAGGCGGCTGCTGGAGGCCGCGTCGCGCAGCCCCGTCCAGGTCGATACCAACGGCGACGGTTTGCCCGACGAGAAGCGATACCTCGGCATGTCGCGCCTGGCCCGTGCCTGACACACCCAGGCCGATTTGCCGCACTACCGGAGCAGCACCCGTGATTACCTTTAACGGTTTGGATTTATTCGGCAGCGGGCCGAGCCGCACGATCCCCGGCCGGGTTCAGTCCCGCGACGCGTTGGCCCAGCCGCCCGGCGCGGTCGGAGCAACGATCGCTCAGCAAGGGCAGCAGCCGCGCGAGATTACACAGCGTGGGATGCTTGTCGCCGACACCGGGCCCGGGTTGCGCGAACTGATCACCGCGATCGAGGACCAGGTCGGCGCGGGCGGCGCAACGCTGGCTGATGAGCACGGAACCGACTGGCCGGGCTGCGTATTGCGGGTGTTTGAGCCCGGGCCGATCGGTCGATTAGGCCCGCGATTCACCGTCGACTACATACTGACATATTTGCAGGTATCGCCATGAACGGCGCCGAGTCACTTAGCCCGACACAGGACGTTTTCAAGCACGTCATTGCGCGCCGTGTGGCGGAACCCGATGTGCAGCACGGCCGGCTGGTCTATGTCTGGTGGAGCGCGCTCGATCAGGGTGATCGTTTGGTGCAGGTCTATGCCAATGGCGAGCTGACTCACGTGTCGACTTCGACCGGAGACCGCGAGGCGTGGCTGGTGCTTGAAGCGCCTCAGCACCATCAGGTCGAACTGCTCGCGGTGGACCCGAGTGATGCGTACACGCCGATGCCCGATGCGCTCGTGGGTGTTGATCCGAAGACATCACCATTCGCGGCGGCCCATCTGCTGCGCGATCTGTCGCTGCCCATCGATGCCCGTGTTGAGGCAAAGATCGACGGCGGCGCGCCGGTGTCCACACCCTTGTTCGCCTGCGGTACGCCGCGCGGCGGGTTCGGCGCGGTCTTCGGCGAAGGTG
>JANQKT010000032.1 GCA_028280965.1 Phycisphaeraceae bacterium
TGGTGCAGTCGATCGCCGCCGCCGCCGAGGAGCAGTCGGCGGCGAGCGAGGAGGTCTCGCGCAACATCGAGCAGATCGCCGGCGTGACCCGCCAGGCCAGCGACGGGACCCAAGAGGCCGCCTCCGCCGCGACCCAGCTCAGCGAGCGGGCCGAGAGCCTGAAGCAGCTGGTGTCGCAGTTCAAGACCGCATAGGCCTGACCGCCGCGCCATAACTCGACCCCCCCATCGAACCCCGCCGGCCCGATCGGGCCGGCGGGGTTTCGTGTGCGCGTGGCGGGCAGGTGTTTAATACGTGTACGTTAAAATCTGACACACGTATTAATACGTCTACATAATAATATGATATCGCGTGCGATGTTTTGTTTTCCCTTGATAAATAAGGGAAAACGTTTTGACACGGTAACCGTCCGAGATAGAATCGCGTCATTGCGGTCAGGCGGGCGCCGGCCCATGTGTGGAGCGGCCCGCCCCGCGTTGTTGGCCGGGCATGGTGCCCGGCGCGCCGTTCGGCACGAGGCCTCGCCGGGCGCAACTCCACCTCTTTCCTCCCTATCAGGAGAACACCATGTTGAGCATGAAGTGTTTCCAGGCGGCGGCGGTGGCCCTCGCGGTGGTCGGTTTCGGGTTCGCGCCCGCCGACGCGTCCGCGGGGTCCTGCGGCAAGTCGCGTTCGTATGACCGCGGCTACCACGGGCACACGTCCAGCCATGTGTCCGCGCACTACCGCGGCGACGGCTACCGCGTGCCGGTCAGTTATGGCTCCAGGCACTACGACCGCGGCCACTACAACCGGCGGTCTTGCGACCGGCGGACCGTGACCTACCACCGTTCGTACCACGTGGACCGCAGCTACCGCCACGCGCCAACGCGGTGCGAGACGCGCACGGTCCGCTACGTCGAGCACCGCCCGTCCGGCTACTGGACGCGGGTCTACCGCCCGCCGGTCTACGAGACCCGGTACTACGCGTGCGGGACGCCTTACCGCGTCTGCGTCCGCGCCGGGTACTACGAGAAGGTCTGGGTCGATACCGGCCGACACGGCTACTAATAGACCCGGCCTCCAAGTCAGGATCGATCCCACCCCGCCCCGCGCTGCCTTCCGGGCAGCGCGGGGCTTTAGTAGGTCTTGGTAATCAGGCGAGCGTGGATGGGGTGTTTATCTAGCCGTATGGCGTGCAAATTAACAACATATCGTGAGTGGACTGCCGCGGGAAATCACTTAGCCTGGTTATTACTCGTTGAAGGTGGTGATTAAACAGCATCGTGTGCTCTTGCTTGTTTCGGGAGGTTTGAAGATTGAGTCGTCTTGCGGTTTGTTCGTTGGTTGCTTTGTCGTGTCTGGTCGCCGCGGGCCGGTCGGGTGCGACGCTGACTGTGGTCGTGGACTACACATTCGATGATGCGAGCGATTTGGCGCCGTTTACCCAGGCCGGCACGCCGTCCGTGGTCGGTGGCCAGCTCGTGCTCGATGGCAATTCATATCTTGAAATCGCAGACCCGCTTGGCGGGGCGACGGACAACTACGTGGTCGAAGCGATTGTTACCGCGAGTACATTCGATGCTTTTGACTTCATTTTTGCGCGCAGCGACCCGGGTGGCCCGAACGCAGGCAACAACGGGCAGGGCCTGTTGCTGCAGGACTTCGGTGCCGGGCCGGGTCAGATCGGCGGGCTCAACAGCTTCTCAGGCGCGACCCACAGCTTCACCGCCGGCCCGTTCTCCGAACAGCTGGCGCTCGACAAACCGATTGCGCTCGCGCTGGTCCAGAACGGCGGGGTGATCGAGGTGTACATCAATGCGGTCCAGGTCAACGAGACGACGTCGGCCCCGATCATCGGGACGCCCACCGTCTTGGCGATCGGCACGCACCCGTTTGATGGGGTGTTCGGCGCGTTCAATGGATCGATCGATCGTGTCCGCATCTCGACCTTCAATGAAGGCGAGTTCAGCACGGGAGCCTCTCTCCTGATCCCCGAGCCCTCGTCGCTGGCGCTGCTCGGGCTGGGCGGGCTGGTCGTTGCCCGCCGTCGGCGTGGCTGATCGGCCCGGTGTTTTGCAGACATCACGCGGGTGTGGGCCCGCATCGGCAACGTTTTTTGAGGATGCTTACGGAGGTGAATGATGAGCCGACTGAATAAGTTCGCTGCCTTTGCGGGTATGTCCAGCCTGCTATTGGTGGGATCAGCCGATGCGGCCCTGACGGTCGTTGCGGACTACACGTTCGATGACCCCAATGCCCTGTTGCCTTTCACGATCACGGGCTCGCCTATCGTGGTCGGGGGTCAGCTCGGCCTGGACGGCGGGTCATATCTTGAGATCGTCGACCCGCTCGGGGGCGCGACCGCCGACTACGTTGTCGAGGCGATTGTGACGGCCGAATCGTTTGATGCGTTCGATTTCCTGTTTGCGCGCAACGACCCCGCGGGTGCCGGCTCCGGCAACAACGGGCAGGGCGCGATCCTCTTTGCAAATGCACCGTTCAGCCCGCCTTTGCCTGGCCGGATCCAGGCCCTGAACAGCAACTCGGGCTTCGCGCCCAGCGATACCGCGTTGGTGCCCGGCGCCCCGGCCGCGGTCGCGATTGTTCAGGACGGGGCCGTCACCGAGCTCTACATCAACGGCACGCTCAGTGCTTCGACTAACGTCCCGATCGTGGGCACGCCCACGAATCTGGGCATCGGCACCCACCCGTTTGACGGCGTCGCCGGCGGGTTCAACGGGAGCATCGATCGCGTCCGGCTGTCTACGTTCACGACCGGCCAGTTCGACGAGGCGGACCTGCTGCCCGTGCCCGAGCCCACATCCCTTGTGCCGGTGGCGCTGGGCGGGTTGGCACTGGTGCGTCGGCGTCGCTGATCCGGCGGGCCCGGGGCCGCCGGGCTGATCCGCCGATTGCCGCCGGGGCTGGAGTCGGTATCATGTCCGCCCTATGCCAGCGAATATCCGCGAGATCAAGGGCCGTATCAAAGCGGTCGGGAACATCCAGCGCATCACCAAGACGATGCAGCTGATCGCGTCGGCGCGTTTCCAGAAGTTGCAGAAGCGCGCGACCGAGGCCCAGGCGTACACGCGCAAGGTCGCCGAGGTCGTGGGCGAGGTCGCGTCGTCGCTGGGCGGCGAGGATGTGAACCTGCCGCTGGCGACCCCGCCGAGCAGGAAGTCGGGCAAGGAGCTCTTGCTGATCCTTTCGGCCAGCCGCGGGTTCTGCGGGTCGTACAACGCCAACGTCATGCGCCCGGCGATCCAGCACATCCAGTCGCTGGGCCCGGACAAGGTCGATAACGAGATCGTCGGCAAGAAGGGCGTGGCCCTGATGAAGTTCTCGCGGCTCGAGGTCGGCACGTTCCACGACCACATCGGCGACACCCCGATGTACGACGATGTGCAGGCACTTGCGCAACGGTACATGGACGGCTTTATCGCCGGTGAGTTCGACGCGGTGCGCGTCGCGTACATGCGGTTCGTGTCGATGTCCAAGCAGACGCCGGAAGTGATGCAGCTGCTTCCATTGGAACCCCCCAAAGCAGACGCTGACCAAACTGAAGCGTCCGGCACCGCAGGCACAACGAATTACGAGTTCTCGCCCAACGCCGAGGAACTGCTCGGCGAGCTGCTGCCGATCACCGTTAAGTCCACGCTGTATCAGGCGTTCAACGAGGCCGCGGTGAGCGAGCAGCTGGCGCGCATGGTCGCGATGAAGGCGGCGACCGACGCGGCGGGCAAGGTCGGCAAGACGCTCAAACGCCAGTACAACCGCGCCCGCCAGGCCGCGATCACGACCGAGCTGAGCGAGATCATCGCCGGTGCGGCGGCGCTGGAGTAGGCCGGTTTAGCCGAGCGATTCGGAACCACAGATACACACGGATGGATCCGGATCAATCATGGCGATCTGGGCGGCCTTCGGTTTTTGAGGCTTTTCGATCTATGTGTATCGGTGTGCATCTGTGATTTCATTGCTGTGCTCAAACTTCTTTGCATGCGATAATCCTGTCATGGCCCGCAAACCGAAGTACAGCATGTTCGGCAACCTCCGGCCGCAGGACCTCAAGGCCCTGGGCATCGGCATCGAGTTGTCGGTCGTCATCGGCGGCTTCGCCTACGGGGGCTACTGGCTGGACCAGCGGTGGGGGACCGAGCCGCTGCTGTTGCTCATCGGCGTCCTGATCGGCACCTTCGGCGGGGGCTGGCACGCGATCAAGATGGCCAACGGCGGGAAGGTGCCCGACTTCGGGTTCAAGCCCAAGACCAAATCCAACGAGCACTCGGCGGCGAGCGAAGAAGACCCGCCGACCGATGGCGATACGCCCGACGAGAAACCCAAGCCATGAGCAGTGAAATCACACAAGTGCGTGCGGTCGTTGCCAGGGCCGCCGTCCTCTCGGTGGTGGTCTCGGTGGTCCTGATCGGCGCTGGGTACGCGGTGGCAAGGGCGGTGGGAAAACCACAGCTCGCGCACGACATTGCCATGGCCGGCGGGGTGCTTTTGCTCGCCGGGCTGCCGGGCCTGGTCGGGGCGGTCGCGCTGACCGGGCGGGTGCGGGGCGGGGCGTCGTTCGGCTTTGTCGCGGGCATCGCGGTGCGGCTGCCGGTCGGTGGCGTGGTGGCGTTTTATGGCTTAAACTGGGGGCTTGCCAAGACCGCGTCGTTCTCGCAGTTGATCGGGGCGGCGTACCTGGTGTTGTTGGTGATTGAAGTGGCCTGTTTAAGCCCGGCGGTCAAGCGCACCGCGGCGGCCGAAGCAAGTGCCAGCGTGAAGAAACAGCCGCCCGCTCAGCAAGAAGAGACGGCGGGCGATGAGGAGTCGGTCTGATGTCATTGCTGATCGCTGCGGCGGGTGGGAAGCCGAACCCCCAATCACACATCGAGCGCCACTCCTTCTTCAAGATCTTCGGCGAAGGCGATTGGGCCCTGTGGTTCAGCAACCAGATGCTGATGTCGATTGTCGCATCGGCCGGCATCATTGCCATCCTGTTATTAGTTGCCAAAGCCATGCAACCCCGCAAAGAGGAGGGCGCCAGGGGCTACGTCACCAAGAACCGGGTCGGCGGGTTCTTCGAGTTGATCCTTGTCTATCTGCGCGATGAGACGGTCAAGCCTTTGTTGCATGACAAGACTGACAAGTACATCGGTTTCCTCTGGTCGATCTTCTTCTTCGTCCTGGCCGGTAACGTGTTGGGCATCATCCCGATCGGCCCGGTCGCCGGTCTGTTGTTGGGCAAGGACTGGTCGCACCTGGGCGGCACGTTCACCGGCAACTGGAACGTGACGATCGCCCTGTCCGTGATTGCCTGTCTCGTCTGGCTCGTTGCGGGGCTCAAAGAAGGCGGCATGGGTTACATCAAGCACTACTGGGTGATCCCGATCAAGGGCCAGCCTATCGCGCTGTTGCCGCTGCTGATCCCGATCGGTGTGATGATCGCCTTCCTCGAGGTTCTGGGCAACGTGCTGATCAAGCCGTTTGCGCTCTGCGTGCGTCTGGTCGCCAACATGATGGCCGGCCACCTGGTGCTCGGGTCGATCGTACTGATCTCCGTCTTTGCTTGGGACGCGGGCAGCTACGTCGGCGCGGGCATCTCGTTCCTGGGCGCGCTCGCGATCTACTTCCTTGAATTGTTCGTCGCCTTCCTCCAGGCGTACATCTTCATGTTCCTGACAGCGATCTTCATCTCGCTGGGGCTGCCGCACGGCGACCACGACCACGAGCATGAGCACGGAGACGCGGCCGCGGCGCACTAAACCGCGGCACCCACGCGACGAACAAACCGACCACGGGCCCGCCGGTGTTCCGCCCCCAAAGACCGGCAACAGATACCTTCCCCACTCCCTTATCCCGCTTCTTAGGAGCAACCCATGTTGGACATGATCATTGCAACCATTGACTCTGCAGGCTGGGGCGCCGCCGGCGCCGCCGTCGGCGCGGGCCTCTGTGTGCTCGGCGCCGGCATCGGCATCGGCAACATCGGCGGCAACGCCACCCAGGCCACCGCCCGCCAGCCCGAAGCCTCCGGCCAGGTCTTCCTGCAGATGCTCATCGCCGCGGCGCTGATCGAAGGCGTCGCCTTCTTCGGCATCCTCCAGGCGACCGGCACCGCCTCGACCGCCATCGAAGGCGCGAAGGAAGTGACCACGATGGAACTCGAAGGGCCAAAGAAGCCTGACGACGAGTAATCGATTGATTGAAGCCCGGCGGATCGGAGACGGTCCGTCGGTCATTGGCACCGAAAGTTTGTATATTTGCCGACCCTCAACCACGACGAAGACCGCGATGATCAAGCCCAACCGAACCGCATGGATGGCCCTCCCGGCGCTGCTGACCCCCGTCACGGCGATGGCCGCAGAGGGCGGCGCCGAAGGCGACCCGATGAAGCTGTACTACATGGAGATGCTCTGGACGACGCTCCTGTTCCTCATCTTCGCCGCCATCCTCGGCTTCGTCGTCTGGCCCAAGATCCTCGGCGCGCTGCAGTCCCGCGAACAGAAGCTCGAGGGCGACCTGGTCGGCGCCGAGAAAGCCCGGGCCGAGGCGGACGAAGCGCTGGCGACCTACAAGGCCCAGATCGCCGAGGCGCAGAAGGAGGCGCAATCGGTCGTCGCCGAGGCGCGCAAGAGCGCCGAGCAGGCGGCGGCGAAGATCAAGGCCGACACCGAGGCCGAGATCGCCCAGATGAAAGAGCGGGCCCAGGCCGAAATCGCCTCGGCCAAGGACGCGGCGCTCAGCGAGGTCTACGCCCAGACCGCCGAGCTGTCCACGCAGATCGCCGGGCGCATCCTCCAGCGCGAGATCAACGCCGCGGACCAGCAGCAGCTCGTCAGCGATTCGCTCGCGGAGCTGACCCAGGCCGGCGTGTAATCTCTGTTTAGCTTCGGCGCTTAGGCCGACCCGAACGACTGAAGATCAAACGATCATGAGCACGAGCGAACTGAAAACCGACACCGTTGGCCGGGTCTACGCCGAGGCCCTGCTCGAGCTCGCCAAGGAGCAGGGCAGCGTCGATGCTTTGGCGGACGAGGTCCGTCAGCTGCTGCCGATCATCGCGCCCGGCGGGGAGCTGCACCGGCTGCTGACCAACCCGGCGATCAGCGACGACGAACGCGGCGCGATCATCACCGCGGTTTTTGAGGGCAAGGTCAGCGGGCTCTTGTACAACCTGCTGCGGCTCCTGGGCGACAAACGCCGGCTGGGCTCCTTGCCCGAGGTGGCCGCCGGGTACCTGCTCGCCGTCGCCGACGAGCGCGGGCAGGTCGATGTGCAGGCGTATGTCGCGACCGAGTTGGATGCGGGCGCTGTGAAGCAGGTCGCCGACCAGATCGGCGCGGCGCTGAGCAAGACCGTCACGCTGACGCAGAAGGTCGACCCGTCGCTGATCGGCGGGCTGAAGATCAAGGTCGGCGACCGGCTCATCGACGCGAGCGTCGCGTCGCAGCTGCGCAACATGAAGAACAAGATGGTCGCCGCGGGGCGGTCGTGAGTTTGAGATAGCTTGTTTTGAAACCACAGATGCACACCGATGGACACAGATAAGGCGGGCGAGGCCACGGCTGGTTCGACAAGGCCATCCGTGTTCATCCGTGTGAATCTGTGGTTCCAACGCGAACCGGAGCAGGACTCCAATGAAGATCAACACCGACGAAATCACCAGTGTTATCAAGCAGCAGGTCGCCAACTACGACACGCAGCTCGACGTCAGCCAGGTCGGCACCGTCGTCGAGGTCGGCGACGGGATCGCCCGCATCTACGGCCTGTCCAACGCCATGGCCGGCGAGATGCTCGAGTTCGAGACCGAATCGGGCGAGCCGGTCCGCGGCCAGGTCATGAACCTGGAAGAAGACATCGTCGGCGCCGTGATCTTCGGCGACTACCTCGGCGTCCGTGAGGGCATGACCGTCAAGTCCACCGGCGAGCTGCTCAGCGTGCCGACCGGCGAGGGCCTGCTCGGCCGGGTCGTCAATGCACTCGGTGAGCCGATCGACGGCAAGGGCCCGGTCGCCGGCGAGACCGAGCAGCGCAAGGTGGACATCATCGCCCCCGGCATCGCCGCCCGCCAACCGGTCAGCCAGCCGCTGCAGTTCGGCGTCAAGGCCGTGGACTCGATGATCCCCGTCGGACGTGGCCAGCGTGAGCTGATCATCGGCGACCGCAAGACCGGCAAGACCGCGGTCGCGATCGACGCGATCATCAACCAGAAGTACACCCACCAGACCGACGAGCCGGTTTACTGTTTCTACGTCGCGGTCGGCCAGAAGGAATCGACTGTCGCCGGCGTCGTCGAGGCGCTGCGTCAGAACGGCGCGATGGAGTACACGACGGTGATCAGCGCCGCGTCGTCGGAGGCGGCTCCGATGCAGTACATCGCGCCCTACGCCGGCACCGCGATGGCCGAGCACTTCATGTGGAAGGGCAAGCACGCC
Organism: Phycisphaeraceae bacterium; assembly: GCA_028280965.1. Classification (GTDB taxonomy): domain Bacteria; phylum Planctomycetota; class Phycisphaerae; order Phycisphaerales; family Phycisphaeraceae; genus JAHQVV01. The sequence goes on from JANQKT010000032.1 coordinate 8,412, forward strand.
CTGATCGTCTACGATGACCTCTCGAAGCAGGCGGTCGCGTATCGCCAGCTGTCGCTGCTCCTGCGTCGCCCGCCCGGCCGTGAGGCCTACCCCGGCGACGTGTTCTACCTGCACTCACGCCTGCTCGAACGCTCGACCAAGCTCTCCGACGCCAACGGGGGCGGCTCGCTCACCTCCCTGCCGATCATCGAGACCCAGGAAGGCGACGTCTCGGCGTACATCCCGACCAACGTTATCTCCATCACCGACGGCCAGATTTATCTGGAGCCCGACCTGTTCTTCGCCGGTGTCCGCCCCGCGATCAACGTCGGCATCTCGGTGTCGCGTGTCGGCGGCGCCGCGCAGATCAAGGCGATGAAGAAGGTCGCCGGCTCGCTGCGTCTGGACCTCGCGGCGTATCGTGAACTCGAAGCGTTCGCCCAGCTGGGCACGGACCTCGACGCCGCGACGCAGAAGCAGCTGGACCGCGGGGCCCGCATGGTCGAGCTGCTCAAGCAGCCGCAGTACGTGCCGATGCCCGCGATCGACCAGGTCATCCAGATCTGGGCCGCCGGCCAGGGCTACATGGACACGCTGCCGGTCGAGAAGGTGCAGGATTACGCCGCGGGCCTGGTCGAGTACTTCAAGAACCAGGCGGGCGAGACCTACGAGCTGCTCAACAAGGAGCAGGCGATGACCGACGACGTCGTCGCCGGCCTGAAGAAGGGCGCCGAGGCTTTCACCGCTGGGTTCGGCGGCTAAGCCGCAAGCTTGTTTCAACCCATCGATTTCCACGGCTCGAATCCGCTGGTGCCCTTGTCTGAGATCCCCGCGACGCGGGAGGCAGTCTGGGTGGGATTGCTTCCCCCGACGGATGCGGGCAAAATGCGTCTGATCTCGAGTTAATGGGGATGGCGATATGGATTTAGCTCAATCGGAATGCCTGCTGCTATTGGCCCAGAACAACAACCCCGCATATGACGCGGGTTATCAGGCGGGCTACGCCATCGGGCAGCTGCTGTTTTGTTGCTGTATCCCCCTGTTGGGCATCGTGTTTTTTGCCTTCTGGCTCTGGATGCTGATCGACTGCTGCACAAAGACATTCCCCGGGGAAAACGAAAAGACGGTCTGGATCCTGGTCATCGCGCTCACCGGGGCGATTGGCGCATTGATCTACTTCTTCGTGGGCCGCCCCAAAGGCACCCCGGGATGACGCCCCGGTTCAATCCTAACGCGTGATCCCGCCCCGCCACAGACGTGCGCGGTTCTTTACACTGGCGTGATGCCTGACCCGGATGTCCACATCAAACCCTTCCGCGGCATGACGCTGCGCGAACTGCACGCCTGCTACAAGCTGCGGGGCGAGGTGTTTGTCGTCGGCCAGCAGATCTGCTCGGAGCCGGATATCGATGAAGTCGATCCGCTTTGTCATCACGTGATGGCCTGGGCCGGTGAGGAGTTGGCGGGGACGGCCCGGCTGCTGCCGATCGATGATGGCCAAACGGTCAAGGTCGGCCGGGTCGCGGTGGCGTTGGGCTATCAGCGGAAGGGCGTAGGCTCGGCGATGATGCAGGCGATCCAGGCGTGGATCGACCGGGCGCCCGGCCGAGGCGGGGTCATGTCCGCCCAGGCGTACCTCGAGCCGTGGTACACCTCGCTGGGGTGGAAGCCCGAAGGCGAACACTACCTAGAGGCCGGGATCGACCACATCACAATGCGGCGCGATCCAGTGCAATAGCATAGGCTGGAAGCAAGCCACTGCTTGGGCGATGGGCTGCTGATGGACTGATGTGATTGGAGGGATATCAGATGAACATTTGCTCGCCGCGTTCATGGGTGTTCTGTTGATCACGCCGTTCCCTTCGGTCGCTCAGGAGAACAAGCCACCAGGCCGACCGATCCGCATCGCGTGTGTCGGCGACAGCATCACCTTCGGGGCCCGTGTCCCCGAGCGGCAGCGCTGGACCTACCCGGCGGTGCTCGGCGAGCGGTACGACGTACGCCACTTCGGCGTCAGCGCACGGACGCTGCTCTCGGCCGGCGACCACCCCTACGTGAACGAGAAGGCCTACCGCGACCTGCGTCCGCTGTTTCTGAACGCCGATGGCACGCCCAACGGCAATATGCGCGGCGAGCACATCCACATCACCAGCCGGGGCTACGAGGCCTGGGCCAAGGCGATCGCGCCGGTGGTCCGGGCGATCATGGGAGGCGAGTAGCCGGGCCGTGCGCCATCCGCACTAGCGGAAAACGACCCGCTGGCCTACACTGGATTGCCCGCTGGGCCGGCCGAGAACCGCGTTTTTTGGCCCGGATGGCGGCTCAAATCCTGATTCCCCTCACCGACGCCCCCGGGACGCCCCCTTATGCCTGACGCGATCGCCAGCGACGCCGCCAAACTCTCTCTCCCCGGCCACGAGTTGGAGCTGCCCATCGCCATCGGCTCGGAGGGCGAGCACGCGGTTGATATCACCCAGCTCCGCGCTCAGACCGGCTACATCACCCTCGACCCCGGCTACCGGAACACCGGCTCGGTCGCGTCCGGCATCACCTTCATCGACGGCGAGAAGGGCATCCTCCGCTACCGCGGCTACCCGATCGACAACCTCTGCGCGAACTGCGGCTTCCTCGAGGTCGCCTGGCTGCTGATCTTCGGCGAGTTGCCGAACGCTTCGGAGCTGCAGCAGCTCACCGAGTTGGTTGACAAGTACGCGGATGTCGATGCCGATGTGTTCAGCGCGATCGACGGCTTCCCCGACGACGGGCACCCGATGGCCAAGTTCGCTGCATCGATCCAGGCCGCGAGTTGCTGCCACGATCGCCGGGAGGCGGTGGAAGGGGAGGACACCTTCCTCGAGGCCGCGGCCTGCCTGATCGCGCAGGTGCCCACCCTCGCCGCCGCGGGTTTCAAGGATTCGAACGGGCAGCAGCCGATCAAGCCCCAGCACGGCCTGAGCTACGCCGCACAGTTCCTGCACATGATGTTCTCGACGCCCGAGCAGCCCGCCGAGCTGGACCCGGACGTCGTCGAGGCGATCGACTTGATCTTCACGCTGCACGCCGACCACGAGCAGAACTGCTCGACCTCGACGGTGCGGATCGTCGGCAGCTCGGGCGCGAACCTGTTCACCTCCTGCGCCGCGGGCGTCAGCGCGCTGTGGGGCCCGTTGCACGGCGGGGCGAACGTCGCGGTGCTCAAACAGCTGCACCGCATCCACGAGTCGCCGCTGGACGTCCCCGGCTTCCTCGAGAAGGTCAAGAACAAGGAAGACAAGCTCTTCGGCTTCGGCCACGCGGTCTACAAGAGCTTCGACCCCCGCGCGAAGGTGCTCAAGTCCTCGGCGGACAAGGTGCTGGACAAGCTCGGCATCGACGACCCGCTGCTCCAGATCGCCAAGGAGCTGGAAGCCGCCGCCCGGGCCGACGACTACTTCGTCTCCCGCAACCTCTACCCGAACGTCGATTTCTATTCTGGCATCATCATGCGTGCCCTGGGCATCCCCGAGGATATGTTCACGGTGATGTTCGCGCTGGGCCGGATGCCCGGCTGGATCGCGAACTGGAAAGAAGTCCGCGACCAGAAATCGCGCATCTACCGCCCACGGCAGGTCTACACCGGCCCGACGGTGCGCGAGGCCGTGCCGATCGATCAGCGCGGTTGAGCGAGTTTTTATTGTCTGATCCTCCAAGCCCACAGCGTTGCTCCAGCAATGCTGTGGGATATCCCAGTGCTGTGGGGTATCCATCTATGCAAGGCCTGTGCGCACCGCCCCGGTTCGATTAAGATAGATGTTGATCCTCTCCAACTGAATCGTCCACCACTTCACAAGGGGTTCATCATGCGAACAATCACCCACACCCTCACTGCCGCGGTCCTGCTCGTGCTGCTGGTCGGCTGCGGCGGGTCGTCTGTTGACCTGCCCGAGGACGTCCTGACCGACGAGGCCTACGCCGTGGTCTGGACCGACTTCAAGGCCATCAACCCCGACGAGGGCGTGAAGATGCTCGGCGGCATGGCCGACAAGATGCCCGATGAACAGCCCAAGGCGCGGCTCTGGCTCTCTGCCGAGGCCGACGACATCGACGGCCGGTACCGCGAGCGCTGGGACGCGTTCACCGACGCCGGCTGCCAGGGCATGCTCACCGTCTACTACCGCAACGAGAACACCGAGGGTGAGGGCGACGACAAGCGCACCGTGGTGAACTACCGCAAGCACACCTTCATCAAGGCGAAGAAGAGCGCGAAGTCCGAGGATATCGAGAAGGCGCTCGACCAATTCGCCGAAGACGACGGCAACGCAGACTTCGAGCTGGAGTCGGTCGGCGAAGACACCGGCTGGTACTGGGTGACGCAGGACGATGCGCCCGAGGGCTCGCCGAGCATGCCCGAGGACGGCGACGCGGAGGCGGTCAAGGCGTTCAAGAAGCTGCTGGCCAAGGGCGAGGGTGCGCCGGTGATCGCGGCCTGGCGGATGATCGATGGGATCGGCGAGGAGATCGACGAGGAGCTGGACCGTGAGGGCCTGTCCGACGAACGCAAGGACGAACTGAAGCGCGCCAAGGCGACGCAGTCGGTCGTGCTCACCTGCACGCCGGGCAACAGCGCCAAAGTCTCAGCGGTCGTGACGTTCGATGAAAAAGACCAGGCCAAGGCTTATGCGCAAGAGCACAACGACAAGCAGATCGAGGAACGTGCTCAGGCCAAGCGTTCGATGATGAACGCCGAGAACCCGCCACACCCGGACGTGCTCGACGACCTGACCGACGGCCTCAAGGCGAAGGTCAGTGGCAAGACCGTGTCTGTTCAGGTCAACAAGGGCACGTTGAAGGACATGCTGAACATCGCCGCGGCCAGGAGTGCCAGCGGCAACGACCTGACCTCGCCCAGCCGGCTGCTCGTTTTTGAGTCGATGCTGAAGGTGCCTTCGTCCGGCGACGTGCCCGGTGTGCGGTCCTGTTATGACACGGATAAGCATCTTTCCTTCGGTCGAACCAAGCTGCCGCAGTGATCTGCAGAGCGCCTCATGAGTAACGCCGCCGACGGCCCGATCTTTGTTGCCACCTGGGACTTCGGCGGGCAGGCGGTGCGCGCCGCGTGGGACGCCTGGCAGCGGTCCCGCGGGCTTGAGGACGCCTGTGTCGAGGCGACCGCCGCCATCGAGCTCGACCCGGCGATCCCGACCGTCGGCATCGGTGGGCTGCCGAATCGCGAAGGCGTCATGGAACTCGACGCCGGGTTCATGCGCGGCAGCGACCTGCGCTGCGGCAGCGTCGCGGCGCTGCGCGTGACCTGCCCGGCGATTACGGTCGCCCGGCGGGTCTCGCAACTGCCGAGCCACACGTTCCTGGTGGGTCAGGGCGTGGATCAGTTCGCCATCGCAGAGGGGTTTGAGCGGTACGATCCCGATGCGCTGCTCACCGACAAGACACGGGATGAGTTTGCGCAGAGGCAGGCGAAGGTCGCGCGGAAGCAGGCCGACGCCGAGCGCATGGTCGGGCACGACACGGTCGGCGTGCTGGGCTGGCACGCGGGGCAGACGGTCGCGTGCGTCGCGACCAGCGGGCTGGGGTTCAAGCGCCCCGGACGGGTCGGCGACTCGCCGATCATCGGCGGCGGGCTGTACGCGGATGACACCGCCGGCTGCGTCGTCTGCACGGGCATCGGCGAGGAGCTGGCGCGGCACGCCGTCGCGGTGCGCGTGCTCGACGCGATGAAGGCGGGCGCCCCGCCGAACGAGGCCGGCGGGGCGGTGCTGCGGATGATGATCGACCGCGACCCGGCCAACGCATCACGCGGGCTCGCGCTGATCGCGATCGACAAGGCCGGCAGCGTCGGCGCCGCAACGACGCGCAGCCGCAACCACGAGTTCGAGTACCACGTCTGCCGCGCGGGCGGATTCGAGCGCGTCGATCCCGACCCGGTTCAATAAACCACGTCAGCCATGAAGCGCCGTGGCTTACCGCGCTCAAACCGCCTAAAGCGCTTCAATCGCCGCGATCATCGCCTCCACCATCTCCGAATCCGTCGCGTTGAACCGATCGGGCTTTAGCACCGCGCTATCAAAACCGAGTGTGGGATTGGCCTTGCCCGAAGAATCCCGTCTGTCATGCAGCAGCGCCGCGTGCACCTGCGTGCAGCCGGTCAGGCTCACCAACTCGGCCACGTTGTGTGCCCGGATCCCGCCGCCGGGCAGGACTTCGATGCGGCCCTCGGCGTGCTCGATCAGCGACCGGATCACCCCGGCCCCTTCCATCGCGGTCGCCCGGCCCCCGCTGGTCAGTACGCGGTCAAAGCCCAACTCGATCAGCACATCCAGCGCAGCGATCGGGTCAGGTGTCAGGTCGAATGCGCGATGGAAAATGACCTGTCGTCCCGCGGCCCGGGCGGGCTCGATCAGTTCGGCGCATAAGCCTGCATCGACCGTCCCATCACGCGTCAAGACACCCAGCGCGACGCCGTCAACGCCGGCCTCGATCAGCCGCCTGATGTCCTGCCGCATGTCGTTGAGCCAATCGATGTCGTACGCGAAGCCACCCCGCCTCGGCCGGACCATCGCGATGACTTCGCACGGCTTCGCTGCACACTCGCACCTTTTTCGCGCTTGTTCTACCAAGCCGATCGAGGGTGTCAGCCCGCCCAACTCGATGGCGCTGTTGAGCTCGATGCGCGCTGCGCCGGCCAACGCGGCGACACGTGCGCCCCACGACGAATCGACACACAGTTCGAGCCTAATGGGCTGGGCCGGCTGACTCACGGCAGCGCCACCTTCCCCGTCCCGTCGATCACGCACCGCCCGCGGTCGAGCATGGACTGCACCGCCTCGTCGATCGTTGGTTGGACGCGCGGGGTCAGGCGCGACAGGCCGAACAGTTCCGCGACTTCGCGCATGAGGTCTCCGCGCGGGATCGCGATCGTCCGTCGAAGCACCGCGAACGCCGCCTGCTCGAGTTCCTGTGGCGGGACCTCGTCGATATCGCGCGGCGCGTCGTCCCCGTCGGCCGGGACGCGGACCTTGTCATACCGCTCGGGGTCCTGCTCGGCGAGCCAGACGAACTGGCCGTCGCGTTTCAGCTCGCCCGTGGCGACGGCTTCATCGACGACAGCCGCGGCGCGCTCGGCGGCCTTTGATGTGAGCCGACCGAGCTGCCAGGCAAGCGTCAACCGCTTGGCCAGCAGGCCCTGATGGATCGGCGCCTCCCGCTTGCAGATCTTGATCAGCGTCTTGCGGACGCGCGCGGTCTTCGCGGCGTTGTAGTACGCCTGCGCATCGCCCTCGGGCTTGGACGGGACAAACGGCTCATAGACGGTTGCAGGACCTCGGTTGGCCCGGCGGCGTGTGCGTGTTGCGGTCGCTTGCTCGGCGATCAGCGCGCGGTGACCTCCCAAAACGTCCGCCGCTTCACCGCGCTTGGCGCGCTCGATTGCTTCTTCGATCCGCTGGACTTCTTTCTCCGGGTCGTGCAGGAAGTCGAGCGACCAGACCCGGTGCAGCCGCCAGCCGAGCCCGCGCATGACCGACGGCCGGGTGCGGTCGCGGTCGCGCGCGGTTGCCGCGCTCTCATAGACCGGGCCGTCCAGCTCGATCCCCAGCAGGTAGGCGTCGGGCTGGTCGGGGTCGCGCACCGCGAGCGTGACGCGGTAGCCGGACAGGCCGACATGCAGGTCGACTGTGTGGCCGCGATCGCGCAGCGCCTCTGCGAGCGCTTGATCGATCGGCGTCGGGCGATGGTCTTGCCGTGGGTCTTGCTCGCCGATGATCGCCTCGGCCCCGCGCTCGGCGTAGTCGAGGAAGCCGCGCAGGTGCGCGACGCCGACCGCCTGGGTCCGCGACAGGTCGATCTGCTCGGCACGAAGCGAGCTGTACAACGCCACCCGTTCGCGCGCCCGTGTGATTGCGACGTTGAGCCGGCGTTCGCCGCCTTCGCGGTTCAGCGGGCCGAAGTTCATCGCGACCTTGCCGCTCTCGTCCGGCCCGTAGCAGACGGAGAAGTAGATCGCTGCGCGCTCGTCGCCCTGCACGTTCTCCAGGTTCTTGACGAAGACGGGCTCGTCGACCGCGTCTGTGAAGAAGGCCTCGATCGCCGGCTCGTCCCGCCGGGCCTGGTCGAGCAGGTCCTCGATCAGCGTCTGCTGGGCCAGTGAGAACGTGACGACGCCGATGCTGCGGTAGCTGTCCGGGGTGTAGCGCCGCAGGCGATCGACGACGTCGGCGACAAGCGCTTCTGCCTCCTTGCGGTTGGTGCGTGTGTCGCCGCGGTCGTAGACACCGTCGATGTGGCGCAGCGTCACGCCGAGCGCATCGCTCTCGTCGGCGGGGCTGGGGAAGGTGTTCAGGCGGTGGTCGTAGTAGTGCGCGTTGCTGAACGCGATCAGCGACTCGTGCCGCGAGCGGTAGTGCCAGAGCAGCCGCATGCTCGGCAGGCCGGAGGCGCTGCACTCATCCAATATGCTCTCGAGCTCAATAAAATCGTTCTCATCTACGCCCCCGGAAAGGGATTCATCTTCTGAGTCAAGCTTCTGGAAGAAATTGGTGGGCGGCAGCTGCTTCGAGTCGCCGACCACGACGCACGACGCGCCGCGGCCCAACGCGCCGACCGCGTCCCACACCGGGATCTGCGAGGCCTCGTCGAAGACAACCAGGTCGAACGGCGTTGATGTCCCGTCATCCGCGGTGTCCAGGTACTGCGCGACCGACAGCGGGCTCATCAGGAAGCAGGGCTTGAGCCGCGGGAGCAGGTTCGGCAGCGACGCGATCAGCCGGCGCACCGGCATGTGCCGGCGTTTGAGCTTGAGCTGCCGGTTCAGGATGCCGACTTCCGAGTTCGCGTTTGCGTCGGGGTCGTGCAGCGGCAGGCGCCTGGACAGCTCGGCCCGGACCTGCTCAGCGGAGAGCGTCAGGTAACGCTCGTCGAGCGCGCGGAAGCGCTCGATCTGCCGCTCGTGGTCCAGCCGGTGGAAGCCGGCCAGCACGGGCTTGTTCGCAAGCACCGCCGCATGCCACTGGGTCAACAGCGACTTGATAAAGACATCGTTGAGTTGGCCGGCCGGGACGACGCGCGCCCGGTGGGCCGTGATCAACGGTTCAAGGCCGAGCGACCGCGCCGCGCCGCGCACCGCACACCAGTGCGTCCAGTCGCGCAACAGTCCGGTGTCCTGCCGCCAGGCCTCGAGTGTGCTCGCGATGGTGTCCAACCGGCCAGCCTCATCCGCATCGCCCCAGGCCGCGGGCTTGTCGGTGACCATCAGCTCGTCCAGCGCTGATAAATGCTGATCGAGCTGTTGAGCCGACTCCCGCAGGGTTTGCAGGCACGCCGCTGTTACGTCGCTCCGCATCGCATCACGGTCATCGATGGCCAGGCGCAGCATGTGTTCACGCCGTGCTGGCTCGTCGCCGAAGGCCCGGGCCGCGGGTCGGTCAAAGTGCTGGCGGCAGCGCTCGGACCAGTCGAGCAGTGCGAGCACCTCATCCCACGGGGCCTCGCCTTTGAGCCAGGCACCGCCGATGTAGAGTCGTCCCGGGTTGGATTCCGACGACAGCCCTATCGTCCAGTCGCGCACGCGGATGAGCGCGTCCAGGTCGTCGAGCAGCGCCGCGCCGCTCGGCAGCGGTACGTTTGGTCGCAGGCAGAGCTTGAGTTGCTTTCGCGGGCTGTAGCGCTTGAGCCATGACAAGATGGGCAGGGCGGTCATGCCTTTCGTCAGCCGATGGCGGACCTCCTCAAGGTTTTCCTTGAAGACGCGTTGGTCGTAGCGTTGCATGAGCCGGGCGCGTTCGGCGTCGCGTGACCGGCCGAGCTCGGCCTGCTCCGCCACCGCCGCTCGCACGGTATCAAAGCCCGGTTCGGTCAGCAGCTTCGGCGTGGGATCGCAGGGCGAGGCCAGCAGTCCGCCGAGTTCGAGCAGCCAGTTGAAGGCATCGCTGCTGAGCTCCGCCGGTGTCACGCCGGTGAGGCCGAAGGCGCTGAGCAGTGATGCCGCAGCGTCGCCGACCGCTTGGAGGGCTTCCTCGGCATGCGTGATCGCTTGTCGCAGTTGCCCGGGTAGCTGCGCGGTGTAGTGCGTGACACCCGCGGCGCGGTAGGGGTGCTGCTCGATGATACCGACCGCGTGCGCCGCGGTTGCTAATCGATCGATCGCTTCTGCCATGGCGCTGTGCCGCTGCGTGTCAAGCTCTTGGACCGCTTCGATCCCCAGGTCGATCGTCGGCGTGTCGCGCAGGCGCAGCAGCTCGCCGGTGGCCTGGTAGACGCTCAACCCGAGCGGGTGCTCGCGGTGCAGCGCTCCAACGAGCGCGTTGAGTTTGCCGCGCGCTCGCGCGAGATCGTCCGCTTGGTCGGCCCACTGCTCCGGCGGCAGCTCGCCGTGGTACGAGAGCGCCTCGCCGAGCTGCTCCAGCACCGCGCGCTTGTTCGCCTTGTTCGAGTGCAGCTCCAGCGAGAACGGCCCGAGCCCGATCTTCTCCAGCCGGCGGTGCACGACTTCCAGCGCCGCCCGTTTCTCCGACACGAACAACACCCGTTTGCCCCGCGACAACGCATGGGCGATCAGGTTTGTGATCGTCTGCGACTTGCCCGTGCCCGGCGGGCCCTCGAGCACGAAGCTGTGTCCCTCGTCAGCGGCGAACACCGCGGCGAGCTGCGACGAGTCCGCGTCCATCGGGCACAGCGTCTGGTCCGGGCGGTACGCCTCGTCCAGCGTCTGCGGGTCCGGCAACGCGTTCTTCACGCTGCCGATCGGCTCAGGCGACGGGTCAACCAGACGGCGGACAACGGGGTTGGCGGCGAGCTGCGCGCTGCGCTCGTGCAGATCACGCCACATCAGGAACTTGTTAAAGCTGAACAGGCCCAGGTCGGCGCGTTCGATGACGTCCCAGCGCGGGATGTCTCTGACGACTTCGCGGAACCGCCGAAGGATCGCCGACACGTCCAGGCCCGTTTCGTCTTCGGTTAAGTCCTCGAGCCCAGCCGTTTCGATGTCGTACTCGGTACGCAGCTTTTCGAGCAGCGTCACGTTGATACGCGGGTCTTCATCGATCAGCGACAGCCGGTAGCCGCGCCCCGCGGGCAGGCGCTCGAGCCCGGCGGGCAGCAGCAGGATCGGCGCGAGCCTGGCCGGCTCACTCGTTGGTGTTTCGTACCATGACAGGAAGCCGACCGCGAGGTACAGCGTGTTCGCGCCCGACTCTTCCAGCCCGAGCCGGGCGGCACGGAACACCTCGACCAGGCGCTTGTCGAGTTCGTTCTCGGTCAGGTGGGCGTAGAGCCGGCCGTCGTTCATCTCGTCGGCCAGGTACCGCGCCCGCGCGTCCTCGCCGGTGCGCTGCTCGTGCAGGTCGGAGCTGCGCGGGTCGTCCCCGGCCAGGAGTTCTGCACGCGGCAGGATGTTGAACATCGCGCCTTCGGCCAGCCGGTCTTCCAACGCCGCGGCGTCGGGCACCTCCAGCGGGATCGTTTTCTTCGTATCCCGATGGCTGAGCACGCGGTTACGCAGGGACAGATCAAGCAGCCTGCGCTTCCACGATTCGAGACGGGCGTGGGTCGTCGAGCTGTCGGCGAGGTCGATCGCAAAAGCGTCGCCGACGAGGTCTGTGTCGGCGGACGCTTCGGGTAATACCGAGGGCTCATCATGGTCCAGCCGCGGCGCTTCATGCGGTGCGCTTTGCGCGGCGCGTTCCAAGTCGATCAGGTCGTACGTCCCCGGCTTGACGCGCAGCGGCAGCGGGCGGATGCGGTGCAATCGCGCGGTACGGACATCGATGGCGAAGTGGAACTCATCAACCCGATCGAGCCGGCGCTCGGCGCTGCGCTGCGCATCTTCGAGGCCCATCGCCGGGTCCTGCGTCAGCCCGGTGGTTTCGATGACCAGGACTTCACCGAGCTGCACGCGCTTACGCAGGCGCAGCGGCTCGGTGACCGCGGGCTCGGGGAAGCGTTCGTCGCTGAGCCAGACGCCGGCGAAGGCGTGGCCCTGGATCATGACAACCAGCGGGTGCAGCCCGGCCTGTTCAAACAGCGCCGCGAGCAGGAGTGTGATGTCGAGGCAGGTGCCCATCCGGCGCTCGAGCACCTGATCGGGCAGGCGGACGCGTTGGCCGGCCTGCTCAAAACTGGCCGGCGGGTTGATGTAGGCCAGGTTCAGGTCGCCGACCGCGCGGCAGATCGCCTCGATCGTCGCCCGCACGCGCGTCGGGTCTTTGCGTTGGTAGCCGCTAAGCGCCCCGTCATGGGTTGCACGCTCCAGGTGCAGGCGTGCCTCGCCGAGCAGGCGTTCGATCGCCGGGTGGTTGGGCGTGACAAAAGCGGCGAGCAGCTCGGGCAAGGCGCGGAGGCCTTCCCACTCGTCGAACGCCAGCACGTCGATCGGCCAGACGCGTTCAAGCATGCGTTCGCCGCCGCAATAGACCTCGCAGTGCAGGTCCGCCGAGTCGCGCTCGGTGATGTGGGCCAGGGGTTCGGCGCGCAGCGGCAGGGCGATATTGTTCAGCGTGAGCGACCGGCCGGGCGCGAGCCGGTCCAGCCGGTGCGTCCAGACGCCGGACAGCTCGCGGTCGATCCAGAGCCGCAGTTCGAGGTCATCGGCGTCGGCCTCGCCGGCGTTGGTCAGGGCCAGCCGCTTGACCGCGGGGATGTCGTTGTGCAGCGCCGCGAAGTTGATGCCCGGATCGACCAGGGCTTCGATGCCGAGAACGGGCGTCGCCGCGGGGCACTCCTCGACCGGCGCGGCCGCATCGGCTTGTTCGTTCGTTCCCTGCGGTTCGGGCGTGGGGGGCGTCGGGTCGTGCATCCGACGTAGATTATGACCGATTCGCCGTGGATATGAACACAAGGGACAGTCCCTCTAAGAAGAGGGAAGGTCCCCGTCTTGCGTGAAGCGCCCGGCGTACTCTACGCAGCCGGCCGGTGCTGCCTGGCTTGCTCGCTCGCTTGAAGTGTGAGCATTACGATCGGCTTGTGCGAGCGTTCGTACCGCCCGGCGGCCTTGACGATCCGCTCGACGCGGACGGTGTTGTTCTCAATGATTGCGCACCACGGCCGGCCGGGGAAGGTGAACGCGCCGGTGTTGATGAGTGTGCGCCCGCCGCGCTGCCAGACGCCCGGGCGGTGTGAGTGGCCGACGATGAGGACTTCGGCCTGCGGGGCGTATTGGTCGAGGAAGCGCTCGGCGAGCGCCGGCTCCTGACGCCAGTAACGCAGGACCCGCGGCACCTCCCACGGCCGGCGGATCGCGTGCATGATCCCGCCCTCGCCGCGGCTGGACAGGACGTATTCCTCGAGGAACTCGCTGTGCCCGACGTGCTGGGCGACCGCCAGGCGGGTGCGCAGCGTGTCGCGCTCGGCCGGGTCGGCGTCGGCGAGCGCCCGCGCGGTGAGCTTGCGCATGGCCTTGGCCGAGCGGGTCCAGGGCGCGACGGCGGGGTGCAGCGCGTCGCCGTGCATGACGAGGATGCGCCCGCCGGCGAACTCGAGGTAGCGCGTGTCGGTGAGGTAGGCGTCGTGGTTGCCGGAGATGAGTGTGAGCCGGACGCCGTCACGCCGGGTCAGTTCGTTGAGCTGGTCGAGCTCCCGGACGGCCGAGGCGCGTAGGCGGGGGATCTGAACCTCTGCGGCGTCACCGTTGATAACCATCTCATCGACGCCCTGCCACAGCGGGCGGAGGGCTCCAGCGGTCGCCTTCCGCGGCCGGCCCAGGTGGGTGTCGGAGATGATCAGCGTCGTCCGGGTCATCCGTGCTGTTTCACTATCGGCCGGGCGGGCACGGTATCGCGGCAGAATCCTCTACACCCCGGGCTCAGACCACTCAAGAGCGTGTATTGAGCTGGGGATAGTGCGACGAATCGATCAGGGCGCTTAAGTCGATATCGGACGCAGTATCAGTTTTTGCTACCCACATCGTGATATATTGAATTTGCACCGTAATCAGAACAGGCGGCTTACATAATACGGATGGAATCACTTTGTGAGCGACCGAAGAGATGGACTCTCCAAACCAGATTTCGACCACTCACCAGTTCACCCGGCTGTGGCTGGAGAACCAGCACGCCATTTCGGGCTATGTCTTTCTGCATGTGCGGGATTTTCACCACGCCGAGGACGTGATCCAGGAGACGGCGAAGTCCGCGATCGACTCGTTTGACCGGTACGACCCCTCGCGCCCGTTCGTCGCGTGGGCGATCGTGATCGCCCGGCAGCGGATCGCCGAGCACCTGCGCAAGCAAGGCAAGCGGCGGGGCATCGTGCTGAGCGCCGATGCCATCGAGGCACTGGAGTCCGCGTATGTGCGTCTCTCGGAGGACGCCGACCAGCGGATGGATGCGCTGCGTCTCTGCGTCGCGAAGCTTGGCGAGCGGCACCAGCGTGTGATCGAGTTGCGGTACGGCCGGGGCTATTCGCCGGACAAGATCGCTTCGGTGATTCAACTGAGTGCCAATGCGGTCAACGCCCTGGTGTTCCGTGCCCGGAAAGCCATCGCCGCGTGTATCGAAAAACAGATCGGGGGCACTCATGAGTGAGCAGGAACTCGATCAACTGCTGGCGAATTTCTTGGAGGACCGGTACACCGACGCCGACGCCGAGAAGCTGTCCGCTTGGATCGCCGAGCACCCCGACCACGCCAACTACCTCGCCCGGCTTGCATTCGTCGATTGGGGGATCAAGCGGCACACCGCGATGGCCTCGGCCACTGATTTCTTTCAGATCCTCAGCGACCTCGACGCGGGCAGCGAGCAGATCAGCCCGGTCGAGATCTCCGACGCCAGTGTCTTGCGTCCTGCTCAGCAACCCGATAGCCGAAGGAGCATGCAGCGGGTACGGGCGGACAAGCCTTCCGAGAGCGGGCAGCGGTCGGTGATCGTTATCCCCAAGGTCGCCGTCTACGGCCCCCTTGCCGCTTTGATCGTGCTCGCGCTCACACTCCTGATCGGGAGCCTGGGCAACGATACGGACGGGGCTGGTGAGGAGGCGAGCGTCGCTGATGTGCCACCGCCTCCCGGCAATCCGATTGTTTGCCGGATCGAGAGTTCGATCGCCGCGGTCTGGGGCGAGACACCCCCGCGTGCCCAACCACAGGGCGCACCCGGGTTGAAGGCCGGCGAGTACAACCTTGAAGCGGGCGTTGTCCGCCTCGCCTTCCCGAACGATGTGACCGTTGTGGTCCAGTCCCCGGCGACGTTCAGCGTAGTGGATGACCGCACGGTCCGGCTCGCCGACGGCCGACTCAGCGCGCGGGTCGATTCGTCGCGGGGGCACGGGTTTGCGGTGGAGACCGACTCGCTGCGCATCATTGACTTGGGCACCGAGTTCGGTGTCCACGCCGACCGTTTAGGCTCGGCGGGGCTGCATGTCTATGACGGCGAGGTCAAGCTGAAGCAGCGGGGCGATCAGTCCGACAGCGGGCACCTGGTCACACACGGGCAGTCCGTTGCGACATTGCCGGATCAGGAAGGCATGCAGTGGGGCGACTCGGATGACGCCGCGGTCACCCGCATGGACGAGTATGACGCGCTGCTGCGTTTGTCCGAAGGCAAGGCGACCCCGCACGACCGCTGGCTGGCCTATAGCCGCGACATGCGCCGCGATAAGCACCTGCTCGCGTATTACAGCTTCGAGCAGGAGACGCTTCGCAACGGGCGGGTCAACAACCTGTCCCACGCGAACCGTGGCCGCTTCGACGCAAGGATGGGGCGCGGCGACGTCGCGAGCATCCCGACCGTCACGGGTTCACGGTTTGGGTCTGATGGCGCCCTGCAGTTCGACCGGACGCTTGACCAGGCGTTGGTTGTTGATGACTGGCACGATCAGGCGGGTGGAGTAGAGCACCTGACGGTCTCTGCCTGGGTCCGTTTGGATTCCCAGGAGGGCTGGCACCTGATCGCGTCGCAGTGGCACGACACCGCGATCCCGAAAGACCAGCGATACGCGTTCCACCTGGGGGTGCGCTGCCCCGACTACCCGCTCCTCGCGGAAGGTGTCCACGCCGGCTCGGGCACCATTGTGGACAACGCTGTTCAGGTGCCCGCACCGACCCCGCAGGCGCACGTCTCCGGCAACGGTCTGGAGTACCACTACGGGGTGGTCAACAGCTGGCGATCCGATCGGGCGCTCTGGGAAACCGGCCGGTGGCACCTGGTCGTGCTGACCATTGACGCCGAGGCGGGGCTTGTGACCCTCTATGTGGACGGCGAGCAGGCCGACCGGGTCGGGATCGAATTCGCGGGCCGGGCACTGCCCGATATCGCGCAGCCGCTGATCATCGGCGGCAAGGTCGTGATGGACCACGAAGACGTCGGCATGACCGGCGCGCTCGACGATGTGGCGATTTTTGACCGGCTGTTGTCGGCGGACGAGATCCGCGCGATGAATCGCGTGGGCACGCCACAGCCAGACCTTTCGACAGGGGCGCAGCCCCGATGATGTGTTCCACCCGAAGGCGGGGTGTTCCCGTCCGGCTTTTAATCCCATCCCACCAGTGGAGGATCAAGAAAATGTACCGGTTTACGACCCATGCTTTGATCGGTTCGCTCTGCCTGGCTGTTTCAGCCACGGCCGGCGCCCAACTCACGACGGCGGCTGATTACACCTTCGATGACGCCAGCGCGCTCACGCCGTTCTTCGAGGTCGGCAGCCCGACCGTCGTCGGCGGTGAGCTCGTGCTCGACGGCAACTCCTACCTGGAGATCGACGACCCGCTGCTCGGGGCTACGGACAATTATGTGATCGAGGCGATCGTCACCATCGACAACTACGATGACTTCGATCCCGATGATGGCATCCCGGTCTTTGACTTTGTTTTTGCCCGCAACGACCCGTTCGGCGACAATGCCGGCAATAACGGGCAGGGCTTCCTGTTCCAGGACTTTGGTGCCGGTGAAGGACAGGTTGGTGGGCTTAACAGCTTCTCGGGCATGACCCACAGCTTTGGCCCGGGCATCGACCCGGTCCTGTTCCCGACCAACACCCCCACGCACATCGCGCTGGTTCAGAACGAAGGCGTGACGTCGGTCTACGTCGGTGGTCGGCAGCTGCTGGATACGACGACAGCCGCGATCGTCGGCACACCGATCAACCTGGGGATCGGCACACACCCGTTCGACGGCGCGCTTGGTGCCATGAACGGCTCGATCGATCGCGTGCGGCTGTCCACGTTCAATGTCGGCGAGTTCGACCCGGCCGACCTGATCCTGCCCTCGTTTATCCCCGCGGCTGAAGACCTGGACCTGGACGGCGACGTCGATGACGCCGACTTCGGCCTGTACTTCGCTGCCTTCACCGGCCCCGATGTTGACCCGCCGTTCGAAGGCCGGCAAGACCTCGACGCCGACGGCGACGTGGATGACGCCGACTTCGGCCTGGCGTTCGCCGCGTTCACCGGCCCGGGTGCCGCCGCGAGCGTGCCCGAGCCGGCCTCCCTGGCCCTGTTGGCGATGGGTGGCGCGATGGCGCTCCGCCGTCGGCGCTAAGACTTTCGATCCTCCTTCGCCTGGCCAGTGCTCGTCGCGCTGGTCGGGTTTTCAGGACTTCTCCCCCTTCATTTGTGGAGCACACTATGGCCCTCTCAACCAGACGCGGATTCACGCTGATCGAACTGCTCGTCGTGATCTCGATCATCGCCCTGCTAATCGCGATCCTGCTGCCGGCCCTTGCCCGCGCCAACGAGGCGGCCCGCCGAACGCAGTGCCTGGCGAATCTGCGCTCGATGGCGCAGGCCTCGTTCGCCTATGCCGCCGACTTCGATGGGCGCCTGATCACCAATTCCGAAGACGGAATCAGGAATTTCTCACCACAGGTCATTCAGGTCGGCGCGGACACCCCCAACAATTCGAGAGGCAACCGGGCGATGTGGGAGGACTACCTCGGCGGGTTTGACCGGGAGACCAGCAGCCCGGCGTTGTACTGCCCGAGCTACGATGGTGATCCAGTCCACTCGCTGCCGGACGCCTGGCCGACGACGAGTAACTTCTACGCCTTGGGCTACGCGTACTACGCGGGCTATACCAATGACAGCTCAAATGGATGGAGCCGTGTCGGGGCAGACGACGCCCCGACCACGATCGACGATGACTCGGAACTGCCGTTGGCGGGCGACGTGATGGAAGGCGGCCAGCAGGGGCGTTTCTCGAGTTGGATCCACTATGCGCACAGCAAAGGTGGGTCGATCGGCGGCGGGACTAGCTCAAGGGTCGATCCCGACGGCATGAACAACGTCTTCCTCGACGGCTCGGCCGGCTGGCGGTCCTACGACCCCAACGGCGGGGAGATCGAGGTCTGCTGGACGAATACGGCCCCGAACAGAGGTTTCTGGTGGGGATACATCACAGACAATAATTAAGTTGTCTAAGCACGCTTTGTCCTGATTTCATACAGGGACACTGTTTGGAGATTCCTGAATTGGCTACACGTATCAACAGCAAACTCCTTGCCTACGCCGCAGCGCCGATCCTGCTCGCCGCCTGTTCGGCGGCGGGCCCGATCGACCTCGGCACCCTCGCCGATGAGTTGGGCGATCGCGACACACTGGCGGTTCACCCGGACGGCGCGTACACGATGCACCAGGCGTCGAGCCACGACCCGCGCAACGCCGAGGGATACTCATCGCTCGGTGCGCCGTGGGGCTTTGCCAACGTGGACTTCGGCAACTACCTCGGCCAGGTCACCATCGACGGCCGCAAGGAGTGGGTCGTCCTGGAAGACTCGGGCCCCGGCGTGATCACCCGCTGGTGGACGACGGCGATCGACGGCAAGACGCTCGATCACCGCTTCCGGATCTACCTCAACGGCTCGGACACCCCGGCGATCACCGCGACGGGCACGGACCTGCTTGGCGGGAACACGCTCGGCTTCGGCGAGGCGCTCGACTACACCACCCCCGAGCGCGGCGGCAACACCTACGCGCCGATCGCGTACCAGGACGGCGTCCGCATCACCTGGGACGGCCCGGCGACACACCAGGGCGCATCAAGCACCGCGACCGTCCCCGACCCCAACGCCAACCACCAGGTCGCCAACGCCGTCTGGTACAATATCAACTACCGCAAGCTGCCGAAGGGCGCCAAGGTCGACAGCTACAGCGCCGACGACACCACGACGTTCCAGGCCAATCTCCAGCAGGCCAATGATCGCCTGCTCAACCTGGCGGTCACCGGCGATGTGAGCCAGCGGCACAAGGACAGGCAGTCGGTCGTCGATGGCGGGGCGGTCACGCACCGCCTGAGCGGGACCGGCGCGATCCGCCGGGTGCAGGTCAAAGTCACCGGCGCGGACCAGGTCGCGGCGCTGGCCGACGCGATGATCGTGCTGACCTTTGACAACCAGCAGACCGCGCGCATCCCCGTCGGCGAGTTCTTCGGCAACGGCGAAAGCGATAGCAAGGAAAAACCGTACAACGTCGGCAGCGATTACATGCGCAGCGTGGCGGCGGACGGCGTGATGACGTCGTACTGGGTCATGCCCTACCGGCACAACGCCGAGGTGAAGATCGAGAACGGCAGCGGCCAGTCGATCGACGTCGAGCTCGAGATCGACTCGGGCAGCTGGCGGTGGGATGAGAACTCGATGCACTTCCACGCGGACTACCGCAGGGAGGACAACATCCTCACGCGTCAGGCGCCCGGCGGCCCCTGGCCGGGCAACGCGGGCAAGCAGGAGCTCTACTCGGCCGAGGGCGACGCCGACTTCCGCTTCATCGACATCCGTGGCCGGGGCGTGTTCGTTGGCGACACGATGTCGATCCGCAACCTCTCGACCGGCGCCGGCCTGAATACCTGGTGGGGCGAGGGCGACGAGAAGATCTACATCGACTACCTCGACGCCGACGGCAACGGCTCGGCCGCGAAGCCCGATCACCTGGGCACCGGCACCGAGGACTACTACGGCTACTCGTTCGGCAGCGGCCGGGAGTTCCTCAGCCCGTTCGTGACCCAGCCCAACGCCGCGGGCAACCGCTCGGACCGGGGTGCCCTGACGATCCAGGGCCGGGTCCGCGGGCTCGACGCGATCCCGTTCGATGAGTCGTTCAAGTTCGACATGGAGGTCTGGAAGTGGCGCGAGGGCAAGCTCGATCTGTCGGCCGCGACGTTCTGGTACGGCACGCCGGGTTCGGCGTCGATGCACGTCGTCGCGGACCTCGCGATGGACTTCAAGGCCGCCGCGGACGGCACGCGTTCGGGCAAGGCGGGGATCGCCGACACCGCGGGTGATGGTCAGTGGGTCTACCTTGCCTCAGACAAGGCCAACCCCAAGGGCGCGAAGACCCAGGAACTGGCCTGGGGCAAGGTCGGCAACGCCGGCAACGCGGGCTACGGCGGCGGCGAGAACGGCCCGAACAACCTCGCGGCGATCTCCAACAAGTACATCTTCGACACCGGCCCCAAGAACATCGGCATCCAAGACGAGCCCGGCTACCGCGAGGTCCAGGTCCACCCGGGCGGGGGTTTTGAGTTCGGGGGGGGTAACTCTGAACGCCAATACGTGGTTTCCCGCTGGATCGCGGGCGAACCCTCCGCCGGCCTCATTAACATCAACGGCTCGATCCGCAACCTCGCCGACGGCGGCGACAGCGTGGACTTCTATATCTACGTGGACGGCGTGCCGGTCTTTGAAGCCAAGGGCAACGACGACGGCGACGGCATGCTCCCGGAGACCTACTTTGACTTGGATACGACTGTCGGTGCGGGCAGCACCGTCGACTTTGTTGTCGGTAATAACAGCGCGTCCGGCAACCCGTACCACGACGAGAGCGCACTGCGCGCCACGATCCTTGGGATCGGCGACACGACCACGATGACAAACTAGAACAGATGAAGGACGGATGGGTCTGCGCCGCTCGTTGCGGTGCGGATCGTTGAGCGGGGCGTTCCCGCGACTTGTAACACTCCAGAAAGGAGAGAATAGGAATGTTTAAGAATCATGGTAGTGCATTGCTAGTCGCAGCCGGCTTGCTGGCTACGGGGTCCGCTCACGCGGCGCTGACCCCGGTCGCGGACTACACCTTCGACGACGCGAGCGCGCTCGCGCCGTTCACCCAGACCGGCGCCCCGGCGGTGTCCGG
>JANQKT010000091.1 GCA_028280965.1 Phycisphaeraceae bacterium
CACGATCGACGCCGGAGAGATGGACGAGCGCGTGTTTAACACGGAGATCGCTGTGGCGTGCGACGTGACCAATCCGCTGATCGGGCCGAGCGGGGCGGCGGTGATGTACGCGCCACAAAAAGGCGCGACCGAAGCGCAGGTGGAGTGGTTAGACCGCGGCCTGACGCACCTGGCGGAGCTGATGGAGGTTGATCCGTACGGCGAGGGTTACGGTTCGACGGGGGGGTTGGGGTACGGCATGGTGGCGTTTTGCGGTGCGAAGCTGATTCGCGGCATCGACTGGGTGTTGGACGTGGTGGGGTACGACGAGCGCGTGAAGCAGGCGGACCTGGTGATCACCGGCGAGGGGAGCCTGGATCACCAGTCGCTGGAGGGCAAGGCGGTGATGGGCGCGGTGCAGCGGGCCAAGGCGTGCGGCGTGCCCGTGATCGCGCTGGCCGGTCGCGCCGGCCAAGGCGCGGAACGCTGCCTGGAAGCGGGGCTGGACGGATACGACACGCTGATGGACATCGCCGAGAACGAGGCGGACGCGATGGTCAACGCGGGGCGTCTGCTGACGACGCTGACGGCTCGGGTGTTGGAAGAGGTGTGAAGACGGACGAGCGGATCTGACCGGTGGCGACGTTGAAGGCGATGTCGATGCGGCCGTATGGGTGATGAACGGGCAGCGTCCACGTGCCGGTGCGGTAGTCGGGGTCGCCCATCTCGGGGAACTGGACAAAAACGGTGGTGCGGTGTGTGACGTGATACCAGTCTGCGCTGCGGGTGCCGACGAAGAATTGGCGGAAGGCGCGGATCGGCTCGAACGTGATCTCCCGGTGGACGGACCGCAAGGCCCACGGCAGGGCGGCGGGGTTGGTGTAGACCGCCTCGATGTCGGTGCTGACGATGGCGGCGGCGGCGGCTTGCGCATCGGCAACGTCCGTGAACGTGAGCTGACTGACAGCGACCCACTTGTAGTGGTACGCGCTGAACAGGCCGAACACGGTAAAGCCGAACAGCACCATCGCGCTGGTCACGGCCCACACCGGGCGCAGGTTCAGCGATCGCTCGGCGGCGTCTTTGGGCTTAGAAGACTTGGTCGCGGGTGTGTTCACACCCTCATTCTATAGTAGCGCTTCGGTGCCGGGTTTGATTTGGGCCGGCAGATCGGCGGCCCGCAGGTCGGCCGGCTCGATGGCGGTGAGGTGGCTGAGCTCGATGATCGCGTCGACCGATCCGTCGGCCCTGCGCGGCACCTTCACGCCCGCGGCCTCGAGCCAGTTGCCCGCCCGCTCGGATTGCAGCTGCTTGCTGGTCACCGCCGAGTCCACGCCCTCGGCGTTCTTGATCGGCGCGAACTCCTCGACGCGGTCGGTCTCGAGCACGATGGAGGTGTCACCGAAGGGCAGGGCATCGAAGACGAACTGCTCGAGCTTCACGCCGTTGGGTTCGGTCGGTTCGACGGTTTGGCCGGACTCGAAATCGATGTGAGGTACCTTCTTGTCGGCGCGGTGGAAGGGCAGGGCGAGGTCGCCGCCGGCGTTGAGCTTTTCGACGAAGTCGACGGCGATGACGTGGATCGCGATCGACCCGGCCAGGAAGCGCAGCGAGCCGTCTTCGAGGCGCTGCTCGGCCAGCTCGTCGGGCAGGTCGGAGTATTCCACGACGGTCATCTTGTTGTCGACCAGACAGAAGTTGCCGAGCTTTTCCCTGGGCTCGACCTTGGGCAGCATCTTGCTGGACATCTGTGCGCCTTCGAGGGCGTGCAGGCCGACGAACAACGGGTCGACACACTTGACGTTGGGGTTGTCGACCTGGAAGTAGCTGATCTGTTCGACGCCGCGTTGTTTCATGTCGTTGACCGCGCCGCTGCGGGCCAGGGCCTTGAGCGATCCACCGTGGCCGTCGGCGTTGAGGACGATCGAATCGGGGCCGGACATGAACAGGCGGCCGTCGTAGGCGATGGAGGGCATGGTGCCCTGCTCGAAGAACATGACGTCGCTGGGGTCGAGATCGAAGTAGTTGTTTTCCTCGAAGTGGGCGCGGGTGGCGGCGTCGTTGACGGGGCTGGTCATGATGTACCACGGGACGGGCTTGCCGTACTTCTGACCGACCTTGAGCAGGTACTCGCTGAAGACGTGGAAGAGGGTCTTGCCGCTGATGGGCGTGGCGGGGTAGGTGCCCTTGGGGCCGGGCCAGCCGAGGCGTGTGCCGCTGCCGCCGGCGACGACGAACGCCGCGACCTTGCCCTCGCGGAGCAGCTGGTCGCCGAGCTCGCGTGCCTTGGCAAACTTGTCCGCCGCGTCACCTGTCGGGTCCTTGGCGTAGTACGGCGCGGGCTCGACGGTGTCGGGCAGCTCAAACAACGGCTTGTTCTTCACGTAGGTCTCGACGAGGTTGTCGAGATTGGTCCAGTTGATGGCGTCGATCTGGTCGAGCAGCCGGGTTTGGCCGGCTTCGTCGAGCTGGTCGAAGGCGGCGAAGATGTGGCTTTGGCCGTGTGCGGCGAGCAGGTGGGCGGCGGTTTGTTTGCGGTCGGCGGTGGTCGTCATGTTGGTTCCACTCCGAGGATTCGGTTTTCCGGTGTTTCCGGGGGTTTCGGGGGGACGGATAGTCAATCGGACGGGCGCGGCTTTGTCAAACCGCGATGCGATGCGTCGACCAGGCGTATTTTGTACAAAAAAAGAGGCGCGGCATTGCGTGCCACGCCTCGTTGTGATTCGAAGTGTCATGACCGGATCAGCCTTCGGTCGGCTCTTCACCGGCTTCTTCGGCGGGCGTTTCCGGGGCGGCTCCTGGAGTGGCCTCGGGGGCGGCGCCTCCGGCGCGAAGATGCCGGCCTCGACCAGCTTGGGCATGAA
>JANQKT010000155.1 GCA_028280965.1 Phycisphaeraceae bacterium
ACAATATGCGTTGGATCGGCGCCGATGGGCCGGGCTTCCCCTCGATCATCGCCGTCGGCCCCAACTCCTCGATCTGTCACCACACGCCCGGGCGCACGCGTGCCAACGCGGGCAAGGTCGTGCTGATCGATTTCGGCGCCGAGACCGGCGGCTACCGCGGTGACATGACCCGTACGCTGTGCATGGGCGAGTTCCCCAAACGCATCGCCGAGATCTACGACATCGTCCTCGAAGCCCACGACGCGGCCATCGACGCGATCCGGCCCGGTCGCCCCCTCAAGGCGATCGACGCCATCGCCCGCGGCATCATCACCGACGCCGGCTTCGGCGACCGCTTCGGCCACGGCCTGGGCCACGGCATCGGGCTGGACATCCACGAAGCGCCGCGACTGGCCAGCTACGCCACCGGCGAACTGCAGGTCGGCCACGTCGTCACCGTCGAGCCGGGCATCTACCTGCCGGGTCTGGGTGGGGTACGCATCGAAGATGACGTTTTAGTGACAGAAAAAGGCGGTAAGGTGCTGACGGCCTTGCCTACGGACCGGGAATCCGCGATCATTTAGAAACCGTTATACGCAACCAGCCCCCCGGCGGGCCCGAACGGGTCGGTCGGCGGCGCCGAGACGCGTCGCAGGGGTCATGAAGCAGTTTGTTCGCCCACTGACGAAGGTCACTGCATGATAGAGATCAAGAAGCTGCGTGAGCTGGTAAAGCTCATGAAGGACAACGACCTCAGCGAAATCGATCTGCGAGACAACGACGAGCAGATCACCCTCAAACGCCCCACGGCCGAGCCGATCGTCACCCCGATCGCCGCCCCTGTTGCGCCCCTCGCTGCCGCGCCCGCTCCGGTTCCCGCCGCCCCCGCGGCGCCGGCCGAGGCCGCCGGTGGGGCCGCGCCCGCCCCGGCCGACGACGGGCTGATCGAGGTCACCAGCCCCATGGTGGGCACGTTCTACACCGCCGCCAGCCCCGACGCCGACGACTTCGTCTCGGTCGGTGCGACGGTGGGCGAGGACACGGTGGTCTGCATCATCGAGGCGATGAAGGTCTTCAACGAGATCAAGGCCGAGAAGAAGGGCACGGTCGCGAAGATCCTGGTGGACAGCGGACAGGCCGTGGAGTTCGGCCAGCCGCTGTTCCTGCTCAAGCCGTAACGCGACGCCCCATCTGTACGCCCGAACCCGACCCGAGACGCAAGACAAACAAACATGTTTTCACGCATCCTCATAGCAAATCGTGGCGAGATCGCCCTGCGGATCATCCGCGCCGCCAAGGAGATGGGCATCGAGACGGTGGCCGTCTATTCCGAGGCCGACGCCGGCGCCGCTTACCTGGACGTGGCCGACGACAAGGTGTGCATCGGCCCGGGCCCCGCGGCCAGTAGCTACCTGAACATCGCGGCCATCATCGCCGCGGCCGAGGTGGCCAACGTCGACGCGATCCATCCCGGCTACGGCTTCCTGGCCGAGAACGCGCACTTCAACGAGGTCTGTCGCTCGTGCAAGATCGAGTTCATCGGCCCGTCGGTCGAGGCGATGCAGCTGCTGGGTGACAAGGTGGCCTGCAAGCAGTTGGCGGTGAAGCAGAAGGTGCCCACGTTCCCGGGCTCCAAGGGCAAGATCGACAGCGAGGAAAAGGCGCTGAAGATCGCCGAGGAGATCGGCTACCCCGTGATCGTGAAGGCGGCGGCGGGCGGCGGGGGGCGCGGCATGCGCGTCGCCCACAACGACATCGCCCTGCAATCGGGCCTGCACAGCGCCATCAGCGAGGCCGAGTCCGCCTTCGGCGACGGCACGGTTTACATCGAGAAGTTCCTCGAACGGGCCCGCCACATCGAGGTGCAGGTCATCGGTGACAAGCACGGCAACAGCGCTCACCTGTTCGAGCGCGACTGCACGCTCCAGCGTCGTCACCAGAAGCTGATCGAAGAGGCGCCCTGCCCGGTGATCGATCAGTCCGAGCGGGACAAGCTCTGCAAGGCCGCGGCCCGGCTGATCAAGGCCGCGAAGTACCACGGCGCCGCGACCGTCGAGTTCCTGCTCGATCCGAAGTCCAAGCAGTTCTACCTGCTGGAGGTCAACACCCGCGTGCAGGTCGAGCACCCGGTGACGGAGATGATCACGGGTGTGGATATCGTCAAGACGATGATCGAGGTGTCCGCCGGTGAGCCGCTGCCGTTTAAGCAGGACGACATCTCCATCAAGGGCCACGCCATCGAGTGTCGCATCAACGCCGAGGACCCGGACCGCAACTTCGCGCCGCAGCCCGGCACGCTGGACCAGTTCGCCGCGCCCGGCGGACTGGGCGTCCGCATGGACACGCACGCCTACGCCGGCTACCGCATCCCACCGAATTACGACTCGATGATCGCCAAGCTCATCGTGTACGCCGGCGACCGCGAGAAGGCCCGCCTGCGTATGCAGCGGGCGCTGTCGGAGTTCCGCGTCTCCCCCATCGCCACGACCATCCCTCTGCACCGTCGTTTGCTGAATCACTCGGCCGTGGTCAACAACGACACCGACATCCACTTCGTTGAGCGCCTGCTCGACGCGTGATCGTGTCGCCCTCACTTACCGCGCAGTAAGAAACCGGCCCACGCGGGCCGGTTTCTTGTTGGGTTTGGTGTCATCCGATGCTCAACGGATTTCCTGGTCCACCGCTCGGCCGATCGTAAAACGGGTCAGCGTCGAGTCGTTGGGCACCTTGAAGATGAGGATCAGTTCGTCGCCCTCGTTCATGCGGTCGCGTTCGATGTTGCTGATCGCGCGAATGGGTTGCTCGGGATCGAGGCTGAAGAACGTGTGTGTCGATCCGTGGATGACGTAGCCGATGGCTTCGAAGTCGTCGCCGTTGGAGTCGTGCAGGAGGGGTTTGGCGATCCGCGCCGCGGCCTGCATGGCCTGTCCGAGCGTCGAGCGGGCCTGGTTTTCGGTCATCTTCAGTTGCACGATCACCGTGCCGCGTTCGTGGAAGAACTTGTCGACGCGGAGGACGCCTCGGACGCTGCGGCTCTTGGTGTGGTCGATGGGGCCCTGTGCCGATCGCAGGGAACTGCGGTCGTCGCCCATGTCGCCGTAGGAGACGCCGCTGAGGTCGGCATCGATGCTGTTCTTGTTGTAACCGGCCGGCAGGGCGTTGCTCACGACGATCTCGGCGCCCTCGATCCGTGCGCCGGGGCCGGCGCTGTCGCTGATTTTCAGGCCGGTGTTGCCCTGGTTCTTCTCGTGGGCCTCGACGGCGACCTCGGCGGCCTGCGGGTCCCAGTAGGTCTTGTCGACCATCGCGACCACCTCGGCAGCGGTCATCTCTTTGTTCATTTCGAGGGGCATCGCCAGCTGCTTGAAGCGCATCATGAACGGCGTGCTGCCGTCGGGCACGCGGTAGATCAGGCTGAACCGGGTACTGCCGGCGCCGGGTCGGGAGTAGACAAACGACTTGTTGGAGTCCAGCGTGACGTACTCGTGGACCGCGCTCTTGTAGACCCAGCCGGTCGGGAAGATCGTGGCGATCTTGCCGTTGGCGTCTTCGCAGAACATCGGGGCCTGGGCGCCGGTGAGGGTGAAGAAGCCGTCGGTGTCGCTGGAGGCGGTGGCGTCGGTGACGTTGACATCGATCACGACCAGGCGCTGTGAGCCGGCGTTGATCTGCTCGGGGACCTGGTCGCCGGTGATCTCGAAGTAGGGAGCGATCTCGAACTTGTCGGGACGGATCGCACCGCGGGCGTAAGGGCGGCTGGTCACGGGGAACAGGGCGATCTGCTCGAAGAGGTCGGGGAATTGGCGGTTGAACGCGCCGCCGCGCAGCGAGATCGTCGCGTACAGCCCCGCGGTGATCTTGTCAGCGGGGATCCAGAGCGTCTGGTTGTCTTCGATGAGTCCCGTGTCGGAGATCTTCAGGGGTTGGTACTTCAGGTCATAGGCGATGCCGCCGGTCATGAGCAGGCAGAGGATGACGATGCCGGCGGTGATCACGCCGCTGAGCGCGCCGAACGCGCCGCCGCCGATCGAGTTGGCCATGTAGGGCATGTCGACGTTGCCGGGGACGATCTTGTCGGTCAGCAGTCGCATGATCAGCAGCGACAGGAAGAACGGCACGCCCAGCCCCACGCCCCACGCGATGTCTTCCTGGCGCTCGATGAGCAGGCCGAGCACGAGCGGCTCCCACACCGCGAACGCGATTGCGCCGGCGATGATGGTGCAGACGAAGTGAATCAGGCCGGAGAACAGGCCCTGCGTGCTCCACCAGTAGCCCAGGCCGAGCACGAAGACGAGGACGATGATGTTGGCAATCATTTTTCACCTCCCATGGCCCGCATGACTTCGCTGATGCCCGCGTCGCCGTTGATGACCTTCACCAGGGCCGCCTCCTGCATCAGCATCATCCGCTTCTTGCGGAGGGCGTTGCGGAGGTTGTTGACGTCGCCGGTTCGGAGCAGCTCGCGTGTCTCGTCGTCGATGATCATGATCTCAAAGGCGGCGGTGCGGCCGAGGTGGCCCAGGCCCTGGCAGGTCTCACAGGTCTGTTCACGCTTGTCGGTGATGATCTTGCCGGAGGCCTTGTAGAGCTGGGAGATCTTGTCGGCGGGCAGGTTGAGTTTTTTCAGGGCCGCGGCGTCGGGTTGGTAGGCCTGGCGGCAGATGGGACACAGCTTGCGGATGAGGCGCTGACAGATGATCGCCTGCAGCGTGTCGGCCACGTCCGGCAGCGACTTGACCGCGCCGCTCCATGCCTTCAGCGCCGTGAAGGTGTCGTTGGCGCGGAGGCCGGCGTAGACACGCTTGCCTTCCTTGGCGCCGTTGACGATCTCCTTGGCGGTGTCGGCGTCGGGCACCTGCGCCACCATCAGCACGGCCGGGTCCTTGAGCATTGTCGATCGCACCGAGGCGGCCCAGTTCTCTTCTCCGACGGTGTTCTGCGTCACGCCCTCGAGCGTGGCCTCGATGTTCTCTTCCAGCGAGTGGATG
>JANQKT010000162.1 GCA_028280965.1 Phycisphaeraceae bacterium
AGCCCTCACAGGCCGCCGAGTTCCAGCTGCAGATCATCTACCATCTCGTGGCGTTGATCGGTTCGGAGACGGACAAGCAGACGATGCTCGAGAGGATGATGGAGGTCGTCTTCGAGTACTTCGCCGCCGACCGCGGGTTCGTGCTGCTGTGCGACGACATCGACGACGAGCCGAAACCGACGGTGCTGCGCTTCCGCGAGGAAGAAGGCACGCTGCCCGACCCGCTGCGCAAGGCGACGATCAGCCGGACGATCGTGCGGTATGTGTTGGACCGCGGCGTCGCGGTGCTCTCGTCCAACGCGATGAACGACACGCGGTTCACCTCCGGCGACTCGATCCAGGCCTACGGCATCCGCTCGGCGATGTGCGTGCCGATCAAGCACAAGGACCACACCTACGGCGTGATCCAGCTCGACTCGCAGATCGCCAACTACACCTTCACCGAGGACCAGCTCTCCCTGCTCGCGGCGATCGGTGTGCAGACCGGCCTGGCGCTCGACAACGCGCGCCTGCTCGAGCAGCGCATGCAGGAGCAGAGCCTTGCCGCGGTCGGCTCCGCCGTCGCCTCGCTCTCGCACTCGATCAAGAATATCCTCCAGGGCATGCGTGGCGGGTCGGACGTCGTCGATATCGGCATCAAGAAACGCTCGCTGGACGTCATCCTCAAGGGCTGGGCGATCGTCCACCGCAACCAGGAAAAGATCTTCCAGCTCACGCTCAACATGCTCCAGTTCAGTAAGCAGCGCCAGCCCGAGCTCGCGATGGAGCAGCTGCTGCCGATGTTCAAGGACCTCGCGGCGCTGGTCCAGCGGCAGTTCGATCAGAAGAAGGTCGCGCTGATTACGGACATCGAGCCCGGCCTCCCGCCGGTGCCGATCGAGCAGTCGGGCATGCACCAGGCCGTGCTGAACCTGCTGCACAACGCGCTGGACGCCTGCGAGCCCGGCTCGGGCGCGGTGACGCTCGGATGCCACTACGACGAGCTGGACCAGGAGGTCAAAATCGTCGTGATCGACAACGGCGTCGGCATGAACCGGGCCGAGCGCAACGACCTGTTCCAGCCCTTCCACTCCACCAAGGGCTACGGCGGGACCGGCCTGGGCCTGGTCGTCACCAAAAAGATCGTCGAAGAGCACGGCGGGGAGATCAGCGTCGAGTCCAAACCCAAAAAAGGCACAACCTTCACCATCTCGCTGCCGACGGAAATGGACCGCGAGCCGGCGGCGACGCACAGCCCGTTTTGATCACGGCTATCGAGCTTAAAGTCATCCCAAAACCACCGGCAGTACCAGCTGATACCCGACCAGCAGCACGAGCCCGGCGAAGATGGAGACCAGCCCGCCGAGCTTGAGCAGGGACGAGGCCTTGACCTCGCCGGTGGCGAAGGCGATCGCGTTGGGCGGGGTGCTGACGGGCATGGCCATGGCGAACGAGCAGCCGAGCGCGCAGAGCACCGCGAGCTGGACGCGGTCGTTTGCCGCCAGCGCGAAGGCCATCACGATCGGCACGATCAGGTTCGCGGTCGCGGTGTTGCTCATGAAGGTGGACAGGCCGATGGAGGCGAAGATGATCACCGCGGCGAGCACGACCAGCCCGCCGGGCAGCTGCGCCAGGTCCGCGGCGGCGATGAGGTCGGTCAGGCCGGACTGCGCGATCCCCACCCCCATCGCCAGCCCGCCCCACATCAGGATCAGGATGTTCCAATCGATCGAATCGACATCCTGCTTGTCCAGTACGTTGAGCGCGGTCAGCGCCCCCGCGGCGAGCAGCGCGACCGTCCCGGCACCGATCCCGTGCAGCTGCCCGGTCAGCCACAGCCCGACCGCAGCGAGCAGGATCGAGATCGTCAGGTAGCCGTACCAGGAGATCTTCTTGGGCCCGGTGATGTCCGGCAGCTTCAGCCCGGCCTCGGGCTTGTGCGTGAAGTAGAGCAGCAGCCCGACGCCGGCGAGCAGCAGCATCACCAGCGGGATGCCGATCATCATCCAGTCCAGGAACGAGACCGCGCCGGGCTGGGCGGCGTTGATCGCGGCGAAGGCGACGGCGTTGGGCGGGGTGCCGATCGGCGTGCCCACCCCGCCGACGTTCGCGCCGAACGGCACGGCCAAGACGACCCCGCGGTGGTACTTGTCGTCGGCGGGGAGCTGAGCCAGGATCGGTCGGATGATCGCGATCATCATCGCGGCGGTCGCGGTGTTGCTCATCCACATCGAGAAGAACGCGCAGATCGCCAGCACGCCATAGATCATCAACAGCGGGCTCTTCGTGAACGGGCGGAGCACCTTCGCGGCGATCGCGCGGTCGATCTGATGCTTAGTTAGGGCGCGCGAGAGCAGGAACCCGCCCATAAACAGGATGATGATGTTTGAGCCAAACGCGGCGAGGAAGTCCTTGGCGTCGATGTCGGTGCCTTCGGGCACCGCGCTGATACCGGGCAGCGTGAGCGCCATCCCGCCCGTGGTCGCCAATGCGAGGATCATCATGCCGATGACCATGAGCGAGGTGGCGAACAGCGGCAGCACCTCGCGGGCCCAGAAGACCGCGGCCATGACGAAGATGCACGCCATCCGCCGCTGCAGCTCGTCGATCGACGCCGGCAGCAGGTAGTACAGCCCGACGCAGGCCACGGCGGTCAGGGCGATCGTGACGACCTTCGCCCGGTCCGGCCGGGGGATGCGCGGGTGGGCGAGGTCGGGCCGGGCGGGTTGTGGGGGCGTGTTCAGGGTGTTCGAAGTCATAATTATCCCGCCTGAAAGGGTTTTGGCAGGCAACAAAGGACTATATAGTCTTTTTATAATCTAGCGGATTGGCTGCTCAGGTCAACCGCGTTAGCCGAATCCTGACCCCGCCTCTTGCTGGAATAGCTCACGGGGCATAACGATTAAGAGAGTAGACGAACTTGAACGATCAGGCCGCTGTAGTACAGTTAGATGGTGATCATCCGCAGACATCTCAACCCGCTGACCCGAGCCCTCGCGGCGGTGTTTGTGCTATCGGTCTGGGTGCTGCCGGTCGCCAACGCGATGCAGCAACAGGGCCGCTGTTGTGCGTCCGCCGAAGCGCACGCCTCTGCCGAAACAGGCTGTGACAACGCCGGCTGCTGCTACGCCGAAGCGACCACCTGCTGTGATCACAGCGGTGAAGCCGATCCGGATTCACCCATGCCCGACGCGCCGTGCGAAAACGATTGTGACTGCGCTTGCTGTGGGGTGATCGCCGTGTCTCCGCCGATCGCGGTCGCGCTGCTGCTCGGCGGTGTGTTGCCGATTGATTCCTCCTCGCCTGTTGTCTCCATCATGCCGACAGCCCGGCCGACCAGCGCTGCGCTCGGCGTTTCCATCCCGCCACCCATCATTTGAATTCGTGTTGTAGGGGCGCTGCGCGCCCGCTGCGCCCTGCATGATCATGAGGCCGCGCAAGGTATTCTGCGCGGTTGTCGATGGTGCTTGTGAACTCAAACGTTGGAGCCGTCCGAGATGGACTTACAGACGCTGTCGCGTGCCAAGCAGCCCGGCGTGGATGAAGGCCCGCCGACAACAACCGAAGTACGCCCGGTCCCCCCGCCGCGTCGGCGCTGGGCGACGCGGCTTGCCCTGCCCGCGCTGGTCCTACTGGCCACGCTGGCGCTGATCGCCTACGCGATGCGCGATGTCATCGCGCCCGCTGTAGAGGTTGAGGTCGTGCGCGCCCGTGCGATCGGCGGGCAGAGCACCCCGCGCGCAACTGAACAAAGCAATACGCTAAGCGCGCCAGCGCCAACCGCTGTCGTCGCGCAGGCGCCCGGGTGGGTCGAACCGGACCCCTACCCGATCTATGCGACGGCGCTAACCAACGGCATCGTTGACAAAGTCCACGTCCTCGAGGGTGATGCGGTCAAGGCCGGCGACCTGCTTGTGGAGATGGTGGATGACGATGCGGCATTGGCACTGGACAACGCGGTCGCCGAGATGGAAGGCCTGGTCGCGGAGATGACCGCGGCGGAGGCGGAACTGAAAGAGCCGATCGCGCTCGTGCGGGCCGAGGCCGTCGCGCGGGCGTCACTGGCCGAGGCCGAGGCGGCGCTAACCCGCCTGGACGCGGAGGTTGCTCAGGAGCTGGCGAAGCTGGACGAACTATCGGCGGGGTACGAACGACTACTCGCAGCGGGCGAGTCGTCGGCGTCTGCGATGCGCATCGAGGAAGCCAAGTACCGTATGCAGAGCCAGGCCGCGGTGCTCAAGGCGACCCGGCAGCGCCGGCCGGGGCTGGAGGCGCGTGTCGAAGCAGCCAAGGCAGTCCTCGCCGCGGCCGAGCGCGACCTCGAACTCAAGCTCGAACTGACCCGCCGTCGGGACGAAGCCGTCGCCGCGTTCAAGGCCGGGCGTGCGCGCTTCGCCGAGGCCCAGCTGCGTGTCGAGCGCATGAAGATCCACAGCCCGATCGGCGGCGTCGTGATGGAGCGTCTGGTCGCGCCGGGCGCCAAACTGATGCTCGACATGGACGCGCCGCACTCGGCCCACGCCATCCACCTCTACGACCCCGCGCAGTTACAGGTCCGCGTCGATGTCCCACTAGCCGACGCGTCGAAGGTCGGCGTCGGCCAGCGCGCAGTCATCCTCGTCGATGTTCTGCCCGACACCGAGTTCACCGGGACCGTGACCCGCCTGGTCAACCGCGCCGACATCGCCAAGAACACCGTGCAGTTCAAGGTCGCGATCAACAACCCTTCGCCGCTACTCAAGCCGGATATGCTGGCGCGCGTGAAATTTTTTGGCGGCGACGCTGCGGCATCCATACCTAGTGCCGGCACACCCAGCGGCTCAAGCCCCGTCGCCATCCAACGCAGCGCGGTCATCGAGGGTGGCGACGGTCCATTCGTATGGTGGGTCTCGCCCGATGACAGTCGGCTCGAGCAACGCAGGGTCACGCTCGGCGGTAACCGCGGCGACGGCTTCATCGAAGTCCGCAGCGGCCTGAACCCCGGCGACGCCGTTGTGAACCACCCCGATGCGTCTTTGCAGCAAGGCCAACGTGTCCGCGTGAATGGCTCCGGGGTGGATTGATCAAGTTCTACTTGCTTAACAGGAAGAAACGAGAAGCACCATGCCCCTGATCGAGTGCCGACAACTCAGCAAGACCTACCGCAAGGGCGCCGGGACGATCAAGCCCTTGGACGGGCTGGACCTGGACATCGACGCCGGGCGGTTCCTCGCGTTGATGGGCCCCAGCGGCAGCGGCAAGACGACGCTCTTGAACCTCATCGCCGGGATCGACCGGCCGAGCGAGGGGGCGCTGACCATCGGCGGACAAAACATCGCCAAACTCTCGCGCAGTAGACTCGCCGCCTGGCGCGCCGACCATGTCGGCTACGTCTTCCAGCTCTACAACCTTGTGCCGGTGCTGACCGCGTACGAGAACGTCGAGCTGCCGCTGCTGCTGCACAAACTGACGCGCAGGGAAAGGCACGAACGCGTCGCGACGGCGTTGTCGCTCGTTGGGCTGGCGGACCGGCACGACCACTACCCGAGGCAGCTCTCCGGCGGGCAGGAGCAGCGCGTCGCCATCGCCCGCGCGATCGTCACCGACCCGCAGATCATCGTTGCCGACGAACCGACCGGCGACCTCGACAAGCCATCGGCTCACGCGGTGATGGAACTACTTTGTCGGCTGAACAGTGAGCTCAACAAAACGCTGATCATGGTGACGCACGACGCGGCGACCGCCGAGTACGCCGACCAG
This sequence comes from Phycisphaeraceae bacterium, assembly GCA_028280965.1. Taxonomy (GTDB): domain Bacteria; phylum Planctomycetota; class Phycisphaerae; order Phycisphaerales; family Phycisphaeraceae; genus JAHQVV01. Next base: position 5,719 of record JANQKT010000162.1, read on the forward strand.
ACCCTGCACCTGGACAAGGGCCGTCTTGTCGAGCATTCGGTACAGGCCGCGTTCTCCGGCGAGACCGCGACGACACGCCCTGAAGAAGGAGCCGCCCGATGATCGGCCCCAGATACGTACCGCTGGTCTTGAAACAGGTCGTGCGCCACCGCGTACGGTCGCTGTTAACGGTCGCCGGTGTCGCGATCGCGATGTATTTGTTTGTCGCGATCCAAACGATGCAGCGCGGTGTCGCCGAGTCCACCCAGGCCACCGCGGCGGATACGACGCTGGTCGTCTACCGCGAGGACCGGTTCTGCCCGTTCTCCAGCCGGCTGCCGGAGTACTACCTGCCACAGATCGAGCAGATCGAGGGCGTACAGTCGGTCGTCCCGATCCGTGTGGTGGTGAACAACTGCCGGGCATCGCTGGATGTCGTCACGTTCCGTGGTGTCCCGCGCGATCGGTTTGTCGAAACGATCGGCAAGGGCACAGAAGTCCTTGGCGGCTCGCTCAAAGACTGGCAACGCCGATCGGACGCGGCGCTCGTCGGCGAAACGCTCGCGGCACGACGCGGGTTGAAAGTCGGCGACACCTTCGACGCCGCGGGTATCACCGCCTACGTCGCCGGCATCCTCGACTCCGACCAGGCCCAGGACCAGAACGTCGCCTACGTCCACCTCGACTACCTCCAGCAGCAGACCGACAAGCAGCTCGGCGTCGTCACGCAGTTCAACGTGAAAGTCGATGACCCCGCGAGGCTCAACGCGGTCGCGCAGCAGATCGATGAGCTGTATGCATCCGCTGAGCACCCGACGACGACACGTTCGGAAAAGGCCTTTGTCGCGCAGGTCGCCGGGGACATGATCGAGCTGATCGGGTTCACGAAGCTCCTCGGGTGGGGCTGCCTGGCCGCGGTGCTCGCGCTGGTCGGCAACGCGATCGTGCTGTCCGTGCAGGACCGGATCAAGGAGCACGCGGTCCTGCAGACGCTTGGCTTTAATGGTTGGCTTATCGGCAGGCTGATCGTGACCGAGGCGGTGGTGCTCGGCGTCATCGGCGGGCTGGTCGGCGCGGCGGGCGCACTGACAACGATTCAACTGACGCGCGTCAGCTTCTCGGTCGACGGCCTGAGCATCCCGATCCGCGCCGAGCCGCAGCTGCTCGCGACGGGGTTGTTGATCGCCGTTTTGCTCGGCGTGCTCGCCGGGCTGGTCCCCGCGGTCCAGGCGGCGCGTCGACCGATCGCGTCGTGTTTCCGTGCGGTCTGAGATAGACGAACGAATAACCATGCGAAACCTCCCGTTTGAATACGCCGCCCGCAACCTAGGCCGGTCGCCGCTGCGCCTGATGATCAGCGTTGTCGGCAGCGTGCTCGTCGTTGTGCTGGCGACCAGCGCGTTCGCGTTCGTCCGCGCGATGGACCGGTCGCTGACAGGCTCGGCATCTGAGGACAACGTCATCCTGCTCGGGGCCGGCAGCGAAGAAAGCATCGAACGCAGCGAGATCAGCGCCTCGGTCGCCAGCCAGGCGCAGGCCAGCGTGTTCGGCATCAGGTCCGAAGCGGGCAAGGCGTTTGTTTCGCCAGAGGTCCACGCGGCGCTCGGCGTGGCGCTCGGTCCCGACGCCGAGCCCGCCGGCCAGGCCGTGTTCCGCGGGATGACGCCCGCCGCCTTTGCGGTGCACCCGCAGGTGCGGCTGACCAAAGGCCGAGCACCGAACACGGGCGCGGACGAGGTCATCGTTGGCGCGTTGGCGCCGACACGCCTGGGCGTTGATGACGAGCGCCTGTCCGTTGGTGAATCAATCTGGGTCGATGGGCGCGCCCTCACGATCGTCGGCCGATTCGCCGCGCCCAATACCGTCATGGACGCCGAGGTCTGGGTCCCGCTGACGAGTATCCAGACCCTGACCCGGCGCGAGGGCGTGTCGTGCGTGGTGTTGACGCTGGATGAAGGCGAGTTCGCGGATGTCGATCTGTTCGTGAAAAGCCGTGTCGATCTCGAGCTCGCCGCGATCCCCGAGGCCGATTACTACGACCAGCTCAACGCCTTCTACCGCCCGGTCAAGATGATGGTCTGGATCACCGCGGTCCTCATCGGCATCGGCGGGCTCCTCGGGGGCTTAAACACGATGTACGCGGCGTTCGCGTCGCGCGTCCGCGAGGTCGGCACGCTCCAGTCGTTGGGCTTCCCCCGGCGGGCGGTCGTGCTCAGCTTCGTGCAGGAGTCGCTTCTCGCCTCCGCGGCGGGCGCGGTGATCGGCGCGCTGATCTGTTTACTGCTGCTTGATGGCGTGTCGGTGCGCTTCTCGATGGGCGCGTTCGGGCTCTTGCTCGACGGGCCGACGGTTGGTTTTGGTATCGCCGCGGGGGTGGCGCTGGGCCTGATCGGCGCGGTCCCGCCGACGCTGCGTTGTTTAAGACTCCCCGTCGCCGAGGCGCTCAAGGCGACGTGATGAGATTGCTTTTTCCTGTTGATGAAAGGAGCTTCCGTGATGATGAGTTTGCTTGCGAAATGGTTTGTTGCCGGTGCGCTGTGCATGGCGGCGTTGCCTCTGGTCGGCTGCGGTGGAGCGGATAGATCGGCCGAAACAACCGAAGTCGGCGCCACATTGCCCGCCAGCTACTTCCTCGACAGCGCCCCGGAAGGCGCAACCGTGATCACCGAGCTTAAAGCGAACGCGAAAGAAGGTGACGAGGTCGTTGTGTATGTCGTGGTTGGTGGGGTTGAAAGCCCGATCGTCGCCGGCCGAGCCTCGGCGACAGTCATCGACGCGGGTGTCGTCAACCCCTGCACGAAAGAGGATGATCACTGCGAGACGCCTTGGGATTATTGCTGCACGCCGAACGAGGACAAGACCCCGAACCTCGCGACGCTGCAGGTCGTCGATGACGCGGGGAAGGTGCTCGCCGCGGACCTGACCGCACACTTCAAGCCGTTGGCAACATTGATCGTGAAGGGTGTCGTCGGCCCGCGCGCCAATGATGAAGTGCTGACCATCCATGCGACGGGGATCTATATCGAGTCGGCGGCACCATGATGATTCGATCACCTCGACTGCTTGCGGTGGGTTGCGTAGTTGGCGGTGTCGGCCTCGCGTTCGGCTGCGCGCGGCAGCGCCCGTTCGACGACCTGTGGGTGGCCGCGCGCCCGTACCAGGCCGAGCTTGATGCGGCGCGTCCGCTGACGGATGCGCTTGATACACGCACGCGCGTTCGGGCCGTCAGCGAAGATCCACCGCTGCCCAACCCGACCGGCGAAGTCACGCTGCACGAGGCGATCGCGTTGGCGTTGCGCCACAGCCCGGGGCTGCGCGCGTCGGGATGGGCCGTACTCGCCGTTGAGGCTGATGCGCTGCAACTGGGCCGTCCGCCGAACCCGCGCGCGGGTTTCTCCGCGGAGAACATCGCCGGCCCGAGTGCCGGTACGACTTTCGACCGCCAGACCCTGCGCCTCAGCCAGGTCATCGAGCTCGGCGGCAAGCGGGCCAAACGCCAAGCGCTCGGCGAGGCGACCCAGCGGCTCGCCGCATGGGACTACGAGGAGCGCCGCATCGAGGTCGCGGCAACCACAGCGGGGCGGTTCGTGACCGTCGTCGTCGCTCAGGAGCGCATCGCCCTGGCCGAACAGCAGCTCAGGCTCGCGGAATCAGGCTTGGCGATCGCGATGGATCGCGCCGGCGCCGGCACCGCGCCCGGCCGGGAGCGCGACCAGGCCTCGGCCCGCGTCGCGCTCAGCCGGATCGCGCTGGAGCGTGCCCGCCGAGAGCATGAAGCCGCGATGGCCGACCTCGCCGGGAGCTGGGGCGCCGGGCGTGCGCGCTTTGAAGGCGTGACGGGCGACCTTGGGCAGCGCATCGACCCGCCGACGCTGGACGAGTTGGAAGGGCGCCTGGCTAAGAGCCCGCACGTCGCGCGCTGGGCTGACGAGATCGCTCAGCGGCAACGCGACCTGGAACTGCAGCAGGCCAAAGCGATCGCCGACCCGACCGTCGGGGCCGGCGTGCGCTACTTCCCGGATGCGGATGACGTTGCGGGCGTTGTCGAGCTGAGCATCCCGCTGCAGGTTTTTGATGACAACCGCCACGGTGTGTTCGCCGCGCGCCTGCGTGTCGCCCAGGCTAGGGCGCAGCAGCAAGAGGCCCGCGCCTCCGCCGGTCGGGAACTCGCCCGGGCGTACGCGCGCTATGAAGCCGCGGCGTATGCGCTGGACGCGATTGATCAAGAGGCCCTGCCCGCCTCCGAATCGGCCTACCGCGCCGCGCTCGGGTCGTACGAAGCCGGCCTGACCGACTACCTCACCGCCCTGGACGCCGAGCGCACGCTGCTGCAAACCCGCAGCCAGCGGTTGGACGCCGCCAGCGAATACCACCTGGCCGTGATCGAGATCGAGCACCTGACCGCGACGGCGGTGGCGGGTGAGGTGTCGCAACCAGAGTGAGCGTTGGACTGCATCCAGCGTGCCGGGCTTCTGTCAGGAGGCTTGAGCGGTTGCTGATCGACGTTCAAATCCACAATTGAGACTGAATTTCATCACACAAGCAGCCGAAATGTGCTATAAAAGGATAAAAGAGTCTTTTATACTTTTGTAGGCTGATACCGCTTTCAGCCGAAAAAATATGCGAATCCAGGCATACGCCGCACTGAATAGCACTCGGAGCCTCCAGTCATGGACACAGCACTCGCCGCGAACCCCCCGGAAGCCGCGGGCAGCGCGGGCACCGCACCCCAACTCGAGTCGTTCTCCTACGACGACGCGGTCGTCCGCAAGTTCCTCTTCGCCATGGTCGCCTGGGCGCTGGTCGCGTTCCTGGTCGGCATCATCCTGGCGATCCAGCTGCCGTTCCCGGTCATCCCCGGCACGGACATCCCGACGAACCTCGGCCTCGAATACCTGACGTTCGGGCGGATCCGCCCGCTGCACACCAACGCGGCGATCTTCGCCTTCGCGGGCAACGCGATCTTCGCGGGCATCTACTACTCGACCCAGCGGCTGTGCAAGACGCGGATGTTCAGCGACACGCTGTCCAACCTCAACTTCTGGGGCTGGCAGCTGATCATCCTGCTGGCGGCGATCACGCTGCCGATGGGCGTGACGCAGTCCAAGGAATACGCCGAGCTCGAGTGGCCGATCGATATCCTGATCGCGGTCGTCTGGCTGGGCTTCTTCGGGGTGAACTTCTTTATGACTTTGATGCGTCGGCGTGAACGGCACATGTACGTGGCGCTGTGGTTCTACATCGCGACGATCGTGACGGTCACGGTGCTGCACGTGTTCAACAACCTCGTCGTCCCGACCGGCATCCTCAAGAGCTACCCGATCTACGCCGGCGTGCAGGACGCGTTCATGCAGTGGTGGTACGGCCACAACGCGGTGGCGTTCTTCCTGACCACGCCGTTCCTCGGCATGATGTACTACTTCCTGCCCAAGCAGGCCGAGCGGCCGGTGTTCTCATACCGGCTGTCGATCGTGCACTTCTGGTCGCTTGTTTTCATCTACATCTGGGCGGGCCCGCACCACCTGCAGTACACCGCGCTGCCGGACTGGGCCGCGTCCCTGGGCATGCTCTTCTCGCTGATGCTCTGGATGCCGTCCTGGGGCGGGATGGTCAACTTCCTGCTGACCCTCCGCGGGGCCTGGCACAAGGTCGCCTCCGACCCGATCCTCAAGTTCTTCGTCGTCGCGACGACGTTCTACGGCATGGCGACCTTCGAGGGCCCGATGCTCTCGATCAAGTCGGTCAACGCGCTCTCGCACTACACCGACTGGACGATCGCCCACGTCCACTCCGGGGCGCTGGGCTGGAACGGGTTCCTGGCCTTTGGCATGGCGTACTTCCTGGCGCCGCGTTTGTTCCAGGCCAAGCTCTTCAGCAGGAAGCTCGCCAACCTGCACTTCTGGCTGGCGACCTTCGGCATCCTGCTCTACATCATCCCGATCTACGTCGCGGGCATCACCCAGGGCCTGATGTGGCGGGCGATGACCGACACCGGCGTCCTCGCATATCAGGGCCCAACCGGGTTCATCCAGACGGTCGAAGCGATCATCCCGATGTACGTCCTGCGGATCCTCGGCGGGCTGGCGTACATGGCCGGGGCCTGCATCGGCGCCTACAACCTCTACCGAACTTGGGCGGCGCGGCCGGCGAAGTACGACGTGCCCGTCTACCAGGCCGCGCCGCTGAGCAAGCACTACGACGGCGACCCGCAGCGCCCCGCCCCGACGATCTCCGGCGTCACCAACTTCGCGCTGCGGCTTAACGTCTGGTCCACCGGCTGGTGGCACCGCAGGTGGGAGCGCCTGCCGATGCGCTTCACCGCCTGGGTCGTGATCGCGGTTGTGGTCGCCTCGCTGTTTGAGATCATCCCGACGTTCGTGATCCGGTCGAATGTGCCGACGATCGAGACGGTCGAGCCGTACACGCCGCTGGAGCTGGCGGGGCGCGACATCTACATCGCCGAGGGCTGCTACAACTGCCACAGCCAGATGATCCGCCCGATCCTTGCGGAGGTGGAGCGCTACGGCGAGTACTCCAAGCCCGGCGAGTTCGTCTACGACCACCCCTTCCAGTGGGGCAGCCGGCGGATCGGCCCGGACCTGGCGCGCGTCGGCCAGAGCAACCCCCAGGCGCTCTGGCATGTCCTGCACTTCGATAACCCCGGCGAACACGTGCCCGGCTCGATCATGCCGCCTTACAAGTGGCTGCTCGAGCAGGAGCTCGATACCGAATCGATCCCCGTGCGCGTCCGGGCGATCATGGCCCTGCACCCCGGCGACAAGCACTGGGACAAGTTCTCTTTCAACGACGGCAAGCCCTACCCGACCGGTGACGAGGCGGTAGAGCACGCGAAAACGCAAGCCGCGAAGATCCACGCCGAGCTCGAAGAGCAGAACGACAACGGCCCGTACGTGCTGACCTGGAAAGAGAAGGTCGATGAGGACGGCGAGGTTGTCAAGGACAAGAACGGCAAGGTCGTGATGGTGCCTGACAAGGTCGTCGAGCCGGGGTCCAAGGTCATCGCGCTGATCGCGTACCTCCAGCGGCTGGGCACGGACCTGAACCGCACGCCCGCTGCTGATGATGAATCGGGCGAGCCCGCCGAGGCGACCGCGGAATCGGACAACAAGACCGCGACCACGACGCTGGGCAGCGTCGGCGTGAAAGGGGGCCGGTGATGTTTAAGGATGTGCTCCGCGCGATGGACTTCACGCTGCTGTCGCAGATCGCGCTGATCCTGTTCTTCGGCGTGTTCGTCGCGGTCGTCATCCGCACTTGGATGCGGCCGAAGCGGGACATGGACAAGCAGAGCGAGATCCCGCTCAGCGACGAGCCGGTCGAGCCGCGCGAACCCTGAGCCCGCAGGGCAGGCGATTGCGGCTTGCCAACGGATGTAAGGCCAACAGACACGCAGGATGCCTGTCCTACCCGAACACGAATGGAACCCGCCATGAGCGAGCAAGACAACAAGCCCCAAGCACCGCAGACACCCGATGAGACGCCGGGCGTGCAGGAGGACCTGCTGACCGGCCATGTCTACGACGGCATCCAGGAGTACGACAACCCGACGCCGGCGTGGATGACGTGGATCTTCATCGCCTTCGCCGTCTTCACGCCGATCTACCTGATCTTCACGCTGATGTCCGACGGCGGCCTCACGCCGCACGGGCAGCTCGAGCGCGCCTCCGTCGCGAACCTCGAGAAGAAGTTCGGCGAGCTGGGCGAGCTCCAGCCGGACGCCGCGACGATCCTGAAGTACTCGACCGACGAGCAGTGGGTCGCGTTCGGGGAAAACGTCTTCCAGACCCACTGCATCTCCTGCCACGGCGCCAGCGCGGGCGGCGGCTCCGCGCCCAACCTCACCGATGATGCGTTCATCAACGTCAAGGACATTGAAGACATCGTGGTCGTGGTCCGTGACGGCGCGAACAACGGCGCGATGCCCGCCTGGGGCAACCGGCTTCACCCCAACGAGGTCGTGCTCGTGTCGTCCTACGTCGCGTCGCTCAAGGGCACCGACGTCGCCAACGGCAAAGGGCCCGAGGGCGAGGTCATCCCGGATTGGTCCGCGGGCGATGCGCCCGAGCCTGATGCGACGGAGCAGGAGCAATAGCCTCGCCCTCCCGATTGATCTGATCTGCTCGACCGTTTGTGAGTGTGTGCCATGGCGGCCTACAGCAACAACCCGAACCTGCTCGAACCCGAAGAGCACGTGCTGTCCACGCTTGAGAAGGACGGCTCGCGCCGCTGGCTTTATCCCAAGCTCTCCAAGGGCGTGTTCCTGCTCTGGCGGCGGATCGTCGCCTGGGCACTGATCGCCATCTTCACCGTCCTGCCCTTCATCAAGATCAACGGCCAGCCCGCGATCCTGCTGGACATCCTCCGCAGAGAGTTCCACCTGTTCGGCATGACGTTTCTGCCGACGGACACGTTCCTGCTCGCGCTGCTGATGCTGACAGTGTTCCTCTCGATCTTCCTGATCACCGCGCTGCTCGGCCGGGTGTGGTGCGGCTGGGCCTGCCCGCAGACGGTGTACTTCGAGTTCGTCTTCCGCCCGATCGAACGCTTCTTTGACGGCCGGGCGGGCCGGGGCGGCAAGCCTGCAAAACCCCCGGCGGCGTGGCGCACGGCCGCGAAATACGCTGTGTTCCTAGCTGTTTGTCTGCACCTGACGCATGTCTTCCTCGCGTACTTCGTCGGCGTCGAGCAGCTGTTCCGGTGGTCGCTCGGCTCGCCGCTGAACCACCCCACGGCGTTCGTTTTCATCCTCGTTGTCACCGCGGCGCTGATGTTCCATGTCTGCGTCTTCCGCGAGCAGCTGTGCATCGTCGCCTGCCCGTACGGGCGCTTGCAGTCGGTCCTGCTCGACGAATCATCGATGATCATCAGCTACGACACGAAGCGCGGCGAGGCCCGCGGCAAGCTTGGCAAGCAGAAGCGTGAGGCCTTCGCCGAAAAGAACAAACCCGAGGCCGAACGAACCATTGGCCTGGACATCCTCCAGCAGCACGGCGACTGCATCGACTGCGGCGAGTGCGTTACGACCTGCCCGACGGGGATCGATATCCGCAATGGCTTGCAATTGGAGTGTATTGGCTGCGCGCAGTGTATCGATGCGTGCGACGCGATCATGGACCGCGTCGGCCGGCCGCACGGGCTCATCCGCTACACCTCCGAGGAGGCGCTCAAGGGCGGGGGCACCCGGCTGCTGCGCCCGCGCATCGTGATCTACCCGCTGCTGGTGTCGGTCGTGTTCGGCCTGTTCCTGTTCGTGCTGATGAACCGGTCGCTGGCGGACGTTACGCCGATGCGCGGGATGGGCCGGCCTTTCATTGTGCTTGATTCCGGTGATGTACAGAACCAGATGCGGCTGAAGATCGTCAACCGTGACCGCGTCGCGCACGCCTACACGCTGACGGTCGAGCCGGCGGGTGTCACGGCGGCGGTGCACGGCGGGGCATTCGAGCTGTCGCCCGGCGAGGCGAAGACGGCCGCCGTGGACCTGAGCGCGCCGTTCGACCTCTTTGATCGCGGGCGGCTGGATGTGCGATTGAAAGTGAGCGACGGCACGCACGTTGTCGCGGAAGAAACATTCCAGATGAAGGGGCCGTTTCAGCGGCCCGAACAGGCAGATGATGAAGAAGCTATTGACAAGGAAGGAACCGACACATGAGCCATGCCAAGGATGTCATTGCGATTTCTGTTGATCAGTTAAGTGCGACGCCCGCCAAACCAGACCCGACTGCGAGCAAACCCAAACGTGACGGCTGCGTCTGTGACTGCGGCGACTGCCCGTGCAACCCGAACGCGAAGACGAAGCTCCCCGAGAACAACGAACAGGCTGCGAGCGATGAACACTAATCCCGATACACGCAACGCGGAGACCACCCACCCGCAACCCGCATCGCGTGCGCGCAAGCGCTTCATGATGCCCGCGGTCGTTCTCGGCCTGCTCGGCGGGCACTTCGTGTTCATCCTCGTCGCGATCACGCTCGGGACCGGCGACCCGTCGTTCGCGGTCGTGCCCGACTACTACGACAAGGCCGTTGCCCACGACGACCGCAAAGGCGCGCTTGCGGCCAGCGCCGAGTTGGGCTGGCGGTACGAGATCCGGCCGGGCAGGACGCTCGATGCGGTGAACCAGCGTGACATCATCATCGCATTGCATGATCGCGATGGTGGGCCGATCGAGGGCGCGACTGTAACGCTGTCTTGCTACCACTTCGCCCGTGCCGGCGAGGTGTTGGACATCGAACTAAGCGAGGTCCTGCCGGGTCGGTACGCCGGCAGGGCCGGGCTCGGACGCGAAGGGTTCTGGCAGTTCGATCTGGCCGCGACACGCGGCGACGAGCGCTTTGTCGCAGCGGCCAAGCAGTTTGTCTATCGAGCGGAGGCGGCGCGATGACCGGTCTGATCGTTGCAGTCTTGGTTGCGAGTCTGCTCGGCTCATTGCACTGCGCGGGCATGTGCGGCGCGTTTGTCGCGTTCGCCGTGACCGGCAGCGGAGCGCAGCGCGGCCGACGTGTCGCGCTCAGCGCCGCGTACCACGGCGGGCGGCTGACGACCTACGCGCTGCTCGGCGTCGCCGCCGGCTCGGTCGGTGCGCTGCTCGATCTCGGCGGCGCACTCGCCGGCATCAGTCGGGCCGCGATGATGCTCGCCGGGCTGGTGATGATCTTGTTCGGCGTCTCCGCGGCGCTGACCGCGATGGGCAAGCGGACGATGCGCATGCCGGTGCCGAAGGTGATGCAGAAGCTGCTCGCCGCTGGCCACCGCGCAGCGATGACGATGAGCCCGGTCCGACGGGCGCTGGCGATCGGCTTGCTGACGACACTCCTGCCTTGCGGCTGGTTGTACGCCTTCGCCGCTGTCGCCGCCGGCACCGCGAGCCCGGTGCTCGGCGCGTTGACCATGGCGGTGTTCTGGGTCGGCACGCTGCCGGTGCTCGTCTCGCTGGGCGCGGGCGTGCAAAGCCTGGCCGGCGTGTTCGGCGGGAAGCTGCCGCACCTGACCGCGGTGATGCTCATCGGTGTCGGGCTGTGGACACTGATCGGGCGCGGCGGGCTGGACGCGGCCGCCCTCGCTGCGCAGCAGCCGGTCTATGAAGACACCGCGGCGGCGCGGGCCGGCGTCAACACCGTCGGCGGTCAGACGCCCGCCTGCTGCGAGGTGGATGAGTGACACAGCTCCAGCCCAACCCGACGGCGGAGCAGCATCAGCTCGGCGCAACAAAGCCTGTCGCCGACACCGCCTGCACCCACTGTGGCCTGCCCGTGCCCGCGGGGCTGATCGATGCCCGGCGGGCCGAGCAGTTCTGCTGCCGGGCGTGCGAGAGCGCGTACGAGGTCATACATGGCTGCGGGCTGGACGCGTACTATCGCCTGCGTGCTCAGAGCGAGATTCCGGGCGAGGCGGCCCGACCGGCGAAACCCGACGGGCTGTCCGCCTTTGACTCGGAGAAATATCACGACCTTTACGTTCGCCCGCTGGACGACGGCACGTGCGCAACCGACCTGATGCTCGAGGGTGTGCACTGCGCCGCGTGTGTCTGGCTGATCGAGAAGCTGCCGCGCGTCGTGCCCGGCGTGATTACAGCGCGTTTGAGCCTGCGCGAAGCGACGGTCCGAGTCGTGTGGGACCCGGCGCGGGTCGAGTTGTCAAAGGTCGCCAAGGCGCTGGGCACGCTCGGGTACCGGCCGCACGCGCCCAGGGGCGGGGCGAAGCGTGGCATCCAGCTCGCCGAGCAGCGCCGGATGCTCGTGCGGATCGGCGTCGCCGGCGCGCTGGCGGGCAACACGATGCTGCTCGCGCTCGCGCTCTACGCCGGTCTGTTCGACGGGATGGAACAGCGGTTCGCCGACTTCTTCCGCTGGATCAGC
>JANQKT010000171.1 GCA_028280965.1 Phycisphaeraceae bacterium
CCGCGCACGAGGATGTCGATTTCAGGATCGTGCACTACGACCCGGGCACGTTCCGCCGGCCGCTGATGATCCGCTACCAGTTCCCCGAACGGCCGGGCGCGCTGCACGAGTTTCTCGCGCGCATCCGCGACCTGGCGAACTTGTGCTACTTCAACTACGTGTACACGGGCGAGCGGATCGGCCGGGCGCTGGTCGGCCTTGAGTTTGATTCGGACGCGGACCGGGCCGCGATGCTCGACCGGCTGCAGACCGACCCGAAGCTGCGGCATGGCTACCGCGCGGTCTCGCACGAGGCGTTGTCACGGATGCTTTGATGGGGGCCGATTCAGCCGGCCGGGCGCTTGGTCCGGCGTTGGTGGGGCTCGTCGTCGTGCTGCGCGGCCGCATCGGCCTCGATCTGGTCGAGCTCGGCCTGAAGCGCTGAACCGGCGTCGGCCGGGTCTTCCAGCCGCTGGGGCTGCCCGTTCATCGCCGGCACGGCCGAGTAGCGCCCGGGATTAAAATGGGCAAACAGCAAAGCGTTGAGCACCGCGCAGTCCACGAACTGCTGGCGGATGCTGCTGTGCTTGCTCAGAAGGCGCTGGAGCAGGTCAAATCGGTCAGGCGGGATGATGCCGTCGAGGTACTGCCAGATCAGGATGGAGGCTTTGCGTCGGATCAGGAAGGCGAGCATAGGGGTCGGTCTCCGGGGTCAGTCCGTTGGGAAACCTCCTTCTCTCTCTTCCTTCGAGTCCTTCTACTACTACTTATGTACGTAGGCGTGATTACTTATCATCGAAGTCCGGATTTTCTAGAAAAATGATATGTTCCTTACGATCGCGACGCAAAAACGGGCTGTTGGATTAGCTAAGATGATAATTGATCGGATGCCGTCGGTTGCCACGGCGCCGAAGACGCGGGCCAATGGGGGCGTGCACCGCGTTCTGCACGCGGGGAACCGGGCCCTTGGGCGGTATAACTCGGTCGGCGGGCAGCCATTGAAACAGCTTGTTTCATTGCTGCAGGGCTTAGCCGTCTTTGTGACCACTTGATGGGGTGATTTCCATGCGTGTTGCCCTGCTGCACGATCCGCGGTTCCTCGGACACGACACCGGCCCCGGCCACCCCGAGCGGGCGGGCCGGCTCCGCGCCGTGGTCGAGCGCTTGCGCAGCACGGGCCTGTGGGACCGGCTTGAGCACCTGCCGTTCGGCCCTGCGGACCGCGAGGCGGTCGAGCGCGTGCACCAGCCGGCATACATCGACCGGCTTGAGCGGGCCTGCGCTGAGGGCCAACGTCACATCGACTGTGTGGACTCAGCGATCTGCGCGGACAGCGCATCGATCGCGCGGTTCGCTACGGGGGCAGCGCTGGCCGGTGTGGACGCCGTTGCCACGGGCATGGTCGATCGGGCGTTTGTCCTGGCACGCCCGCCGGGCCACCACGCCGAGCGGGGCGAGTCGATGGGCTTTTGCCTGTTCAATCATGTCGCGATCGCCGCCGAGCACTGGCTGGCCGAGCATGGCGCACGTCGGGTTGCGATTGTGGACTTCGATGTCCACCACGGCAACGGCACGCAGCACCACTTCGAAGACCGCGCGGAGGTGTTGTTCATCTCGACCCACCAGCACCCCGCGACCTGCTACCCCGGCACCGGGCACGCCGAGGAAACCGGCATCGCTGCGGGTGCGGGCACAACGCTCAACCTGCCGTTGATGCCCGGCGGCGGTGATGGTGTCTACGCCGAGGTCATGGACGAGCAGGTCATGCCCGCGATCAAGAAGTTCAAGCCGGATGCGCTGCTCATCTCCGCGGGCTTCGATGCCGCGAGCGACGACCCGCTGGCATAGATGGATGTTTCGACCGAGG
>JANQKT010000213.1 GCA_028280965.1 Phycisphaeraceae bacterium
ATATGCTCAGCAACCGCGCCGACACCTACAACCTCGGCGACATCATCGGCGAGCACGGCGAGGCCTTTAAGCTCTCCTACCTCGAGAACTGCCTCACAAGCAATCCGACGCTCAACCCGCTGGCGACGCGCAGCCAGAGCGATGTCTACGCGATCATCAAGTACGCCCAGACCGGCAGCCGCGAGGGCCTGGAGTTCGAGGGCAACTACGCGACGCAGGAGATCGAGGAGATGGCGTCGGTCATGCGCAAGCTCATGACCGTGCGCGACATCATCCTCGCGGTCAACCAGCAGTACATCCTCAGCGCCGGGCAGGAGGACCAGTACCGCACCGAGCCGCCGTTCCTGCTCCAGGGCTCGTACCGGAACATGAACCGGCTGGCCGAGAAGGTCGTGCCGGTCATGAACGACGACGAGCTGATGCGGCTGGTGCTCGCGACCTACGAGCAGGACGCGCAGACGCTGACGACCGGCGCCGAGGCGAACCTCTTGAAGTTCAAGGAATTGATCGGCGTCATCGGCGACGAGGAGAAGCAGCGCTGGGAGGACATCAAGCAGGCGTTCGTGCGCAACAACGCGGTCAACGCGCTGGGCGGGGACAAGACGGCGGCGGTGGTGAGCCAGCTCGCCGCGTTCAACCAGGGCCTGGGCGGGATCCGGGAGGCGATCGGCGGGGCGGCCACGAGCCTCGCGGAGACCAACGGCCGGGCGGACGCGGAGGCGGACGACCGGCCGTCGCTCGGCGAGCAGCTCGCGCCGGTGCTGACCCACGTCGCCGGCCTGGGCGAGCGGCTGGACGGCATCCGCGCCGCGCTGGACGCCGGTGCGAGCGAACTCGCGCAGGTGGCGGGTGCCAAGTCGCAAGCGGTTGAGGACAAGCCCGCGAAGAAGACGCCGAGCTCGGTCACCGCGAAGCTCGACAAGAAGACGCTCGACGCGCTGCACGAACTGACCGAGAAGCTCGGGAACCTGCCGGTCTCAGCATCGGCGGGGGGTGCTCCAGCGCCCGGGCGCGCCCCCGAGGAGGCGGTTGCGAAGCCGCAAGCGGCGCCGCCCACCCAGGAGATCAAGGTCGTCAACAAGATCCCGGCGACGTTCCTCTACGTCATGAAGGAGCAGTTCGCGCTGATGAAGGGCTGGCTCGAGCCGCTGACCCGCATCACCGCCGACCAGGACGACCAGCTCAAGGTGCTGGGCGAGAAGATCGAGACGGTGCTGACCAAGTACGACACGATGATCGACCGGCTGGAGCGGAACAAGCCCGTCAGTGGATCAGAGGCCGACGTGATCGATGACGACGCCTAGGGGCGTCTAGACCGCCGGGACCGCGATTGCTAAGGCCGCACCAGCGATCGCGACGATGTAGGATGCAGAATGATGGCGGCCTGAAACGGCCGCCGCAGGCTACTTGGAGACCCCTCATGTTCAAAGCGATCGGCCGATACTTCCGCGCCCTGGGCTACCTCGTCACCGGCAGGATCGACGCCGCCCGCCGGGCCGTGTCCACCAGCCCGCACGTGGTCAACGCCACCTTCGACCAGATCATCGAGGACAAGCGCAAACGCGTCCAGCAGTACAAGGACGCGATCGCCCGGCTGATCGTCCAGCACGAGCAGAAGATGTCCAAGATCAAGTCGCTGACCAAGGAGGTCAACCGGCTTGAGCAGCTCAAGGAGGGGGCCGCCGCCAAGGCCCGCACGGTTGTGTCGGAGATGAAGGCCAAGGGCGCGACGATCGAGCAGATCAAGGCCGGCGAGGACTACCAGACTTGCATGACCGCCTTCAACGACTTCTCGACGAAGATCAACGAGAAGACCGAGCGCATCGCGGAGTACGAGGGCGAGGTCAAGGAGCTGGACGCGACGATCTCCGGCCACAAGATCCAGCTCCAGCAGATGCTCCGCGAGATCGACGGCCTCAAGGAAGAGCAGGCCACGACCGTCGCCGAGATCATCACCGCCAAGGAAGAGGCCGAGCTCAACGACATGCTCTCGGGCATCAGCTCCGACCGCACGAGCAAGGAGCTCAGCGACATGCGCCAGCTCCGCGAAGAGATGAAAGCCAAGGCCAAGGTCAGCAAGGAGCTCGCCGGCACGGACACGAAGGTCCAGGAGGCCGAGTTCATCGAGTACGCGACGCGGAACAAGGCGAGCGACGAGTTCGACCAGCTCATCGGCCTGGCGGGCGAGGCGGATTCGGCGGCGAGCGATGCGCCCGAGCAGGCAGAGGGCGAGCCGAAGCTGCCGGAGTAGGTTTGTAACCACAGATCCACACGGATGCACACCGATCAAATTTTTTGGCTTGATCTGTGTTGATCTGCGTGCATCTGTGGTTTCAACAGTTGCACGACTTCTATCATGCCCACCCCCGCCCCCAAGTACGCCTTCTTCTCCGACCTCGCCCGGATCGTCAACGCCGGGCAGTCGCGGAGTGTCTTGGTGACCGGGGATGTGCACGATCTTTTTTTTGTCAGCGACAAGCCGAGCAGGCTCGACGACTCAGATATCGATGTTTCAGACGCCGCGGCCACTTCCGGGGGCGAGTACCTGCCGCTGATGCCTTATCTCTGCAGGCAGTGCGACATCCCCGGCGTTGTGGTGCTCGTCTACGAACTCAACGGCCCGATCCGCTGTGTCAATCGAGACGATCGCGATCGGCTGCGTGACGCATGGATCACCTGGAAAACCGGGCTCTCGCCGGACCACTTCACGCTGCAGGCGCTGACCGACCCGGACGCGGGCAAGAAGAAGCAGCAGCTCGAACAGGCGTTTGACCAGCACATCCAGGGCGCGACGGGCAAGCCGACGGTCGCGCTCGAGCTCTTGCGCCAGCTCACGCTCTGCGCCCAGCACGCACGCAAGCACGCCCACCGGAAGAGCGACGGTTTCAAGCTTATCATCCTGATCGAGGCGGCTGACCTGCTCCTGCCCGCGGGCGACGGCGACATCACCAAGTTGAGCGGCAGCGACCGGCACCGCATCTCGATCATGCAGGACTGGCTCAGCGACCCGGGCTTCATCGAGGGCGAGGACACGCTGATCCTGCTCGCCGAGTCGCGCAGCGGGGTGCACAGCCGGGTGTCCAGGCTCCCGCAGGTGCTGAGCGTTACGGTCCCTTCGCCGGACGAGCAGGTGCGCCGGCATTACATCGATTGGTTCGCCGCCACGCGCAAGAAGCAGGGCAAGCCCGAGCCGATCATAGATGACACAGCATCGCTCGGCGCGCTCACCGCCGGCCTGTCGATCCACGCGCTCAGGCAGCTGCTCGTCGAATCCGCCTATACTCAAAAGCCGATCACGCCCGGCCAGGTCATCACCCAGGTCGAGTCCTATATCCTCGGCCAGCTCGGCGAGGACGTCGTCGAGTTCTCCAAGCCCGAACACACGCTCGGCGACGTGATCGGTTACGAACGGCTCAAAGCGTTCTTAGACAAAGAGCTGATCCCGCGGATCAAGGCGACGGGCGATGAGGCCATTCCGGGGGCGGCGATCGCCGGGCCGATCGGCGCGGGCAAGACGTTTATCTTTGAGGCCGTCGCCGGCTCGCTCGGTCTGCCGGTCCTGGTCCTCAAGAACATCCGCAGCCAGTACTTCGGGCAGACGGATGTCGTGTTCGAGCGACTGCGTCGCGTGCTCGAAGCGTTGGGTAAAGTCATCCTGTTCGTCGATGAGGCCGACACGCAGTTCGGCGGGGTCGGCCCCGACGCCCACGCGACCGAGCGCCGGCTGACCGGCAAGATCCAGGCGATGATGAGTGACCCCAGGCTGCACGGCAGGGTTGTCTGGCTGCTGATGACCGCGCGGATCGAAAGGCTGAGCCCAGACATCCGCCGGCCCGGCCGTGTCGGCGACCTGATTATCCCCGTGCTCGACCCCGAACCCGGGAGTGGCGACCACCGCGACTTTGTGCAGTGGGTGCTCAAGGCGGTGCAGTTGGACAACGACTCGGACGCCGTCGCGGGGCTGATGGAACTGACGGCGGGGTACTCGTCGGCGGGGTTTGCGGCGCTGCGCTCGCGGCTTAAAGCGCTGCGGGTTTTAAGCGGCACGCCGCTGGAGATGGCGGACGTGAGTGACGCGGTGCACGACCAGCTGCCCGCCGACATCGGCCCGGCCCGGCGGGTCCAGACCCTGCAAGCGCTGGTCAACTGCACCCGCCGGTCGCTGCTGCCGGACCCGGAGGTCGATGATGAGCAGCGGGCGGCATGGGCGCGGGAACTGGACATGCTCGGGGTATAGACCCAGGCACATCCAGGCCGCGGCTCTCGTGAATCGCAGCCCCGCTGTTCGGGTACTGCTTGGTATCAACAGGATTTGCAGCTGCTCGCAGCAATTGTTACATTACGCGGCTCGCCTGATCCCGCCCCGGCCGGGTACAGGCGGCAGCGTCCTTTGCAACCAACCCAAGCCGCCCGCGCGGCAGGCAGGAAACGGCTATGGCCAAGAAAGAAATCAGCTCGGTCTTCAAGATCCAGGCCCCCGGCGGGACCGCGACCCCCGCGCCGCCCATCGGCCCGGCCCTGGGCGCCAACGGCGTCAACCCCGGCCAGTTCATCACCCAGTTCAACGCGGCGACCGCCCACCTCAAGGGCAAGCCCGTCGGCTGCGTGATCACGGTGTATAAGGACCGCAGCTTCGAGTTCGAGGTCAAGAGCCCGCCGGCCGCGGTGATGATCAAGGACGCCGCCGGGATCCCCAAGGGATCGGGCGTGCCGAACAAGGACAAGGTCGGCAAGCTGACGCAGGATCAGCTGCGGTCGATCGCCGAGGAGAAAGCCAAGGAGCTCACCGGCCACAGCGTCGAGGCCATGATGCGCACGATCGCGGGCACCGCCCGATCGATGGGTGTGGAAGTGGTGTAACCGCAAGCCGATCGCGGCTCAGCACGCTGAACAATCCAAAGACCCCGCCAACCACGAGCGTACGAATCGTGGGAGACGCACCCGCACGACTGATCGCGGGCAACTCGAAAGGAAACAGATATGCCATCCCGCAAGCCCGGCAAGCGTTACAAGGCCGACGCCGAACGCGCCAGCAAAGACCCCGTCCCGCTCGTCGAAGCGGTCAACCGGGTCAAGTCTTTCAAGAAGACCAAGTTCGACCAGACCGTCGAGCTGTGCATGCACCTGGGCATCGATGCCAAGCAGGCCGACCAGATGCTCCGCGGCGCGATCTCGCTGCCGCACGGCGTGGGCGGGGCGGCCAAGCGCGTCATCGCGTTTGTGCCCGATGAGAAGGTCGAAGAGGCCAAGGCCGCCGGCGCGGTCGAGGCCGGCAGCGAGGACCTGGTCAAGAAGATCGAGGGCGGCTGGCTGGAGTTCGATGTCGCCATCGCTGAGCCCGCGATGATGCGTGTCGTCGCCAAGCTCGGCAAGCAGCTGGGCCCCAAGGGCCTGATGCCCTCGCCCAAGGCCGGCACCGTGACCCCGAACGTCGCCCAGGCCGTCAAGGAGTTCGCCGCGGGCAAGGTCGAGTACCGCAACGACTCGGGCGGCAATATCCACGCCCCGGTCGGCAAGCACAGCTTCGAGCCGCAGCAGCTGGTCGAGAACGCCCAGGCGATGATCGACCACATCGTCAAGCTCAAGCCCGCCGCGGCCAAGGGCACGTACCTGAAGAAAGTCACGCTCAGCGCGACGATGAGCCCGTCGGTCGCCGTCGAGGTATAACCCCATCTCGCGCCGCGGCTTGCCGCGCCCAGCGCCAACAACCAACAACCGTCCCCGCCCAACGAAAGGCAGGACCCGCCATGAGTAAGCCCGTCAAGAACCTCATCACCGAAGACTACAAGCGCCGCTTCGAAGGCGTCAGCGGGGCCGTCCTCGTCGACGTCCGCGGCATGGAAGCGAACGACAATAACACCTTCCGCGCCGGCCTCGCCGAGAAGTCGATCAAGGTCACGGTCGTCAAGAACAGCCAGGCCAAGCGCGCCTTCGAGGGCGGCGACCTCGAAGGCCTCAGCGACATGCTCGAGGGCCCGTCCGCCCTGGTCTACCCGACCAGCGAAGACACCAGCGTCGTCAACGTCGCCCGCGAGCTGATCGACTGGGCCAAGAAGCTGGACACCCTTGAGTTCCGCGGCGCGATCCTGGACGGCATCAAGTTCGGCCCCGACCAGATCGAGGCGCTGAGCAAATACCCAACCAAGGAAGAAGCCCAGGCCAAGGTCGTCACGCTGCTGCTGTCCCCGGCCCGGAACCTCGTCGGCGCCGTCAAGAGCCCGGCGAGCAACATCGCGGGCATCCTCAAGACGATCCAGGACAAGCTCGAGAAGGGCGAAGAGATCGCCAAGGCCGGTTAATAACCCTGCCGGCTTCGAACCCGTGTTTGTTTAAAACAACCCCCGCGTCACGACTGGCCTTCGGGTTAAAGACGGGCGACGTGCCCCGACCTCTTGTGAGCGACTTGTAGATGTAAGGATTTGAACCATGAGTGAAGAAGCAACCGCAACCGTTGAAGTGTCCGCCGAGATCAAGGGCCTGGCCGAGTCGATCGTCGGCCTGACCCTGAAGGACGCCGTGGACCTGGCCGACTACCTCAAGGCCGAGTACGGCATCGAGCCCGCAGCGGGCGGCGCCGTGATGGTCGCCGGCGGGGGTGGCGGAGGTGGCGGCGACGACGACGCCGAAGAGAAGACCTCCTTCGACGTCGTGCTCAAGGGCGACGGCGGCAAGAAGATCCAGGTCATCAAGGCCGTCCGCGAAGCCACCGGCCTGGGCCTGAAGGAAGCCAAGGAGCTGGTCGAAGGTGCCCCTTCGCCGATCAAGGAGGGCGTCGACAAGGAAGAGGCCGACAAGGTCGCCGACGCCCTCAAGGAAGCCGGCGCGGACGTCGAGGTCAAGTAAGACGACCCCCTGCCTCGCAGACGTGTTCTGCAACGCAACTTAAGCAGCCCCCGCCGCAGGGTGGGGGTTGTTTTTTGCTTGGACCAGACTTTCCGGCCTATAAACTGGGCCATGGGGCCACCGTAAGCCCCCAAAGGAAGACACCCATGCGTATCACCCGCCGCGCCGCCATCAAAACCATGGCCCTGACCTGCACTTCCCTGGCCCTGCCAATAACGGCACGGGCGTCAGTCGGGAACCTGGCGGGCAAAGTCACACTCGGGGTGATCGCAGACACGCACATCGGCTTTGTCGATGACGCGCCACAGCGATTGAAAGACTTTCTGAAGGCGATGGAAGAACAAGAACCCGATGCGCTCCTGCAACTCGGCGACTTCGCGTTCTCCAATGACAAGCTCCAGCCGCAGATCGATGCGTTTAATGACGCCCACGAAGTCGCGCTGCACACGATCGGCAATCACGACATCCGCGACCACGGCCTGACCCGCGAAGACTGCATCAAGTACTGGGGCATCCCCGCGCCGTACTACACCCACGATGTCCAGGGTATGCGTATCATCGTGCTCGATGGCAACGAGCCCGGCTCGCCCAAGCACAAGGGCGGGTACCCCTCGTACATCGGCAAGAAGCAGCAGGCCTGGCTCACGGAGCAGCTCGAGGCCGCAGGCAAACCCGTCCTCATCGCCAGCCACCAACCCCTAGCCGGCTGGCTGGAGGTCGACAACGCCGAGGAGGTGCGGGAATTGCTGGCCCCGCACCGCGACAAAATCATGCTGTGCATTAACGGCCACGCCCACTGCGACCAGTTCCTCACCATCGACGGCATCGCCTACCTGCACATCAACTCAGCTTCATACAAGTGGCTCGGCGGCAAGGTCCGCCTGGCCGAGTACAAAGACTCGCTCTTCGCCACGATGACCTTTGACCCGGACAAGGGTGAGATCACGGTCAAGGGTGTCGAGAGCGAGTGGGAAGCCGGCACACCCGACGATGTCAACTACTTCGAACAGCACAACGGCGCATATGCCAAGTACCGCGACGTGACGGTCCCGAAGATCAGCAACCGGACGATCAAGTCGTAAGTGAATCAGGCTTTCTCATCCCAAACAAGAACAGCCCGTTCATGATGGGCGGGCTGTTGCTGGTGGTTGCATATCTCGAACGAGACTTTAGCCCTTGTTCCAGAACGCGCTGCCGTAGACCGCGTTGTCGCCCAGCTCCTCGGCGATGCGAATCAGCTGGTTGTACTTCGCGTTGCGGTCGCTGCGGGCCGGGGCGCCGGTCTTGATCTGGCCGCAGTTGGTCGCGACGGCAAGGTCGGCGATGGTCGCGTCCTCGGTCTCGCCCGAGCGGTGGCTCATCACCGCCGAGTAGCCGTTGCGCATCGCCAGGCCGACGGCGTCGAAGGTCTCGCTCAGCGTGCCGATCTGGTTGACCTTGACGAGGATCGAGTTGGCGGTGCCGGTCTCGATGCCCCTCTGCAGGAACTTCTTGTTGGTGACGAACAGGTCATCCCCGACGAGTTGGACCTTGTCGCCGATCTTGTCGGTGAGCTCCTTCCAGCCGGCCCAGTCGTTCTCGGCCAGGCCGTCCTCGATCGAGCGGATCGGGTACTTGGCGCACCACTCGGCCCAGAGGCTGGCCATATCGGAGCTCGAGATGATTTCCTGGCTGGACGAGAAGAACTTGTAGCCCTCCTTGCCGTCCTTCTCGGCCTCGTTCCAGAGCTCGGACGTCGCGGGGTCCAGGGCGACAAAGATCTGCTCGCCCCATTTGTAGCCGGCCTTGTCCACGGCCTGCTCGATGATCTTGAGCGCGTCCTCGTTGTCCTTGAGGTTGGGCGCGAAGCCGCCCTCGTCGCCGACGGCGGTGGAGAGGTTCTGGTCGTGGAGCACGCCCTTGAGCGCATGGTAGATCTCGACACCGGCGCGGAGGGCCTCACCGAAGTTGTCGAAGCCCCAGGGCTGGATCATGAACTCCTGGAAGTCGACGGTGTTGTCCGCGTGCTTGCCGCCGTTAAGGATGTTGAGCATCGGGACCGGTAGGACCTTGGCGCCCGACCCGCCGAGGTAGCGGTACAGCGGCAGGCCGGAGGCCTCGGCGGCGGCGTGGGCGGTGGCCATCGACACGCCGAGCATCGCGTTGGCGCCGAGGTTGGACTTGTTCTCCGTGCCGTCGATGCCGAGCATGATCGCGTCGATCGTTTCCTGGTCGCGGGCGTCCTCGCCGCACAACTCGATTCCGATCACGTCGTTGACATTCGCAATCGCCTTGTTGACGGACTTGCCGAGGTAGTGCGACTTGTCGCCGTCGCGCAGCTCGACCGCCTCGTTCTCACCGGTCGATGCGCCCGAGGGCACAGCCGCCCGGCCGACGGTGCCGTCAAACAGGCCGACCTCGACCTCGACGGTCGGGTTGCCGCGGGAGTCGAGGACCTGGCGTCCGTGGATATAGTCGATCGCAAAGCTCATTATTGGGGTCCGGGGTACGGGGGTTGAGGTTCAGTTAGGGCGGAGATTTTAACAACTAGATGCCTGAATTGCTCCGCGTCAGTGATCGAGGGGTGAGCACGGTTCTTTTCAACATGTCAAGGCGCTCCGGCTTGAATCAAATTGGCTGGCTTTTCACAACCCCAAGGGTCTGATCTATCTTCCGCTAACTGAACTTCGAACATCAAGCTGCAAAACATTCTTCACGCAATCGTCAACCCTTTCTGACGGAACCTTTGTCTATTCATCATCGATCCCTTAAGCCGGGCGGCTAAAAGTGCCTACCGATTTAGGGGCATTGCGTCAATGCCCAGCATTACTTCAACGACAAGGACCTGTCATGCAGTTTGGAACTTCTTCAAGGCGTAGACTCCTGGCCGCGGCACTGTCGCTAACCCTGACCCCGGTCAGCTTTGCACTCGAAACCGGCGACGACTTCCGGGTCTTCCCCTACCTCCAGTCCCCCAGCGAATCAGGGATGATTGTCAACTGGTTCACCGAGACCAACACGCCCGGCACGATCACAATCACCGGCGGCGACCTCAGTAACCCCCTGGTCATCAACTCGGCCCCCGAAGCGATCGCCGTACTTCAGGGCTACGACAGCCGCGAGCGCACCGATTCAACGGACAAGGGCTACCGGCTCTTCGCGGATGGCAACTGGAAGCACCAGGCCGTTCTGACCGGGCTGACCCCGAACACCACCTACAACTACGCGGTCACACAGGGCGGCACCACATTCAACAACACCTTGAAGACCGCGCCGACCGCAAGCAACTGGGACAGCATCCGGTTCATCGCGATGTCGGACTCCGAGACCGAACCGCGCGGCAACACGAACCAGCGCGACTGGTCCGTCGGCGCCCAGGCGGTCGGCAGCCTCGGCCGGCCCGCGCTGCCCCAGGACAGCAGCAACCGCGACCTGTACCCGCTCACCGAGACGGTGGGCTACCAGCAGAACATGCGGATCGTGAATGAGCGCAACCCCGACTTCGTTGTCATGCCCGGCGATCTGGTGCAAGGCGGCGGCTATCAGTCGGGTTGGGATGAGTTTTGGCGGCACAACGCCGGCGAATACGACACGACCTTCTCCAGCAAGCCGCTGCTGCCGGCGTACGGCAACTGGGAAAACTTTGCCGCGGTCAACGGCGGCTACGGCGACCCGATCGACCGCACCCCCGTCGCGATCTCGCGCCACAAATACAAGGGCTACTTCGATGTGCCCGGAAACGGCACGGCGGAACACCAGGACAACTACTACCGCGTCGACTACGGCCCGGTCACGATCATCACGCTGGACTCGTCCAACGGGCAGCCGGACCAGGAGACCCGCCGTGTCGGCACCGAGCTGGATACCGACACGAACATCAACTACACCGCTCAGCAGTACGCCGATTCGGTCGCGGCCGCCGACCCGTCGCTAGGTCTGACCAACGACTCCGCCGACTTCAACCCCGGCAGCGTCCAGTACCAGTGGGCCGAAGACCAGGTCCGCGACGCCCGCGCCAACGGCCAGATCGTCTTCGTGCAGTGGCACAACGTGGCCTACAGCTCGGGAACGCACGGCTTCCCGGCGAGCCACCCCAACAGCTCCGGCCAGGGCGGCACCCCGCTGCGTCAGTACCACCCGCTGTTCGAAGAGCTCGGCGTCGCGGCCGTCCTCGCCGGGCACAGCGAGATGTTCGAGCGTTCCTTCGTCGATGAAGACGATGACGGCGTGGGCGTGCATTACTACGACGTCGGCGTGTCCGGCGACGGGATGCGCGGCCGGGCGTTCGACAGCGTCACGGGCGAGATCGGCGGGGCAAACCCCTTCAGCCAGTGGACCGCCGACGGCGACGAAGGCGAGCTCTGGCAAGAAGTCAGCGACGGCAATGGCGGCACCTTCATCCAGCTCATCGACGGCGGCAAGCACTACGGCCACCTCGAAGTCAACATCGAGAAGGTCGAAGGCAACCCCGACATCTCCGCGATCGTTACGCTGACGCCCGTCTACAGCTTCCCGGAACTCGATGAGAACTACCAGCTCATCGGCGACACCGAGCGACGCGTCTACGGCGACGAGATCGTCTTGGAGATCGGCCCCAACGGCTCGGTCGTCCCCGAGCCCACCGGCCTGGCTCTCCTGGGCCTGGCAGGTCTGGGCGTGATGGCCCGCCGGCGTCGGGGCTAGACAGCAACCTGAACAACCAGCTATACGAACAGCCCGCGGATCCGCCCGCGGGCTGTTTCATACGCACAACCAACAGCACATAAAAAAGCACGGCCTGACGCCGTGCTTATCAGAATCGCATGCAAGCAAGGACCGCTCAGAAGTTCGAGCGCACATTCACGCTGCGCCCGACGCGACGCTTGCGGTTGATCAGCTTGCGGCCGGCCTTGGTCTTCATGCGGGCGCGGAAGCCGAACTTACGGCGGCGCTTAACAAGCGATCGGCGTTTGGGGTAGTGGGTCGACATCGTTTACTCTCTGCGTGGTCTGGGGCGGTTAGCGGTCGAAGGGACGCTTCGCGTCACCCGTTAAACGTGGCACGCCCGTTCTGGGGGCTCACTGGACCTCGACAATCAACTGTCGATAGGCAGTGTTGCCCCGGGCGTCGATGGCACGGACCGCGATCACGTGCCCGCCCGGCGAAAGATCGGGGATTGTAACGCCCCAGGGCTCGCTTGTCGAGTCGTAGATCAGGTCGTCGGGCAGGGAGGCCTGGTAGTCCTCGCTGCCGTCGATCGAGTAAGAAACCGAGGCGATCGCCGACAACTCGTCCCCGGCCGTGGCGGTCAGCCTGACCTTGCCCCCGCCCAGGGCCTCGGCCTCGAGCCCATCCAGGGTCGGGGCGGTGTTGTCGATCAGGACCGGCTCGGAGACCCGCCCGCCGGACTTCGCGGAGTTGGGCGGGTTGTCCAGCTTGTCGTGGGCCGTCAGGCGGAGGGTGTACCAGCCGTCGGGCACGTGCCGGGTCTGCCACTCGTATTTGTTGGCCGTGATGCCGTCGGCCAGGGGCAGGTACTTGTCTGCCTTGCCCGGCTTGTATTCGAGGCTGTAGACCAGCCGGTCGGCGTTGTCGTCGGTCGCCTGCCACTGGAGCGTGACCTTGGGGTCGGGGTCGGAGCCCGGCTCGCCGACCTTGGCCGGCGTGACGGTCAGCTTGCTCACGGTCGGCGCGGTGTTGGGCGCGACGTAGGCGAGGTCGGTCTGGTCGATGACGGGCGTGGACTTCCCATCGCCGGTCAGCGTCAGGCGGTACTGCAGGAAGCGGGCGGGCGGGACATCGGCCTTGATCTCGCGCGGCTGCAGCGGGTTCGCTTCCGCATCGTGCTTGATGAGGATGGGCTTGGTCCACTTGCTCCAGGCCGCCTGCTCCGGGTCGCCGACGTTGCCGCTGCGCAGCTCGACGGCGACGGTCGTGCCGGCGGGGATGTCGGCGGTCAGCTTGAACGTGCCGAACAGCGAGACCTGGCCGGCGTCCAGCACCTGGCTGGTGAATCCGCCTTGCTCGGCGACGGCGTTGTCCATCCGCATCAATGCGCCGGGGCCGGCGGCGCCGAGCAGCAGGCCCGTGTCGGTCGGGACGGCGGCGGTGACCTGAGCACTGTCGAGGTCGGCGAGCACGGTCGTCTCGCGCGTCGGGGGATCGACGGAGAAGACCTGGCCCTCGTTGCCGGTCGCGACGATGAGCCTGCCATCGGCCTGGGGGACGACCGCCTGGATCGTTACGGACTCGCGGAAGACCTCGGTGACGAAGCCGTCGGGCGCGATCTGGTAGACGGCGTTGCCGGGCTTGGCTCGGCCGGGCGCGGCGGGCTTGGCGCGCGACGGGCGGCTGGGCTGGGCGTTGGCGTTTTTGTTCCCGCCTGCGTTGGCGGCGTTGTCGTTGCCGGGGGCGACATCCGCGTCGAACTCACCGGTCTCGCGGGCGACTTCGAGACGCTCTTTGAGGGCCTCACGCAGTGCGTCATACTGCTCGGGAGTTGGTCTGGCAGCCGCGGCTTCTTCGGCAGGGTTATCAGCACCTGGACCCGCCGATTCGCCATCAGCCTCATCCGCGGCTTGGGGGTCCTCGGCCGGTGCATCGGGTTCTTCGATAGGCTCGGGTGTTTCTTCGACAGCGGGTCGGCCGGTCTCTTCCTTGATCGGCTGGGCCTGGCGACCGGGCTTGGCCTGGTCGGCGGCGGCGGTGCCTGCGTAGAGCGTCCCGTCCGCGGTCACCGCGAGCGTGCCGATCTCGGCTTCGGGGGCGTCGTAGACGACGAATGGGTTCCCGTCGGCGTCGATACGGTAGATCAATCCATCCTGATCAGTTCCTGCGTAGAACTGGATCGCCTTCTTAGCGAAGAGTGCCTCTCGTCCCGCTTTCGATTCATCCAACCCGAGAGAAAGGATGTTCGTCTGATTCGCTTCAAAGACTTTGTCTGCGATCTTCTTCAAGCCGCCATCGTTCTCCAGCGACAGGCGGTAAACACGGCCGTTGGGACCTGTCGCCGCGTAAAGCAGCTTCGGCGCCGCCGCCACATGGCCGGTCCGGTTACGTTTCAGGTCCCAGATGAACGCTTCTTCGGGGAGTTCCCACACAACCGGCAACCCGGCCCAGTCAATGGGGCCATCGGCTTCAACGAGATTGGTGCGGGGAAGGAGGATAACCCGAGCGTTGCTCCCGCTGACGCCGACGTACAGGCCGTTTTCCGCATCCTCAATCGCGTACACCTGTTCCCCGGGGAACTCGGCGACGACCGTCGCCTCGCCATCCTTGAGCATGAGGATCTTCGCGTCCGGCCCGCAGGCGACAAACCGCGCCTGGCGGTGGGTGGCGATGTCAAAGATCGTTTCAACATCCTCGGGCAGTCCATCGATCGGCGTCGTATCCGACGACAACTTGATATCGCCGAGGTTGGTGATGACCGTGCCGTAGGCGTCGCCGTCAGCGAAGTCGGCTTCGGTCGTGTGCGTGAACTGGCCGGGCGTGACCGCGTAGGCCGCGGCGGCGAGCGAAGCGACCGCGCCGGCGGTGAGCAGCGTGCGGGTCAGACGGCGGGGGAGGCGGGTGGGCATGGTTAGTATCTCAAAAAGGGGGACAGGCATTCCTGCCTGTCACAGGCCAAAGGCCTGATGGGTTGGTTGTTTGAATGTGTACTTCGTTTCGGGATTCGGCTTCGCCGATTGAGAGGCAGGAATGCCTGTCCTCCTTTATGTTCAGCGTGACCCGCGCGGGCGCTCGACCTTCAGCGGCAGCTGCACGCTGCCGGTAAACACCCGGCCCATCGCGTGCTCGGTCGTGTTCAGTCGCTGGTACGGCTGGGCCTTGGGGTTGTTGTTCGTCAGCAGCGCCGCCTTGCTCGGCGGAACGTCGTCGAGCGCCTGGCCGTCGAGCGCCAACCCGGTCTTGCGCGTCGGCAGCACGGCGTAGAGCGTCGTCGGGTCGGGGGAGAAGACCGCCTGCAAGCCCTTGACCAGGTCCTCGGCCGAGTCGATCTGATTGAGATAGGGCTTGGACTGCAGCATCATCTGCATATAGGTCGCGGCGTCAACAAGCTGGAGCTGCGTGTTGCCGTCCGGCAGGTCGTCGGGCAGCTTGACCTGGATCGTTTTGATCGTGATGTCTTCATAAAGCCCGATGAGCTCGAGCGTCGCGGTCACGGTCTCGCCGGGCGCCGCGGCGGTCTTGTCGAGCTTGGCGCTGAAGATGTCGTAGGCGTCCTCGCCGTAGTTGATATCAACCGTGGTGCTCACCGATTCGAGCTTGATCTCCTCGAAAGGGTTCTGGGTCACCGAGCCGACGAGCAGGGCGGTGTCCATCGCCGCGGCCTGCCCGCCGCCGCCGACCGTGGCGGACTTGAGCTCGAGCTCGTGCCCGCCGGTAAACTTCACGGTGGTGTTGTAGCGGACGGTGTGGCGTGCGGGTGGGCCCTGGACCGACTCGGCCGACTGCGCGATCACGATCGACGCGATCTGCGGGGTGATCAGCGGGTGGTTCACGACGGTGTAGTCGTATTCGTACTTGGGCTGGCCCTCGATGTTGACGTTCACCTTGACCGGCGCGGTCGTGTAGGGCACGTCATCCGTGCCCGCGACCGCGGCCTGCTCGTCCTGCACCAGCGCGCCCTTGAGCTCAAGCGTGCCCGACCGCTTGTAGCTGATCGTGTGCAGCGAGACGATGAAGTGCACGTACCCGGTCGCCATCGGGATCGCTGTGACGCCGACACCGTCCATCGCGTGGCCGAAGCCGAGCACCGTGCCGTCGGGCAAGACATCCGTCACCGTGCCCGCGCCGGACAGGTCCGCGTCGCCCCAGGCAAAAGGCACGACCAGCGCCGCCCCCGGAACCAATTCGACCTCATCAACATCGATGCCCTTCGGCGGCTTGCCGCCCAGCGCCGTCGGGTCGGCGGCGAACGGCTGGATGCCGTGCGGGGTCATCAGCGGGCCCATCGCCTCGGCGATCGCGCCTGATGACAGCGCCATCGGCACCATCATCCGCAGGGCCTGGCCCCGGCGGTGCGGGCCGGCAAGCAGCTCACGCTTGCTGTCAAAAGCGTCATCCGCACCGGGCGTGATGCCCTTGTAGATCGTGTGCAGCGCTTCGGCCCGCGCCCGGGTCAACGCCGGCACATCCAGCTTCTCCGACGTGTCGAGCACGCGTGACATCAGCGCGAGCCCCGAGCCGTGCGGCGCGCCCGCCGCGATCTCGGGCCGATCTTCTGCCGTCGCCCGCCCGCCGACCTCGCGCATGTACTGGATCGGCTGGATACCCGCGACGCACTCGTTCGTGTCGCCGTAGCCGAACGCGAACGCACCGATGAGCTTGCCGCCCTCGCCCAGCTTCTGCTCCTCGCCCTCGTCCCACAGGTAGATGGGCGAGCCGGACATGCCCTGCACCGGGCCGGTGTGCTCCATCCGCTCGTCCGTGCAGCGCACCCAGATCACCGACCGGCTGGGCGTCTCGTTGGCGTTGATGCTCAGGACCTCGACGGCGAACGGCTCGATGGTCGTGCCGTGGAAGACCGTCATCCCGTAGCCCTTCATCCCGACCCTGACCTGATCGATCGTGAAGATCGGCTGGGCCTCTTTAGGCGGTTCGGCATTGGCGGTACCGGGCGTAGCAGCGATTAACAGGCCAAAAACGGGCAGAAGGATCAGCAGCGGTCGTTTCAGCATAGGTTCGGCTTTCGGCTGGCTAATGCTGGGTGGGGAAAATTCGTTGACAATGGGCGGCCCGCACAGCATACTAAGATTGTTAAAGCATGCCGCTGCCGTAACGGCGGTGAGGCCCGAGCCTGATTCGGCCTGACCTCCGCCCCGGCACCGGCGACGTGCCCAAGGTACGCGATAGCCCCGGCTTTCGCACCCTGGTGGGTCTGTATACGTCGTCCCTCTCCGCCCGGTTCCCATGATTGAACACGCCGCTGACATCCTCGGCTACCGTTTCAAGGACGAGGCCCTGCTCGACGAAGCCCTGACCCACGCCTCCTCCGCCGACTCGCGCCTGCAGTCCAACGAGCGGATGGAGTTCCTCGGCGATTCGATCCTCGGCTTTGTGGTCTGCGAGTACCTCTACCAGAAGTTCCCCGACCTGCTCGAAGGCGACCTGACTAAGATCAAGTCCGCGGTCGTCAGCCGCCGGGTGTGCGCGCAGATCAGCAAGTCGATCGAGCTCGAGAAGATGCTCAACCTCGGCAAAGGGATGTCCGGCCGGCCGGCGCTACCCAGCTCCGTCGCCGCCGCCGTGTTCGAGTCGATCATCGCCGCGATCTACCTGGACGGCGGGATCCGCTCGGCCCGGGCGTTCGTGCTGCGGATGATGAAGCCGTACATCCACGAGGCCGCCGAGTCCGCCCACCAGCAGAACTTCAAGAGCGTGTTGCAGCAGATCGCCCAGCGGCACCTGCCGACCAACCCGACCTACGTGCTGCTGGACGAGAAGGGCCCGGACCACGCCAAGGCGTTCGAGGTCTGCGTGCAGATCGACGGGCGGAGCTTCGGCTCGGCCTGGGCGAACGCGAAGAAGCAGGCCGAGCAGCAGGCCGCGCTCAACGCGCTGTGCGAGCTGGGCATCGCCGAGGCGTGCAGCAAGACCGAGGTGGTCAGCATGATCGAAGCGGGCGAGATCGAGCATCGCGTGCTCGCCGGCTGGGCGGCGATGGTCGATGCGGGGTGAAACCCGTGTCTCGGTGATCAAGGCTGCAACAATAACTCGCGGCAAACCTGCTGCGGGCTATTGAATATGGCACATACAACCCTGTAAGCGCCGCTCCGCGTTTGCGTCTATGATCCCTTGCCGCATTTCCGGCACCACCAAGAGGCGTCACGTTGAAGACCCGTTCCCGTTCTCATCTCGGTACCACCGTATGGCTCGCGGTCGCAGCCGCCCTGATTGCCGTCGGCACTACCCCTTCCATCTCGCGGGCCGAAGACGGCGCGCATGGCGGACAAACCAATGGGACGAACACCGGCAGCACCATCCACCAGCCCGGCCCGGCCGTGCTCGCCCCGCGCACGACCGAGCGTTACACCGAGCCGGGCATGACGCGCAACCCCGTCGCGTTCGACTTTGACCCTCAGGGCAACATCTACGTCGCCGAGGGCTGGCGCGCCGGCACCGCGGTGCTCGATAACCGCTTCCGCCCGCTAAGGCGGACCAACGGCATCATCGACGACCTCCAGAAGACCAGCGTCGAGGACCGGCTCAAACAGATCGACATGCTGATCGAGACCGGTCACTACCCGCCGGACCACTTCACAAAAGACGCCGACAAGGTGCGCCTGCTCAAAGACACCGACGGCGACGGCAGGGCGGACGCGGCCACCATCTTCGCCGACGGCTTCAACGACCCGCTGGACGGCATCGCGTCGGGCGTGCTTGTCCACGATGGCAGGGTCTACTTCACCAACATCCCGCACCTCTGGCTGCTCGAAGATCGTGACGGCGACGGCGACGCGGACGAAACGACCGAGGGCGAACGCGTCTCGCTCAGCTACGGCTACGGCATCCGCTGGGCGTTCTACGGCCACGACATGCACGGGCTCATCAAGGGCCCGGACGGGCGCATCTACTTCACCATCGGCGACCGCGGGTACAACGTCACGACCAGGGAAGGCAAACACCTCTACGGCCCGGAACGCGGCGCGGTGTTCCGCATGTGGCCCGACGGCAGCGGGCTCGAGATCTTCCACGAAGGCCTGCGCAACCCGCAGGAACTCGCCTTCGACAACTACGGCAACCTGTTCACCGGCGACAACAACTGCGACAAGGGCGACCTCGCCCGCTTCGTCTACCTGCCCGAAGGCGGCGACAGCGGCTGGCGGCAGGATGTCCAGTCGCTCGACTCCGGCGGCCCGTGGCTGCGCGAACGCATGTGGGAGCCCCGCCCCCGGAATGGGGATGGCACCTATGCAGATGATGCGGTCCAGCCCGCTTGGATCATCCCACCGATCGCGAACGTCGGCCGCGGGCCCTCGGGCCTGGCCCACTACCCCGGCACGGGCGATGTGTTTCCCAAGAACGGCTCGTTCCTGATGTGCGACTACCCCGCCGGTGTCCGGCACGTGCTGCTCGAGCCCGACGGCGCGGGCTTCAAGGCGGTCGAAGACAGCGCGTTCATCGACGGCGGGACGATCTCGGACGCCGCCTGGGGCTACGACGGCCGGCTCTACCTCGCCGACTGGGGCGGCGGCTGGAAGCCGAACCCAGACGGGCACCTCAAGACGATGACCAACCAGGCCGCGCACGAACAGCAGGCCGAGTTGATTCAAGAGGTGCGGTCGCTGTTTACGAACGGGTTCGACAAGCTTAGTGATGAGAAGCTGATTGAGTTGCTGGGACACGCGGATCAGCGGGTACGGATTCATGCGCAGTGGGAAGCGGCGAGCCGTGGAAGCGTGATCGAAACGATCGCCTCACAGATCTTGAATCCGGACCGTGATGAGCTATTCCAGCTGCATGCACTTTGGGCCTTTGGTATGCACATGAGGATTGTTCGTGACGCTATTTCTCGTGAAGACGCTGGGCCCATTAACACTCAAACTGCTAATCAGTTAAGAATGAATTTTGATCGTATCACATGGGCGCTTGACAGTCCCAATCCACAGATACGGGCTCAGACCGCGTCGTTTCTAGGCGATTATGGATCCGGTGCAATAATAATCAATAAGCAGCTTCAACAATTACTCAATGATCAGAACGCGGTTGTTCAATACCATGCCGCGATCGCACTTGGCAAGATGGGTGCAACCGAACATATAACCCCGCTGCTCGACCTCCTCGACCGCAACAACAACGAAGACGTCTACATCCGCCACGCCGCGGTGTATGCGTTGGCGCTGATCGGCGACGCGGACGAGATCGCCCACTACGCGTTACAGCGTGACTCGGCGGCTTCACGGCTCGGCGTGGTGCTCGCGCTGCGTCGGCTGGACAGCCTTGATTTGGCGCTGTTTTTGGATGATGCTGATTTGCCCACGGCCGCTGAAGCGGCCCGGGCCGTGTATGACAAACGCATTGAGAGCGCGTACCCCGCGCTCGCGGCGCTCCTGGACACCCTGCCTGCCGAGCGTATGACCGAGCCGGTGATGCGGCGGGTGATCGAGGCGAACGTCCGCCTCGCCGACGCCGAGAGCGCGATGCGGCTTGCCCGGTTAGCATCCAACGCGGACGCGCCCGACGAATGGCGGCTGCTCGCGCTGCACGAGTTGGACCAGTGGTCGGCCGAGCGCAACCGCGAGGGCGTCTGGGGCTCGTGGTGGCCCAGGCCGAAGCAGACGATGGACACGGTGATGCCGGCGCTCCGCGCACACCTGCCCGCGATCATCGAAGGGTCGGACGGGCAACTGCTGACGCAGGCGAGCATCCTCATGCTGCGTCACCTCGCCGACACGAATGCCGAGGCCCTGACTGCGCTCGCATCGTCGGCCGAGGAGCCCGAGGCGTTGCGGCTGGCCGCGGCGAAGAAGCTCGCCGAGAGCGATCGCGCCGAAGCGGTGCGTGTCGCGGCAACGCTCGCGGCGGAGGACGACACACCCGCGCAGCTCAAGATCGACCTGCGCGGCCTGCTGCTGGGCCTGGACGCGCAGGCGGCGATGACCAGCTTCCTCGAAGCGGTGCGCAACGGCACGACGCCCGAGAAGCAGCAGGCCGTCAATGCGCTCGCCGCGATGCACCAGCCCGAGGCCGCCCAGGCGATCCGTCAGCTCGTCGGCAGGCTGGAGAAGGGCACGCTGCCGCCGGAGGTCCGGCTGGAGACTTACCGCGCGACGACCGACCACCACAGCGTGGACGCTGACGTCGTCGCCGCCGCCCAGCGCTATGCCACAAAGCACACGATCGGCGACGAGCCTTACATCCGCGAAACGGTCCTGGCCGGCGGGTCGGTCGAGCGCGGCCAAGAAGTCTTCCTGTACCACGCGGCGGCGGAGTGTCAGCGGTGCCACAACGCCGACGGCTCGCCGGGCGTCGGGCCGGGGCTGAACAACATCGGCATGCTGCGCGATATGAACTACCTGTACGAGGCGCTGGTCAACCCCAACACGCATATCGCCGAGGGCTACGCGAGTTCGGTCGTAACGCTCAAAGACGGTTCGGTCAAAACCGGCCGAATCGTCAAGCCCAAGTCCACGCCCGCGGTGCTCGTCCTGGCCAACAGCGACGGCGTTGAAAGCGAGGTTCAGCGTGACCAGATTGACGGCATACCGATTACCAGCGCTCAGTCGATGATGCCGACGATGGGTGACAGGCTCAGCGCCGCGGAGCTGCGCGACGTGCTGGCCTACCTCGCCTCGCTCAGGGGCGGCGGCACGTCCGACGGGTCGCTGGCGGACACCGGCCCGCACATCAACAAGCCCGCCGCGGGGCTCAAGCACCACGTCTGGTTGCCGTCGGTGCTGATGGGGATCTTTGTCTCGCTCGGGCTGCTGCTGCTGGTCACGATGCTGGGCGGGAAGCAGGTCACGGTGTAGAACAACAGCCGCAACGCTACGCGTTGCGGGCCAGACAACAGATGAGCCGTAGCAGAGCTTGCCGGCGACGCGTAGCGTCGCGGCTAAATGTGATCACTCCCCGCCGTCGAGTTCTTCGAGCAGGTCGATCGGGTCGCCTTCGATGACAACATCTTCCTTGACGAACTCGAAGGTGCCGTCGTAACGATTGGACAGCGTTTCGAGCACCCCGCCCTCGTCTTTATAGAAGAACTGCACGCCGTGGATCTTGACGTCGGCGTCGCCGAGCGCGTCGGTGACGAGCTTGACCGCTTCGTCGCGGGTCGTGCCACCGGTATAGCGGGCGAAAGACTCGTCCGAGAGCAGGTACAGGTCGGTGGGCTGGTAGCCGAGCGCGACCTCGATAGCCTTGGCAGGGTTGGACCGGCCGGTCGGCAGGACGGGCGCGGCCTCGGGGTTCAGCCACTGCTTCGCGAGCGCGTCGAGTGTCTCGCGGCTGGCGCGTTGCAGGCCGCCTTCGCTGGTCTGGATCGCCTGACCGGACTTAAAGAAGATCACCGTGAAGCGTTCTTCGGGCGCGATGGTCTCGACCGCTTCGCCCAGCCAGACCAGCATCTGCGGCAGCGTGTCCACGAGCGAGCCGGAGGCGTCCACCAGGAACACGATCCGCGCCGGTTGATCACTGGGCACAACGGGATCGCGCTCGGGCGTCGGGTCGGCCGGCACCAGCGGGGCGGTCGCGGTGCCATCGGGCGCGGGCGCCGGGGGATCTGCGGGGTCGCGCGGGGTGACGGGCGGGACCGGGTCGGTCGTGCCCGGGAGCGTGGGTTCGACAAGCTCGGTCGGCTGGTCGCGTGGGGCCGGTTGCGGCGGCTCGGCCCCGTCGCCACGCACGGTGATGCCCACGACCGCGCGGCTGCCAAGCACGCCCGGGCCTTCCGCGAACAGGTCGGGCACGGGCGCCGCACCGGCGATCGGCGTGTCTTGAGGCGATGACCGGTCCGACGCGGGGATCGGCGTCTCGTGTGCCGGGTCGGCGGGCGCGTTGCCGTCTTCGCGGTTTTGATTACTCGGGTTGTTGATCGGTGCGTTGTCCTGCGGGGGGGCTTGGCTATCTTGCGCATCAGGCGCGGGCGCATCGGGTCGGCCGGCGATCTGCGGCTTGTAGACGATCTCGATAAACAGCGCGGTGGCCAGCCCGGCGATCACCA
>JANQKT010000219.1 GCA_028280965.1 Phycisphaeraceae bacterium
CGACCGCCAATGCCAATACCGACCTGGCTGAGATTATCATCACCTACGACGGCTTTAATCAAGTCGATGCCGACCTGGATGTCTCGGCACAAACCGGCATCCAGATCGACTTCACCAGCGTGTTGCTGAGCGGTGGCGGTGTCCAGGTCACCGCCACGCTGTTTGACGCGCCGCAGGGCGGTGGTGGGGGTATCCCCGGGAGCGGTGAGTTCACTGGTTCGTTAACCGTGGACGGGGCTCAGAGCTTGTTCATCCCGTTCAGTTCCAACCTGACCCCGCCCGACCCCGACTTCACGAGCATCAATGAGATCCGGCTCGACATCAATCCGGACAACGGCGACGAGCAGTTCACGGT
Organism: Phycisphaeraceae bacterium; assembly: GCA_028280965.1. Lineage (GTDB taxonomy): Bacteria > Planctomycetota > Phycisphaerae > Phycisphaerales > Phycisphaeraceae > JAHQVV01. Next base: position 356 of record JANQKT010000219.1, read on the forward strand.
CGACCGTGTCGTGTTTACAATCCCCGAACCGGCTTCAATGGCACTGCTCGGGTTGGGCACGCCGCTCCTGCTCCGTCGACGCCGCAACTAGACACCAGTCACCATGATCGTCGATTCGGATGCCCCACCCACCCATGCATGCTTGGCGTTTTGGCGTTATTCCGGGCTCTGGCTGTTCTTGCCGCGCGACGTCAGCACCACCGGCACGTCGTAGTCCACTGGCTTCGGCGGGCTCGGCACTTCTTCGGGCTCGGGCACGCCTTCGATGCGCCTGACCATCGCGATCTCGTCGCACGCCTGGTTCTTCGGGCACCGCACGCACTCGCTCCAGACCTTCAGCGGCAGTCGCTGCCGGTCGAGCACGGTGAACCCGAGCTTCTCGAAGAACGCCTGCTCATAGGTCAGCGTCATGACGCGCGGGATGCCCAGCGTCTTCGCTTCTTCGAGGCAGGCCTCGACGAGCCGCCGGCCCAGCCCCTTGCCGCGTTGGTCCTTGCAGACCGCGAGCGAGGCGATCTCCGCCCAGTTGGCCCAGATGATTGACAACGCGCAGAGCCCGACGACCCGGCCGTCCTCCTCAACAACATGAAATGCGCGGACCGTCTCGTACAGCGACGCGAGCGACTTGGGCAGCATCAGCCCCAGCTCGGCGTTGTCGTTGATCAGTTGTGCCATCGCGGGCACATCGGCGGCGGTCGCTTTTCGGATCATAAACAATAGTTTATGAGCTTTTGTTTGTGCAGCGCACGATTGCGATCGACATATAAATGATGAACCAAATAACACAAAAATAAGAGAAGTAATTCAAGTAATCCATCATGCTTTTCTTGCGGCGTTTCTTACCCACGACAAGGCTTCCATGAGCTTGGTTTCGTCCCACACCTCGACACCCAAGCCTTTAGCTTTTGTAAGCTTCGACCCCGCCTTCTCGCCGGCGATGAGCAGGTCGGTGTTCTTGCTCACGCTGCCGCTGACCTTGGCGCCCAGGCCCTCGAGGATCTTCTTGAGTTCGTTGCGCTGAAAGTTCTCCAGCGTACCGGTCAGGACGATCGTCTTGCCGGCGAAGGGCGAGTCGGCGGCGACTTCGATCTTCTCTTCAGTCAGATCAACGCCCGCGGCTTTGAGCTCGGCGATGACGTGCCGGCCGGCGGGGTTGTCGAGGAACTGGCGGACGCTCGCGGCGGTGATCGGGCCGACATCCTCGATGTCGGCGATGGCTTGCTCATCCGCGGCGATGAGCGCGTCGATGCCGCCGAAGTGCTGGGCGAGGCGCTTGGCGCCGCCTTGGCCGATGTGGCGGATGGTCAGGCCGGCGAGGACGCGGAGCAGCCCACGCCCCTTGGACTGCTCGACGCCCTCGATCAGGTTGTCCACCTTCTTTTCCCCCATGCGTTCGAGTTCGAGCAGTTCGCCGCGTTTGTCTTTGAGCCGGTAGATGTCGCCGAGGGTGGTGAGCAGGCCGGCGTCGCAGAGCTGGTGGATGGTCTTCTCGCCCAGCGCGTCGATGTCCATCTGGTTCCGGCCGACGAAGTGGATCAGGCGCTCGCGGAACTGGGCGGGGCACTCGGGGTTGGGGCAGTAACGCGCGGTCTCGTCTTCCGGGCCGAGCGGGGCGGGCGGGGCGATCGGCTCCGGGGTGCGTCCCTCTTTTTCGGATTTCGTCTTTTCGCGTTCGACGGCGCGTCCATGCACGGCGATCTCATTGACGCGGCGCGCGTCGTATTCGATCTCGACCGGCGTGGCACACTCCGGGCAGTGGCCCGGCGCTTGGATTGGTTTTTCCCCGCCGCCGCGGAGGTGTGCGACGGGCTCGACGACCTGCGGGATGATCTCGCCGGCCTTCTCGATGACGACGGTGTCGCCCAGCCGGATGTCTTTGCGCAGGACCTCGCCGAAGTTGTGCAGGGTCGCGTGGCTGACGGTCGTGCCGGCGAGCAGGGTCGGCTGCATCGTCGCCCGCGGGGTGAGCTTGCCGGTCTTGCCGACCTGCCAGTTCACCTCGAGCAGCTTGGTGCGGGCCTGCTCGGCGGGGAACTTGTAGGCGATGCACCAGCGCGGGGCCTTGCTCGTCACGCCGAGCTTGTCCTGCAGGGCGTAGTCGTTGACCTTGATGACGACGCCGTCGGTCGCGAAGGGCAGGTCGTGGCGGTCCTGATCGAACTGTTCGATCCAGCCCCAGGCCTCGTCGGCCGAGGCGACCACGGATTCCGTGTCTTGCGTGGGCAGGCCGAGCTGCTTGATGTGGGCGACGAAGTCGGCGTGGGTGTTGTAGGCGGCGTCGCCGCTGACTTCGCCCTTGCCGTAGGCCACGAACTTCAGGCCGCGGATGACCTTGGCCGGGTCCTTTTGTTTGAGGGTGCCAGCGGTGGTGTTGCGCGGGTTCATGAACGGGTCTTCGCCGCGTTCGGCTTTTTCTGCGTTGACTTGGTCGAAGACGCCCTGAGGGAGGTAGATCTCACCGCGGATTTCGAGGACCCCCGGCGCTTGATTACCAGGCGCTTCGCCGATTCGCGGTTGAGTGCCGGCGTTGGCATGGAGTGTCAGAGGGATATGCCGTACGGTCTTGATGTTGTGGGTGATGTCGTCGCCCTTCGTGCCGTCGCCACGCGTGAGGGCCTGGACGAGCGTGCCGTTCTCATAGCGCAACGCGAGCGCGACGCCATCGACTTTCGGCTCGACGACGATGTCGAGCTGATCGGCCCCGGCGGATTTGCAGGTCCGGGTGTACCAGGCATCGAGTTCTTGCCGGTTATAAGTGTTGTCGATCGACAGCATCGGGCTGCTATGGGCGATCGTTTCGAAGCCGTCGATGGGCTGCCCGCCGACGCGCTGGGTGGGCGAGTCGGGCGTGGCCAGGCTCGGGTGATCGGCCTCGAGCTGTTCCAGCTGCTTGAGCGTGTGGTCGAACTCGGTGTCGGACATACCCGTCGGCTCGCCGAGGCGGTAGAGCCGATCGGCTTCGTTGAGTCTGTCGCGCAGCGTGCAGACTTGTTGTGCAGCGTCATCGGGCATCGATTGATTTTACTTCGGATCAGATACGGCGCCCCGATCTTCCAATAACTATAGAACCCGATGCACGGTTGGGCTGGTTTGCTCGATACTTCATATAGGCTGCACCGAATCTCGTGATAGGAGTCAGATCAATGGATAAGACCCGTATTGAGCTGTGCGAAGTCACGCGTGAAAATATCCGGCGGGTGCTGATGCTCAAGGTCAAGCCGGATCAGGAGCCGTTTGTAGCAACCAACGCCGTGTCACTGGCCCAGGCCTTTGTCTATCCCGGCCGGGCATGGCCGCGTGCAATCTATGCGGATGGCGAGCCGGTCGGCTTTCTGATGCTTGATGTCATAGGGCCCGACCACCCTGAGGCGGAATCAGGGCAGGCGTCATACTTCTTGTGGCGACTGATGATCGGCGCAGATCATCAAGGGCAGGGCTATGGCCGTGCGTCGATCGGGGCGGTGATCGAACACGTGCGAACATTGCCCGGTGCCCGATTGTTGGTGACTTCCTACGTGCCTGATGGGCCGGGAAACCCTGGGCCATTCTACGAAACGCTGGGGTTCAAGCCGACCGGGGAGGTCGATGAGGACGGCGAAATCGAACTGTCTCTAGAGTTATAGTCGGGCTGTATCTACGCCCGGATCGCCTTCTCCAACAGCTGCCGGCCGGCGCGGTGCTTGCACTGCTGGGCCTTCTTGCGGAGCGTGTCGATCTCGCCGTTGCGCTTCATCTGGCGGACCAGCTCGAACAGGCGGTTGTCCCGGTCGCGGGCGTAGCGGGGGAAGGCCTGCTCGAGTTCGACCCGGGTGTGCTTGCTCAGCGGGTCGTCCAGGCCGGTCTGCACGACGGCCCACTGGAACAGCGGGCCCGGCTCGGTCGAGTACTTGAAGGTGTCGAGTGTCGCGTCGAGCTGCTCGGCGTCCGAGGCGAACGGGTCGTTGCACGCGTGGGGCAGGTCCCACAGCTCGCGCTTCCCGCCGTTGCTGCCCTCGAGCTGGTCCAGCCAGCCCGCCCCCATTTTGCTTGCATCAGTGCTCATGCTCATGTCCTGCCCGAGTCCTTTCGGAGAAGTGAAGTGGTTGTCCCGTGAGTTGTTCATGGCGTCGCCCGAGACGAGCGGGGCGATCGCGGTGTTGATGGTGGTGCCGCGGTTGTTGGCGAAATCCACGCGGAGGCGCTGGCCTTGCACGCCTTCATGGCTGGCGGGCTCGGCCTGACGCACGACCCCGGCGCCCCACTCGGGCTTGCGCGGGTGGGCGACCATGTCGCCGACCTTAAATAACGGGGGGTTTCTCATCGAAGCGTGCCGGCCCCGGAGCCGACGGTCCCCTCAATCGGCCAGACCCGGCGCCTCCGGGCACCGCTCGGCCGAGGTATTCAAACCAAATTAATTGCAACATGCTGCCCGTCCTGATCGGGTCGGGGCGGCCTCTGGTCATTGATTAATCGTGATCGACCCGCAGAAACGGGTGCGTTTTCGAATACATTTTTCTCTATCGGCAGATCAGAGCAAGACCTGACCAAAGAATTATACCCGGAAGCCGTATCGAGGCAAGCCGGTGGATAAAGGACGGGCGGGTAGTGGGTCAGTCTGAATAACTGAGGTTTCAGGCGGGGCGGGCGTCCCGCCTGCCGCTGGCCCAGCGGGCCAGAACCAGTGCTCTTGCGGCTTGCTGCCGAACGGCAGGCGGGACGCCCGCCCCACCTGTTTATACCGACCCACTGCCGACGGGAGAACGGGCGCCTACCGCCGCTGCAGCGTGTCCAGCAGCATGATCTTCTGCCAGATCTTGGTCGCTAGCGTTGCGGTGAGGTTCTCGACTTCTTCGACGGCCTGGAGCACGACGCCGTCCTGCGAGTTCTGGGCGTAGAGCGCCGCGAGCTTGCCGATCAGCGCGAGCAGGTCCACGCAGTAGTCGAGGTAGCGCCCGAGCAGGAACGGCTCCATGTGCCCGCTGTCCTTGTCCCAGGGCGACGACTCGCGGTGCAGCTGCCACTCGGGGTCCTTGGAGAGCTGGTGCATGTCGATGACGTGGGCCAGGGCGCGCAGCTCCTGCAGGGCGCGCAGCGCGCGTCGGCGTTTGATGCGCGACTCAAGCGTGACGAAGAACAGCACCGCCAAGCCGAGGTAGACGAGCATGTTCGTGCCCGCCTCGATCCCGCCGAGCATATCCCAGCCGCTGGCGGCGGTGTTGAACTTGAGGTGGTAGGCGACCTTGGCGACGACGCCGACCATCGCCAAGAGCAGCAGGCCGGAGACGACCCGGATCCACAGGATCGGCTCGGGGATGGCTTTGGCCAGCCCGACCGCCTCGCCCGCCGCGGCGCGGGTGTCGCGCGCGACGATACACAGGCCGCGCGCCGGGAAGCGTGTCTCGACGCGCTCGGCGAGCAGCTCGATCGTCATCACGATCCGCTCGGGCTGGAGCTCGGCCTGTCGGCGACGCGCGGGCATGACAACAGAATAAACGATGTAGAATGAAACCGAGCAAGTGACCTCGCCGTGTCGCGGGGGACGCGCAGCGTCCCGTGCGAGCCGACCGCTGCGTAGACCTTGCCGCAGGAACTCGAAATGGGACGCTGCGCGTCACCCGCGACACGATGTGCGTATGCTTGGTCATTCGCTGCTCGGACAAGGCAAGCCAGAGGAACCCCGATGTCACAACGCGACCTGTCCCGCCACCAGTCCTCGATCGTCAAGCGGTACTACAAGAACCTGGACACGATCATCGCCAACCGCCTGCAGGAGGCGGTGACCGAGCTGTACCTCGCCGAGTCGGACAAGAAGCGGGCGTCGCGGTGGAAGAAGGTCAAGACCCAGCTGGACAAGACGCCCGCGGACCCGGCGCTCGTGCAGCAGATCGTCGAGGCCGGCGATACCGAACGGCTGGCGAAGCTGGTCAATGACCTGGTGGCGGGGAGGGTCTTGAAACGTGACTGATTGTTAGTCCGCTTCAATCAACGCGTCTTCTTCAATGAGTACGCCTAAGAGTTCCTTCCGCCAACCCGAGTTCACCGCCAGCTCCGGCACCTTGCGCCCTTCCAATACTGCCGCAATCAAAGGCCCCAACTCGCGTTTGCTGGTCACGGCGGACGGCGTGATCGAGCGCTCGGCGCACCGCTCGGCGATGCGGTCCCAGAGCGCATTCACGCACGCGCGGTGCTCGTCGCGGTCGTAGGTCGGCGGCTGAGGTTTCTTCGGGTACGGGCCATCCAGCGCGTCGGCGACGGTTTCGACGAGCGCCCGGCCGTGCTGCTCGATCAGCGGGCGGGGGACGAACTTGATCGCGTGCAGTTTTTTGACCTCGCCGGGCAGGGCGTCGGCGATCTCGTAGACGGCCTCATCGGCGAGCATGCCGCGCGGGGTGACGTTCAGCGACTGCGCGAGCGCCTCGCGCCAGATCAGCACGCCGTTGAAGACCGCGCGCTTCTTGCGGGACAGCTTGTTGACGCCCTTGGCCTTGACCTTGCGCGTCAGCGGGTCGTTGGCGTAGCGCTCGGGTTCGCACAGCTCGACACAGGCTTGTTGAGCGAAGCCGGCGTTGCCCAGCGCATCGAGCTTCTCGCGCAGCCAGGCGTAGACCGCGCAGAGGTAGCGCACATCGCCCGCGGCGTAGTGGATCTGCTGGGGTGTCAGCGGCCGGCGCTGCCACTGGCTGAATTTTGCGCCCGCATCATGCTCGACGCCGAGGATTGTATGGATCGTGTTGCCCAGCGACAGCGGGTGGTCCAGCCCGGCGAGCCCGCCGGCGACCTGGGTGTCAAACACGTTGGCAGCGGGCCTGCCCGTCAACCGGAACACCGGCTCGATGTCCTGCGCCCCGGCGTGCACGATCTTGGTCAGTGCCGGGTCGTTCAGCAGCGCCCACCAGGATGACAAGTCCTCGATCGCCAGCGGGTCGATCAGCAGGACGCGCTCGGTCGTCGCGGCCTGGATCACGCACAGGTGCGGGAAGTAGGAGTCTTCGCCGATGAACTCGGTGTCGTAGCCAAACGTGCCGGCCGAGCGGAGGTATTCGGCCGCCTCGGCGAGCTGGTGGGGCGTGGTGACGAGCACCGGCTCATCCGCGCAGACCCACGGGTGCTCGAGGATCGGCGGGGGAGTGAAGGGCTTGCCGTTGTCGTGCGCCGCCTGGTCGCTGAGCCGCCGGTGCCGGCCGCGGAAGCTCTTGCGGCTCGGTGGGCCCGGCCGGCCGGGCGCATCCGGTTGAATCGGATCGGGCTTGGTCAATCGGGCTGGGCCTTCGTCTCGTCCGCCTGGTCGGCGCGGGTGTGCTGGACCGATTCCTGGGTCAGGTAGAAGCGGCCGATGGCGGCTTCGAACGCGTCGCCATCGTCTTCAGCGCGCATCGTGTAGTGGCCCTCCATCGTGCCCCATGGCGTGGGCAGCACGGCGAAGCTGTGGTACTTGAACGCCTCGCCAGGCCCGAGCCGTGGCTTCTGGCCGACGACGCCCTCACCGTCGATCACGCGCTTCTCGCCCTTGCCATCGATCAGGTCCCAGTGGCGGTTGAGGAGCGTGACGGTGCGGTCGCTGTCGTTGAGGATGACTACGCGGTAGCCGAAGACGTATTCGCTGTCTTCCGGCGTCGATTCATCGGGCAGGTAGAACGCGTTGGCGCCGACACGCACGCCGTGCGTTGTGACGTCGGACATCAGGGATTCTTGGAGGGTGTTGGTCAAGGCTGGCCTCACTTCAGAAAAACGTGGCCGGGGTCACGCACGGGTGCAGTATAACGCGCGGGCAACAGGCCGCGGTCAGGCGAGCGCGAGCAGGCCAGCGGCCTGCACGAGCAGCATGCCGTCGAGCGCCACCATGAAGTAGCCGGGGCCGCGGTCGGCGCGCAGGGCGAGCAGCAGCGCCGCGGTCAGGAGCGCACTCAATATCACCGCGGCACCGAAGGGCAAGGGGTTGAAAGCGCCCACGCAGGCCGAGGCGAGCGCCAGGACGATCGCGGCCCGGCGGGTGGATCGGACACCGATCAGCGTCGGCAGCGTTGCGATGCCTGACTGCTGGTCCCGCTTCATGTCCGGCACGTCGAAGGGCAGGGCGACGGCGGCGATGAACAAGAGCCGCGCGGACAGCACGGCGGCCGCCTGCGCACCGAACCCGACCTGCGCTTCAATCATCGGCAAGCCGGCGGTCGCGTAGGTCCACACGCCGGCGATCAGCAGCAGCTTCGCGCCCGGCAGTTCTTTAAGCCTCATCCATCTTTGGCGGCCTGGCATGACCGGGACGCAGTACCCGACCGCGACGACGCCCGCGACGAGCAGCGAGATCAACGCCGGGGTTTGAAGGAGCACCGCCAAGACGGCGGTCCCCACCCCGGCCAGGGCGGTCAGTGCCCACAGCGGTTTGCGGTGCCGTTCTACCCATTGTTCGTGCAGGCTGTCGCCGGGGTTTGGCTCGATGAGTCGGTCGAGGTTGTAGATCACCAGCGTGCAGCAGAAGACAACGCCGACGACCGCGTCGATGCGCGGCGCCGTGTCCAGCAGTGCATAGCTCGCCGAGGTCAGGCTTGCTCCGCACAGCGCGACGTATAGATTGGTGAACACGAGCCACCGCACGGGCGTACCATACCACTTCAACACTCCCCTACTCTAAGAGTCGAACCGATGACACGATACGGCCTCTTGCTCAGCCTGCTGCTCTGCCTGATTGTTGTGCGACCGATGGTCGCTCAGGAAGAGGTGGCGAAAGAAAGCGATGCGCCTGAGGCGCCCGAGCCCGCCGCCCAGGGTGACTGGTCCGTCACCGAACACGAGGTCGAGATCGCCGGCAAGGCGGTCAAGTACACCGCGACCGCGGGGACGATCCAGCTCAAGGACAACAACGACAAACCCAAGGCGAGCATCTTCTTCATCGCCTACACCGGCGAGCCGGACCTGGATGAAGACGGCAAGAACCGGCGCCCGGTCATGTTCTGCTTCAACGGCGGGCCGGGCTCGTCCAGCGTCTGGCTGCACATGGGATGCTTCGGCCCGCGCCGCGTCCACCTCGACGAGGTCGGCCACGCCGTCGGCCCGCCTTACTCACTCAAGGACAATGGCCTGAGCCTGCTGGACACGACCGACCTGGTCTTTATCGACCCGGTCGCCACCGGCTTCTCGCGCACCGAAGAAGGCACGAGCAACAGCGAGTACCACAGCGTCTCGGGCGACATCAACTCCGTCGCCGAGTTCATCCGGCTTTGGGTCACAAAGAACGACCGCTGGCTGAGCCCGAAGTACCTGGCCGGCGAGTCCTACGGCACGACGCGCGCCGCGGGCGTCGCCAACCGCCTGCAGTCGCGCAGCATCGACCTCAACGGCATCGTCCTCGTCTCGGCGGTGCTGAGCTTCCAGACCCTGCGCTTCGACGAGGGCAACGACCTGCCCTACCAGCTCTACGTGCCGACCTATACGGCGCTGGCGCACTACCACGGCAAACTCGGCGTGGACCTGAACAAACGCAGGCTGCCCGGGCTGCTGGATGAAGTTGAAGAGTGGTCGCGCGAGGTCTACGGGCCCGCGCTGATGAAGGGCGCCGCGATCGGCGAAGACCAGAAGCAGGAGATCGCCGAGGAACTCGCGGAGTACACCGGCCTGCCGGCCGACCTGATCCTCAAGTCCGACCTGCGCATCCCGCAGTGGCGGTTCAGCAACAGCCTGCTGGCCGGGCAGCAGAAGACCGTCGGCCGGTTCGACGGACGCATCACCGGGCCGGACCTGGACAAGGTCGGCGAGCGTAGCGGGACGTCCGACCCCAGCTACTACCGCGTCGCCGGCGGGTTCACCGCGACCTTCAACGACTACGTCCGCGGCGAGCTCGGCTACGAGACCGAGAAGAACTACGGCATCCTCGTCGGCGTGAACTGGAACTACGACCGCGTCCGGGCCAGCTACCTCAACGTCGCCGGTGACCTCCGCCGCGCGATGGCGGAGAACCCCAAGCTCCGCGTCTACGTCGCCGCCGGGTACTACGACCTCGCCACGCCGTACCACGCCGCGGAGTACACCATCGACCACAGCATCACCCACCCCGACGCGCGCAAGCGTGTGAGCTTCGGCTACTTCGAGTCCGGGCACATGGTGTTCACGCACAAAGAGTCACTCAAAAAATTGCGCGGCGACCTGGTCGAGTTTTTCGCAGAAAGCGCGCCCGCGGAGTAGTCCTCATGCGTTTCGCCGCGACGCGACACGTCGCCGGCGCGGGGCAGTTGATTGATTACACGATATTTCACCTGCGACGTGTCGCGTCGCGGCTGTTCTTTGCTATCCACTGGAAGCTCTCTTGCGTCCGCATAACCACGCGAGCCGTCCGAACAACCGTTACAACCGTTACCAAACACATTTCTTGACGCCCGCTCACCAAAGCGGGCCCGCGATCGTGACGATGCAGTCACGGACACGGCTCGGCCGTGCCTCTGCTGTACCCATCACGGAGTGGCCCGATGCTGCCGAAGAAACCCCGCCGACAGGACACGAACACGCTGATCTGGGAGTACCTCGAGGGCGAGATCTCGCCCAGCCGGGCCGAGCGGTTGGCCGAGCGGCTCGAGCAGAAGGCCCAGGCACGCGAGCAGTTTGTCGAGTCGGCGGTCTTGCATGGGATGCTCTTCGAGTACTTCAGGCAGCAAGAGGCGAAGCCCGCGGACGAAAACGGCAAACGCCGCAAACGCGGGCGCTCGTCGGCGGCCTGAGGCCGGTTCAACTCGGCGCGTTCCAACCGCTCTGGCAGGATAAGCTGAGGGATCGGACCGCGAGGGCCAAGCGTTGACCGACGCGACAGACGGACAACCCGCACCCACACCCAAGCCTCCCGCCCAACATCTGGCGACGGCGATCTGGATGCGCCCGGGCGTGTTGGCGCTCTTGGTCGCTATCGCGTTGTTGTATGGCTCGCTGATCCCGTTTGATTTCACCGTCGGGTCCGGTGGTGCATCCTCGGCCGATTGGCTCCGCGCACTCACCACGCCGCGCTGGGTCGATGCCCCGGGGCATTCGTCGCTCGGCGTCCCGTATGCGGTCAGTGACACGGCCCTCAATGTCCTGCTCTACCTGCCGCTGGGCATGACGCTGCGGATGGCGCTGCGCCGGCGGGGGGACGCCCGCGTGCTCCAGGTCGGCGCCGCCGTGCTCGCGGGGCTGGTGCTGTCGTGGACCATCGAGTCGTTGCAGGGGCTGATGCCCGCGCGTGTGGCGTCCCTGAACGATGTCGTGGCAAACAGCGTTGGGGCGCTGCTCGGTGCCCTCGCCGCGACGCTGCTCTGGGGCTGGTACAAGCGGCTGGCGTTCGCATGCTTCTGCCGGCTGGCGGGCGTGATCGATCGGCTCAGGGCCTGGCGTGATCGGCCTGTCCTGGTGATATTGCTCGCGCTCTTCAACGCGGGTGTCATCGGCCTGTGGTACGCCAGCGAGCTCGGTCGCGCGGGCATCGTTGATTCGCGTGGCGGGGCGCTGCCCTTCGAGCAGGCTTTTGAGCTTCCTTACGACCTGGGGGCGCTCGTCCTTGGCCAGGCGCTGCTCGCCTACGCCGGCATCGGCTGCCTGCTGATGCTGCTGACGTACACGGGTGCGCGCCGGCTGGCGATGAACTGGGTCGTGCTGGGCGTTGTCTCGATTGCGTTCGCCGCCGAGTTGTCGCGTGCCGCGACGAATGACGCGGTGCCCGACATCACCGGCCCGCTGCTGGCCCTCGCCGCCGGGGCGCTGATGAGCGTGACGGTGTACACCTTCTCGCACGCGGTCAGGCGGGCGAACCGTCGTCGGCACGAGCAAGATTACGATGGGCCCGATCGTCGGCGTCGGCCGCATGAGTACGCCGAGGCTTGATTGCTCCAGAGTCTGCGGGATCAGTGAGTAATTGGTTTAAATTCTTCTTTGTCAAGCAATTGCGATTATTGATCGGCTAGTATATTAGGGCTGACGAGAATGTAGACGGCGTGATACAATCTGAATTATGCCGGTGGAAAATAACGAAACTAAAATCCGTAAGTGGTGTAACAGCTTTGCAAATGCTTGGCTTTGGTTTGTGAGTGGCTGTTATTTAGGGTTTGGTTTTTCTATTTACTACTTTGATATCTCAGTGCCATGGACGGATCCCATTCGACTCGCAATGATTGCGGGTATTCCGTTGATGGCAATGGTTTTACCAAAGGCTTTGTTCGAAGTGATCTTTGGTGTTGTTGATTACAGACGCAAACGCCGTGCTTTCAATCATCAACAGATGGTTTAACAGTTCGATAACTCAATAAGGCCTTACTCCCCGATCACCTTCTTCCGCCGAAGAATATGGTGGTAGTGCTGCGCAAACCGGTGCGCCTCGTCGCGGGCCGCCTGCACGAGCTTGAGCCCGAGGTTGTTGCGGCTCAGGCGGATCGGCTCGGCCTTGGCCTGCACGTAGATCAGCTCCTCCTTCTTCGCTAACGAGATCACCATCGGCGGCCGGATGTCCAGCTCGTTGAACGCGTCCTGCGCCGCGTGGAGCTGGCCGAGCCCGCCGTCGATGACGATCACGTCCGGGTACAGCTCGTTGCCCGCGCCGGCCTCGCGGTATCGGCGGGATACGACCTCGCGGATGCTGGCGTAGTCGTCGTTGATCTTGCCCGCCGGGCTGTTGGCGGCGACCGACTGGATCTTGTACCGCCGGTACTCGTTCTTCAGCGGCCGGCCATCGACGAAACACACCTTACTGCCGACCGTCTCGCCGCCATGCAGATGCGCGATGTCGATGCACTCCAGGCACCGGATCGGCTTGTCCAGCCCGAGCGTTCTCTGCAGCGATTCCAGGCCCTTCCGGGGGTCTTCATAAAACGATTCGGTTTCCGGCTGCCAGTTGTCTTTGCGGTCGCCACGGTCGTCAAGCTTCTCGATGGCCTTGATCTGGTCGCGCAGCACCGCGGCCTTCTCGTAGGCGAGGTCCTTGCTCGCCGCCTCCATCTCCTGCCGCAGCTCGCGCAGGACGACGCTGCGCTTGGAGTCGAGGAAGCGGATGAACCGCTGGATGTCGGCGCGGTAGTTGTCCTTGTTGATCTTCGCGCCGCAGGGCGCCGAGCACTGCTTGATCGGGTACAGCAGGCACGGGCGGAAGTGCTGGTTCTTCGGGTCGCCGTCCACGATATCCAGCGTGCACGTGCGGAACCTGAAGATGCGTTGCAAGAGCTGCACCGCTTCGCGCAGCGCGTAGACGGAGGTGAACGGGCCGTAGACCTTGGCGCCCTTGTACTCGGGGTTGTTCGGGTCGCGGGTGATGAAGACGCCGGGGAAGTCGTCGCGGAGCGTGATGACGAGGTAGGGGAAGGTCTTGTCATCGATCAGCCGGGCGTTGAACCGCGGGTGGATGTCCTTGATCAGCCGGTTCTCGGTGAGCAGCGCCTCCCACTCGGTCTCGCACTCCAGCACCTCGAAGTCGTCGATGACCTCGAGCATCGGCTGCTTCTTGATGCCGAGGTCGGCCGAGGGCACGAAGTAGCTGCTGACCCGGTCGGGCAGGACGGCCGCTTTGCCGACGTAGATCACCACGCCCTTGGCGTCCTTCATGAGGTACACGCCGGGCACTTTCGGCAGCGCCCTTGCCTTCTTGAGCAGCGCATCGAGCTTGTCGCGGTCCGCGGCCATAAGGGGATTGTAGGGCCGACAGCGGGGTGTAGACTGGGGCTATGCCGACCGTCTCGTTCACCGACAACCTCCAGCGCCACGTCTCCTGCCCGCCGATCGAGGTGCGCGGTGCGACGGTGCGTGCGGCGCTCGACGCGGCGTTTGATGCGTACCCCACGCTCCGCGGCTACGTGCTCGAGGACGATGGCTCGGTCCGCAGGCACATCACCGTCTGGGTCGCGGGCGAGCCGGTCGCCGATCGCAGGGGGCTGACCGATTCTGTGAATGAAAACGACGAGGTCTACGTCATGCAGGCGCTGTCCGGCGGGTAGACTGAGTCAAAGACCTTTCACTCAGGCTTGGGGGCATCACATGGCGGACTCGGACCTGCTCGTCGCGACTCGTAAGGGCCTGTTTATCTACGGACGCACCGGCGGCGCGTGGCGGGTCAAGCACCGCGCCTTCATTGGCGACCCGGTCATTAACGTCCTGCACGACCCGCGCGACGGTGCGCGCTACGCCGCGCTCAAGCACGGGCACTTCGGGCCCAAGCTTCACCGCAGCGACGACGGCGGTGTGACGTGGGATGAGATCGCGACGCCGGCCTACCCCGAGCGCCCCGCCGACCGCGAGCCGGACCTTTGCCCGATGCGCGGGACCGAGATCGAGTGGAAGCTCGACATGGTCTGGGAACTCGGCATCGACTACGCGCATCAGGGCGGGCTCTGGGCCGGGACCATGCCCGGCGGGCTGTTCCACTCCGCCAACCGTGGCGGTTCGTGGGAACTCAACTGGCCACTCTGGGATCGGCCCGGACGCAAGAAGTGGATGGGCGGCGGGTTCGACCTGCCCGGTATCCACTCGATCCTTACACGGCCCGATGCGCCCGCGCATATCACCGTTGGCGTCTCCTGCGGCGGGGCGTGGTCCAGTGACGACGGTGGAGCATCGTGGGAGATCCGCGCCAAGGGCATGCTGGCGACGTTCATGCCGCCGGACCAGCAGGACGACCCCGATGCGCAGGACCCGCACCTCATCGCGTGGTGCGCCGCGCAGCCCGACACGCTCTGGACGCAGCACCACTGCGGCATCTTCAAGACGACCGACGGCGGCAAGCGGTGGCACGAGATCAAAGACGCCGGGCCCAGCACCTTCGGCTTCGCCGTCGCGGTCCACCCGGCCGACCCGGATACCGCGTGGTTTGTCCCGGCGGTGAAGGACGAGCACCGCGTCCCGGCGGATGGGAGGTTTGTCGTCACGCGCACACGCGACGGCGGGCAGAGCTTCGATGTCCTGACGAGCGGCCTGCCGCGGGGCGAGGCCTACGACATCGTCTACCGCCACGCCCTGGCACTGCGCGGCGACGGCAGCACGCTGGCGATGGGCAGCACGACCGGCAGCCTGTGGGTCAGCAGCGATCAGGGCGATACGTGGGAGCACGTCTCGGCGCACCTCCCGCCGGTGTACGCGGTGAAGTGGGGGTAGGTGGTGCTCCGACTTGACCAAAACATGGCATGATGTGTCGATGCCCGACGCAACGCTGCAAGACCAGCTCTTCGATGAAATCCTCCACGCCCGGCAGCGGGTGTACGCGGTGCGCGAGCCGACGCCGCTGGAGCGCGTGGACATCGGCAACTCGGCGGAGGTCTGGGTCAAGCGGGAGGACATCCCGCCGATCCACGCGTACAAGTGGCGCGGGGCCTACAACAAGATGGCGACGCTGCCCGCGGAAGCCCGAAGCCGCGGCGTGGTGTGCGCCTCGGCGGGCAATCATGCGCAGGGCGTCGCAATCGCGGCGCATAAGCTTGGTTGTCACGCCACGATCTTCATGCCCGAGCCCACGCCGCTGATGAAACGCCAGGCCGTCGCGCTGCACGGCGGGTCGCACGTCGCGATCGAGATGGTCGGCGACACCTATGACGATGCGTCCGCCGCCGCAAAGGCGTTCGCCGACGAGCACGACGCCGCGTTCGTCCACGCCTACGACGACCTGGTCACGATGGGCGGGCAGGGCACGATCGCGGACGAGGTCGTCATGGCGGCAAGCGTGCCGTTCGACGCCGCGTACCTGCAGATCGGCGGCGGCGGGATGGCCGCGGCGGTGGCCTGCTGGCTCAAGCGTTTCATGCCAAACATCCGTATCGTCGGGGTCGAGGGCGAAGGCCAGGCCTCGATGCAGGCCGCGATCGAGCACGGCGGGCCGGTCGCGCTCGACGCGTTGGACATCTTCTGCGACGGCACCGCCGTGCGCCGTGCGGGCGATCTGACCTACGCGCTGTGCAAGGACCTCGTCGACGATTTCATCACCGTCAGCAACGAACAAGTCTGCAACGCGATCCGCCTGTTCTGGGAAGCGCGCCGGCGGATCGTCGAGCCGGCCGGCGGGATGGGGCTCGCGGGCATGCTCCAGCAGCGCGACCGGCTCGAAGGCAAGCGCGTGCTCGGCGTGATGTGCGGGGCGAATATGGACTTCGCCCAGCTCGCCGTCATCGCCGCCGAGGCCGGCATCGGCGGGGAGCTGCGCAGGCACATCCGCTTCGAGATCGGCGAACAGCCGGGCGCGATGCTCGACCTGATCGACCACGCGCTCGCGGGCAGCAACATCGTCGATTTCCAGTACGGCAAGACCAACGACAAGACCGGCCACCCCGTCATCGGCTTCGACGCGCCCCCGGAAGTG
>JANQKT010000243.1 GCA_028280965.1 Phycisphaeraceae bacterium
CGATGCCGCTCTACCTGTTCGAGACCGAGCAGCAGTACGAACGCTTCCTGGCCGAGCACGACATCGACGGCGCCCACTCGGGCGGGATGTTCTTCGTCACGCACAAGCTCGAGGGCCTGGCCACCTGGGTCGATCGCAGGAGCCGGCGCGAGACGTTCGAGGTCCTGCAGCACGAGGGCTTCCACCAGTTCGCCTGGCACGCGTTCGGGCCCAAGCTGCCGGTCTGGCTGAACGAGGGGCTCGCGCAGTACTTCGAGTCGGCCGTGATCCGCGACGGGAAGCTGACGCTGGGGCTGACCAGCAGGGCGCGCATCGAGAAGGTCCGCCAGGCGATCAAGGCCGATGAAGCCCTGCCGCTCAGCGAGCTGATGACGATCACAGGCGACGAGTGGGCGCGGGCGCTGCGAAAGAACCCGGGGCACTCCGGCTTGCTGTACGCGCAGTCCTGGTCGCTGACCTACTTCCTGATCCACGGCGACGAGGGCGAGCACCAGCGCGCGCTCTATGACTATCTCGAACGGTTGGCCGAGGGCGACCGGCCGGACGATGCGCTGCTGCTGTCGTTCGGGACCAAGACCCTGCGGGCGCTCGACGGCCGCTGGCGGCGGCACGCGTACAGCCAGCGGCCCGATGATGTCGCCGAGGCGATCGAGCGGCTCGAGTTCCTCGGCACGGGACTGCGCCTGCTTGCGGAGCAGGGCGAGGACATGCCCGACGACCTGGACGGGTTGCGCGACACACTGCGGCGGTACGGGTTCAAGCTGCGGCGGAGCGAGATGGGCGTGACGCGCCACCTCTCGGCCGAGCGCGACGAGTTGTTCCAGTTCACCGGCAGCGGCGACCAGTCGCACGACTTCGTCCTGCTCTCGCCGGACCGGGCCGGCCTGCCGCCACGCATCACCGCGCCGGGCCTCGAGCCCGAGCCGACGCTGATCTGGTACCGCGACGGCGACGGCAAGCTCGTGCAGGACATCGCGTACGAGTAGGTCCGAAAACCCGCGGTCGAGGCACGGAAAATCTCTGATCCGGCTGGCCCGGGCGACGAATGAATTAGAAGCTCGATTGTGCAGGGCTTGCTGAAAGGTTTGGGTGTCGGCCCGGTATCCACCCACGAAACCGCAGCCCAAGCCCGAAAGGAAACAGCCATGCACCGCCCCGTCAAAGAATCAACGTTGAATATCTCCCGCAAGCAGCTCGGCCGGACCCTGGTCCTGACGCTGGACGGCGAGGCGGGCATCGGCTGCGTGGACATGCTCGAGAGCGAGCTGGCCCGGGCCAGCGCGATGCGGCCCCAGCACGTGCTGATCGACCTGACCCACCTCGGCGCGATCGCGGCGCTGGTCAACGGCACGCTCTCGATGTTCGCAAACGCGGTCCGTAAGAACGGCGGCGACGTGCGCTTCCTGGTCCAGCCGATGCGCCAGAGTGCGTGACGCCAAGCAAATCAACGCGGCTCAGATCAGCACGCCGTCCAGCGACGACAAGCCCAGCGGCTCCTTCGTAAAGAACGGCTCGGCGTAACGCACACCGATCCGCGAGCCCATGTACCCGTTGAACTCACGCACCCACTCCACCACGCGGCGGTTCTTCTCCGACAGCACGAACTGCGTCTCATACGCCTTGATCGACGCCTCCTTCAGGTCCATCTGTTCGGTGATGTCCAGGCAGAACGACGGGTCGGCGACCCAGCGCAGGTGTGTCGCGTAGTAGTAGAACAGCCACTTCGGGTAGCAGGGATCCCCCGGAAGATTGGTCTTAGTCAATTTGGCGTCAAAGCGTGCATCCTCAACGATGCGTGTCGTCGCGCGGTGGTCGGGGTGCGCATCCTGCTCGTAGGGCACGAAGACCACATCGGCCTGGTGCTCGCGGATGACACCCGCGACGGTGTGCCGCGCCTCGATCGTGTGCGTCACGCTGCGGTTGGGCAGGCCCAGCAGCCGACGCCGAACGCCCATGATCTCCGCGGCGGCGGTCCACTCTTTCTTGCGCTGCTCGGGCGAGCCAAGCGGCGTCGGCTCGCCGTTGGTCATGTCCAGCAGCAGCACGTCATGCCCCTGCTGCGCCAGGCGTATCGCGGTGCCGCCCATACCGAGTTCTTGGTCGTCGGGGTGCGGGCCGACGATGAGGATGTTGGCCATGGTGTGTGTGGGTGTTGAGCGCAGGAATCAGCAGCAGCCGAGCATGATAGGCGGCTTCAGTGATGTCGTCGCCCAGGTGGGTGACACTCGACCGCGTCCGCCTAGTCTCCGGGCGGGCTGTACCGCACCGCGTCCGCCACGGTATGCCACGCCTCGATCTTCGCGCGCAGCCGCTCCAAGACATCCGTGTGCTTGGCCGACAGATCGTCCTGCTCGTGCGGGTCGTCCGCGAGGTTGTACAGCCGCGCCGCGGGCGTGTCCCACTTGTGCAGCACGTGGTACCGCGTCGTGTCCGCCCCGGCGTAACGCAAAAGCAGTTTCCAGTCGCCCTCGATACACCACAGGTATTGCAGCGTCCCGTCCGAGTCGCCCGGCGTCATGTTGTGTGTCGCGTGCGTGACGCCATAAATCGTTTTGCGTGACGCGGCCGCCTTGCGATCCATCAGGTTGATCCCCGGCAGATTCTCGGGCGGCACGATCCCCGCCAGAGCACATACAGTCGGGAACAGATCGATCGCGTGCACGAAGTCCTCGCTCTTGCTCGGCTCGATCCTGCCCGGCCAGCTCACCATGACCGGCGTGCGGATGCCGTTCTCGTAGGGCGAGCTCTTGGACCGCTGCGCATAGGCCTTCCACAGGTGCTGGGCCGGGTGGTCCGCCGCGGTGCTCGGCGCGGCCCAGCCGTTGTCACAGATGTACAGGATGACCGTATCCTCCCGCAGCCCGCGATCATCGACGAGCTTGATCAGGCCGCCGCACGTCTCGTCGAACCACTCGCACATCGCGTAGTACTTCGCGACGTCCGCCGACCGGCCATCCTGCGTGTACTTGTCGAGCAGGCGCCGGGGCGGGTTGTGCGGGGTGTGCGGCAGGAACGGCGCGTACCAGACGAAGAACGGCTTGTCTTCGCGGATCGCGTGGTCCATGAAGTCGGCGACGGGCTTAAGACCCTTTCGACCGATGCTCAGGCCCGCGTCGCCGTGCCGCCCGCCGCGCTCGGGGTCGCCGTGCGTCATCCCGTGCGTGAACCCGCCGTCGGCGTAGGAGCCCTCCCACCACTTGCCGGACTGGTGCGCGAGGTAGCCGTTGTCAACGAGCGTCTTGACCAGGCTCGGGTGCTTGTGGAACTCGGCGGTGACCTCCGCGCTCAGCGCGGCGCGGTTCTTGTTGCCGTCCACATCGTTGCCCGTCACACCGTGTTCGTGCGGGTAGCGCCCGGTGACGATCGACGCCAGCGACGGCCGGCACAGCGGCGAGGCGACGTAACCGCGCTCGAACAGCAGGCTGCGCTCGGCCAGCTTATCGAGGTTCGGCGTCTGGATGACCTCGTGGCCCATGAACCCGTAGTCGGTCCACGCCTGGTCGTCGCTGATGATCAGCACGATGTTGGGCTTGTCACCGGCGGCGGCCAAATCAGCCAACAACAACGCGAATAGGCAGCAGAGGATACGCATAAGAATACCCATAAATGTCCTCGCATACGATGACGACGCGTTAACACGCATCTTACTTGCCTGATAGCCGCGCCTCGGTCAGTATTCGACCCACTGCAGGCACAACCCCTGCGGCGGAAGCGTCGGCCCGGCGATCTGGCGGTCGGCGGTCTTCAGGATCGTATCGACGTGCGACGGCTCGAACCGCCCGCGGCCGACCTCGACCAGCGTCCCCGCGATGATGCGCACCGAGTTGTAAAGAAAACCGCTGCCCTGGATCGTGGTATGCACCTCGTCGGGATAAGCGATATCGGTGAAGACCCTGCAATCAAAGATCGTGCGGACCGTGTTCTCCCGTCCGTGGCCCGCGGCGGAAAAACCCTCGATGTCGTGCGTGCCGATCAGCCGCTTGGCGGCTTCGCACATCCGCCCCACGTCGAGTTTCGCGTTGAAACAGTGGTACACCGCGTTGCGGACCCAGAGCGGCTTGTGCTCGGCGTTGAACACGCGGTAGCGGTACTGCTTGTTCGTCGCCTGCGAGATGCACTCGAAGCCCGGCGGAGCCGGCTCGACCCTGCGGACCTCGACATCGTCCGGCAGCCGCGCGTTGATCGCCAATGCCAGCCTGTCCAGCGGGATCGGCGTGTCCGCATCAAACTGCGCCACCTGCCCCAGCGCGTGCACCCCGCTGTCCGTCCGCGAGGCGCCGACCAGCCGCAACGCATCCGACGGCGTGCCCAGCAGCCGGACCAGCACCTGCTCGAGCTCGCCCTGCACGGTCCGCAGCGGCTCCTCGCCCGGCGGCTCCTGCTTCTGCCAGCCATGAAAGGCACTGCCGTCGTAGGCGAGGGTGAGTTTGTAGCGCTGGGGGTTCAACACGGTGAGATTATGGCGATTCTTGCCGCATCCGTGTCATGCGGGGCAGCATCCCGACAGCTTCCCAGAATGCTCGGCCGCTGGGGTTTCGCTCAAGCACATCAAGCTCTATCGGCATTCCTTTGGGAACAAAAGTCTGTCGCCAAAGGCGCATCGCTTGCGATCCGAAGCCTTGCCGACGACAAGCGTGTTCCACAAAAAACTGCCGCAGGTACACCATCTTCCCGTCTTTCACACACGGGTCTGGCTCAAGTCGGAACAACGCGTACGCAACAGCCTGCCCTTCGATCTCAAAGAGTACACCCCGGTAGCCCTCATCCAACATCCAACCGCGCAAGCGCGTAACCAGGTCTTGCCGGGTGAGTTGCACCTGAGCATGTTCATCCAGTCGTAGCTTTTCGTTCAGATCACACAACAACTCGACATCATCGAGATCGGCTTCGCGCATAACCATTTCATCAACCCCGGACATAATTACCCCCGCATCGCCTCCGGGTCAATGCCGATCTGCTCGCACCACTGCTGGTACGCGATCGGGCTGATCTCGCTGGGCTTGATCTCGCTCTTGCCGCCCCAGAAGACGTTGGTGTAGTCGACGGTGATGCCAACCTCTTCGAGATGTGCATCAATCGCGGCCTTGTGGGCGAGCACCAGGTCCTTGTCCGTGCCGTGGCTGACGCCCATGATGTTGACGTTGGAGAATTCCTCCCCGCCCTCGCGCCAGTACGCGTGGGTCATGCAGTGGTGCCGGCCGACCTCCTGGCCCGCCTCGATCTCCTTGCCCTTTGGCACACGCCAGTGGAACAGCGCGTTGAACTTGGTGACGCGTTGGCCGTCCTGATGAGCCTTGACGTGTTCGAGGAAGGTCGAGAACCGGCCGACGAGCTTGCGCTCGGCCAGCGACTCGGCGGTCGTACAGAAATCCTCGAAGCTCACGCCCGCTTGGTCCGCGCGGGCCCGCCAGAGGTTCGGCGTCAGCTCGGCGGGCTCGAACTCGCGCTTGAGCGCCATCAGGACCTGCCACTCGTGATCCATTAAATCAACAACGGCCGTATCCAGCACACGCCCCGGCTCATCGGTTCTCGATCCGGGTTCTAACCCTCTGCGCCGCACATGCCCGACGCCGAGCATGAACAGCCGCTTGGCGGGCAGCAGCTTGTAGCGCTCGGCCCCGGTCTTCTCCATCAGAAGCTCGCAGTGCCTGTCCATGCTAAAGCCGGTCGGCACCTTGAGCGTGGTCCAGAGCTTGTAGTCGCTGCCGCGCGTTTCCTTGTCGGTCGTGCGCAGAACGACGTGGCCGGAGAAAGGGTCCTCCTTGAACATGTAGTCGAACGCGTCGAGCAGCTTTTTCGGCGGGACCTTCCAGGCGATCAGCGCGCCCGGCGCGAGCGAGGTACTCAGCATCGTCTGCCGGACCCGGCGGATTGTGCCGGCCTCGAGCATCGCGCGGATCCGCTGGATGACGGTGTCCAGGTCAACGCCGGACTGTTCGGCGATATCTTCCAGGGGCGTGCGTGTGAACCCCGCGATGCGGTCCTCGCTGACCTCGAGGATCTGTCTGTTGATCGGGTCGTCGATGCTGACGGGGACGGTGGGTGTCGTATCGGTAGACATACAACAATTGTACGTTAGCCGCCGCCTGCGAGGCGGCGCGTGGCGTGAGGGCATTCTTGATGTGGCCTGCGCCCATCGCGTCGCGTTTCACGGGACGGCTAACGGGTAAACCGGTCAGTACTCCAACCCGTTCTCGCGCAGGTGCACGGCGGGCTCGAAGGGCGGCTGGAATCCCGCGTTGCGGACGGCGCCAACGAACAGGTCGTGGTCGCCCTCGACGTCCATGTGGCAGACCAGCTCGCACTCCATGTAAGAGCGCGCGGCGGCGAGGATCGGCAGCTTGGGCATCAGCGGCTTGACGAGCTGCTGGCCGAGGAACGGGTCGTCGCCGAGGTCCACCTGCCCGCCGAACTTGCGGATGAGCATGCGGTCGTCGACGCCGAGCTGGCACAACGCGAACTGGCGCGACTCGCTGATCAGCGGCATGATCGGCGTGCCCTTCTGGATGCTGATCGAGACCATCGGCGGCTCGAAGCACGCCTGCTGCACCCAGCCGACCAGCACGCCCAGCCGGCGGTCTTCGTGCGCGGCGGTCAGGATGTACCGGCCCGAGGGGATCGCCCCGAGTGTCGACGCGACCGCTGAGCGCTGGGCGTCGTCCATCGGCGGGTACGTTGTCTGAGTCATGCGCGTGATCCCCGCGTATTCGCTCCGGCAACACGATACGCCGGGCCGGGTGTGGCTGCAACGCGGGGCGAAGCCGTGCGTACAACAACCGGAGCAGCACCCGCCTACCGAAGCGGGCTCGGCCGGACACGTCTAAACTCCCGCCATGCGATTCGACGCCGCCCTTTTTGATCTTGATGGCACGCTGCTGGACACGCTGACGGACCTGAGCAATTCGGCCAACCACGCGCTAGCGACGCTCGGCCGGCCGACGCACCCGCGCGAGGCGTACAACCGCTTCCTCGGCCAGGGGGTGCGGCAGCTGTTCGTCGATGCGCTCGGGCCCGGTCACCTGCACCTGCTCGATGAGGCGGTCGCCACCCATCTGGCCTACTACGCCGAGCACCGCCTGGACACGACCCGGCCGTTCCCGGGGGTCACGGCCATGCTCGCCAGGCTCAATCAACGAGGCGTACAACCCGGCGTCTTGAGCAACAAGCCCGACGCGGCGGCATGCGAGATGGTCCCCCACTTCTTCCCCGACACGCCGTGGGCCTGGGTCCGCGGGCACCGGCCCGGCACCGCGCCCAAGCCCGACCCGCACGCCGCGATCGAGGCGATCCAAACGCTCAGCGTCCCGGCCGAGCGTTGGCTCTATGTCGGTGACACGGCCGTTGACATGCAGACCGGCAAATCGGCGGGGATGTTCACCGTCGGCGTGTCATGGGGGTTCCGCACCGCTGACGAACTCCAAGCCAACGGCGCGGACGCGATCATTGATGAACCCGGGCAGCTGCTCGATCTCATCGACGTTTAGCGGGTAACGCGCAGCATCCCGCGAATCATCCCAACGCCCGCCGCGCCTCCACCAGCCCCGTGCGCCATTCCATATACACATACGGCAGCCCGTGCTCGGCGTGCAGCTGCTTGAGCCGATCCAGAAACCGCTCGGTCGTGTCCTGCTGCCAGGCCTCGGTGCCTGCTTCGCAAAAGAACACCCGGCAGCCGAGCGGGCGGATCGTGTGTGTGCTGCACAGGCCGTCGACCTGGTAGAGGCAGTTGGGGATTGGGCTTGAGGCCTGAGGCTCGCGGCCTGTGACGAGTTGTTGAAGCGGCAAGCCGGAAGACCCGCCTTGGTGGCCGACTCCCGACTCCCGGCTCCCGAGTGCCTGCAAGAACCACGCGATCTCGAGCCCGGTCACGTACAGCCGATGACCGAATTCCTCGAACCGACAGCACCGGCCGGATGTATTGCAGACCGGCGAACGCTCAGCGACCGCGGCGTCGAGGGCGGCGTACAACGACCGGATCGCGCGATCGATCACATCACGCTGCACCGCGTCTTGCCAGATCAACCAATCATTGTTCTGCTGCTTGCTCATGGCTTGGGTGCCACACGACTCCCTGCTGCCTGCTCCCGATTCACTACAGATGCTCGGGATTCTCCGCCATGATCACGCGGACCTGCTCGATCGGCACGAAGTGCTCGCCGCGGGCGTCTGGGACGCGCATGCCCGGGCAGCTCTTGGCCGACGCCTCCCAGTCCGCGCGGGACCTCACATTGCTCGGCCAGAACGGCCAGGTCCTGCACTGCGTCGGGCGGACCGGGTAGATCGAACAGACGCGTTTGCCTTCGTCGTTTTCCTGCAGGAAGACGCAGTCGTAGCCCCGCCCGTTCCTGACTTCTTCCAGCGTCCACCGCCCCATCGCCCGGCGGGCGTAACGCTGATGAAACGACCGCACATCCATGCCCACATGGTCGGCCATGGCCTGCGCTTCTTCGTCGCTGAACCACACGTAGCCGCTGGGGCCGGTGCAGCAGTTGCCGCACTGGGTACAGTTGAAGCTCAGCCCGTCGCCGAACCAGGGCGTGTCACCGTTGTCGTTGTTGGGATCAAACACGCGGGGATTGTAGGCAAATTCCCGGTGATCGAAACCGCGGTTGTGTTAGTCGTCGCCTGCAAGGCGACGCGCCATGCGCAGCATGGTCCGAACGCCCATCCGCCGCGTCGCCTTGCAGGCGACGGCTAACCAAGTCATGCCGGATCAATCCAACATCGTCTCAAGATAGACCCCAACGCCTTCGCTGAGCGCCCGCAGGTCGTAGCCGCCTTCGAGCAGGGTCAGCAGCCGGCCGTCGAGCCGGTCGTCGGCGAAGCCGCGCAGCGCCTGGGCGACCATGCGAAAGCCCTCGGTCGAGACCTCCATCTGCGCGAGCGGGTCGGCCGAGGCCGCGTCGAAGCCGGCGGAGACCAGCAGCGCATCGGGCCCGAAGCGCTCGAGCGCCGGGATAACCCGCTGTTGCATCGTCTCGGCGTAGACACCATC
>JANQKT010000256.1 GCA_028280965.1 Phycisphaeraceae bacterium
GATGAAGCCGTTGCCGCTGGGGTTGAGTTGGACGCCGCGCCGATCAAGCCCTTCGCGCAGGGCGGTGCGCATGCCGTTGATCCGGCTACGCATCTGTGACAACTCGTCGAGCCATTGCTCGGTGAGGGACGCATCGCCGAGGATGTGCTCGACGACCAGCCCGCCGTGCGCGGGCGGGTTCGAGTAGTTTCGGCGGACGGCGGCTTTGATATTGCTCTGCACGGCCGACGCCTGCTCAGCAGTCGCGCAGACCACCGTTAATGCGCCCACCCGCTCGCGGTACAGGCCGAAGTTCTTGGAATAGCTTGAGCAGATCAATACCTCGTCGCAGACTTTAAGTACGCCCCGCAGCCCCGCCGCGTCTGCATCAACATCCTGTGCAAAGCCCTGATAGGCAAAATCAACCAACGGCACGGCGCCCTTGGCCTTCAGCAACGCCGCAGCCTGCGTCCATTGTTCGGTGCTCGGATCAACACCCGTCGGGTTGTGGCAACAGCCGTGCAGCAAGACGACATCGCCGGGTTTGATAGCGTCGAGCCCGGCCAGCATCGCATCAAAGGCGAGCGCGTTCGTGTCGGTATCCAAGTAAGGATAGGTAGCGGTTGTTAGACCTGCGGCGTCAAAGATCGCGCGGTGGTTGGCCCAGGTCGGGTCGCTGAGCCAGAGCGTGCAGCCCGCGTGATTCTGTGTCAGGTAGTCGCCCGCGACGCGTAGCGCGCCGGTCCCGCCGGGGCACTGGAAGGTCACCGCCCGGCCGTTGTCGATCAGGCCGCTCCCCGCACCGAACAACAAACGACGCGTGTGCGCGCCATACCCCGGCGAGCCGTCGATGCCCAGGTAAGCCTTCGTCGGTTCATTGTCGAGCAGCCAACGCTCCGCCTCCCGCACCGCGGCGAGGGTCGGGGTCTGGCCCTGCTCGTCCTTGTAGACGCCCACCGAGAGGTTGATCTTGTCGGGGCGCGGGTCGGCCTTGAACGCCTCGCTCAAACCGAGGATCGCATCGGGCGGGGCGGGCTGGACAGACTGGAACATCGCACGGCTCGTGTGGCGTTGGCGGGGTTGCGCGGTTTCGGATCGACGCCTGCGGGATCGCCGATCGACCGACCGATCAGCGTAGCAACCGACGCCCCGGTGGGCAACGCGCCTCAATCCAAACCAAGTAGAATCGCACCATGCAAACCGTAAGACTCGGACTGATCGGCTGCGGCGGCGCGATGGCCCGCTTCCACGAATCCTACTTCGAGGATGTGGACGGCCTGGCCTACGCCGCCTGCACCGACCGCAACACCGACGCCGCAAAGGAGTCGGCCGAGAAGCACGGCTGCAGGGCCTTCGGTACCGCCGAAGCGCTCATCGACTCGGGCGAGGTGGACCTGATCCTCATCGCCACGCCGCACTTCACGCACCCGGTCTTCGCCCAGCGGGCGTTTGAGCACGGCATCCACGTCATCACCGAAAAACCCCTGGCCGTGACCGCGCACGACGGGCAGGCGACCATCGACGCGTTCGAACAGGCGCGTAAGCAGAAGCAGGACCTTGTCTTCGCCGGCATGTTCCAGCAGCGGACCTTCGCGCAGTGGCAGGCGGTCAAGCGCCTGTGCGCCGACGGCAGCATCGGCGAGGTCATGCGCGTGAGCTGGACGATCACCGACTGGTTCCGCACCCAGACCTACTACGACGCCGGCGGCTGGCGCGCGACCTGGAAGGGCGAGGGCGGCGGCGTGCTGCTCAACCAGTGCCCGCACAACCTCGATCTCTTGTGCTGGTTTGTCGGGCAGCCATCCAAAGTCACCGCGCTCGCCGAGCTGGGCAAACACCACCACATCGAGGTCGAGGACGATGTCACCGCAATTTTGCAGTGGCCTAACGGCGCATCGGGGACGTTCGTGACCTCGACCGGCCAGACGCCGGGGATCAACCGGCTGGAGATCGTGGGCAACAACGGGACGGTCGTCGCGGACCAGATGCCCGGCGACGATGCGCACACGATCACCTACTACCGCACGCACCGGCCGGTGGATGTATTTACTAAAGAATGCCCGGAGCGATTTGCCGAAGTGCCGGCCGACAAGCTGGTCATCGCGCCTGCTGATGGGGACAAACGGCCGAACCACCAGCGGATCGTGCAGAACGTGATCGACACGATCCGATCGGGCGCGGGCCAGCCCGCCCTGCTCACGCCGGCCCCGGAGGGTCTGCTTGGTTTGGAACTGGGAAATGCGATGCTGATGTCGGGGTTGAAGAACACGCCGATCGCGTTGCCGATGCCGGCGGAAGGTGAACTGAGTCGAAAAGCCTACGCGAATCTGATCACGCACCTGGGCGAGACCTCGACGTTCAAGAAGAACGAGGTCAAGGCCAGCAACGCGGACATGGGCTCGTCGTTCTGACCGGCATCAACCCATAATCATGAAACGCCGCGGTTTGCCATGCCTGTGTTGCGACAGTGAAAGCGGCAAGCCGCGGCGCTTCATACCTATCGTTATGCCGCCAGCACTTCATCCATGCCGACATCATGGGCATCTGCT
Organism: Phycisphaeraceae bacterium; assembly: GCA_028280965.1. GTDB lineage: Bacteria > Planctomycetota > Phycisphaerae > Phycisphaerales > Phycisphaeraceae > JAHQVV01. The sequence goes on from JANQKT010000256.1 coordinate 2,529, forward strand.
GGCAGTACTTCGGCCAGCTGCTCCTCAAAACACAGACCGATTTTGTACGTCGCCGGGTGCTGGACGAGGTAGCGGTCGTAGTAGCCGCCGCCCATGCCCAGGCGTTGGCCGGTGCGTGTGAATGCGAGGCCGGGGACGAGCGTGATGTCGGGCGTCGCGTCGAACGGGTCGTGTGTCGTTGGCTCGGGGATGCCGAAACGACCCGGCGCAAGATCGTCGGCCGAGCGGATCACGACCGCGTGCATGGCATCGGGCTCAACCGCGACGCGTGGGACGACAACCGTCTTGCCCGCGGCCAGGCAGGCGCCGATCAAACCGTGGGTGACGACCTCGCTGCCCGCTGAGACGTAGATAAACACGCTGCCGGCGTGCTCGAAGCGCTCGACGGTCAGCAGCAGCCGGGCGATCGCGCTGGACCGCTGGGCCCGCGCGTCGGCGGGGATCGCGTCACGCAATGCGCGGTAGCGCTTGCGGAGCTCGGCCTTGTCGGATGAAGCAGTCACGCGTCAGTCCTGTTCGGCGTACAGAGACAGCTCTTCAACATCCGCCTCGTGCTCGGAGACCGGATCGAGCTGCAGGTATTTCTTTAACATCGCGACCGCCACATAGATCAGCGGTGTGTCCAGCAGCGCGACCAGGAACTTGAACACGTACCCGGTCGCGATGAACAGCAGCAGCTGCGGCCAGAGTGACTGATCGGCGTTAATCGGCAGCGCTTTGGCATAGAAATGCGTGATCAGGATCACCGCGGTCGTGTCCACGAGCTGGCTGACCAGGGTCGAGCCGTTGTTGCGCAGCCACAGGTGCTTGCCACGCGTCTTGCGCTTCCAGAAGTGGAAGAGCTGGACATCGACAAACTGCGCGAAAAGGTACGCGAGCATCGACGCGGCGACGGCGCCGAAGGCGAGCTGCTGAACGCGGTAAAAAGTCCAGTCCTCATTGAAGCGGACAAACTCACCCGCGTCGTTGTAGACCGGTTCGGGTGTGGCCGGGGCGAGCACCTCGTTGCCCGCGGGATCGACGCCGTAGCTGACCATGTCCGCCTGCATGGGCAACACCCCGCCCAGCCAGAGGATGAAGATGACCCAGAGGTTGAGGATCAGCCCGACCCAGACGACGAAGTTCGCCCGGCGTCGGCCGTAGAACTCGGAGATGAGGTCGGTGCAGAGGAAGGTCAGCGGGTACGGCAGCACGCCGACGGCGAGCGCGAAGCTGACCTCGCCCCACCTGCCCCACTGCAAGCCGGCCTCGCCGCCCATACTCGCCAGCACGATGAACCGGCTGATCCCCAGGATGTTGAGCATCGCCAGCGTGCCCAGGAACAGGCCCGCGAGCACGAGGAACACCCGCTCGCGGCGGCGGTGCAGGGCCGCGGCGTCAACATCCCCGGCGGGCTGGGGCGAAAGGGGCATCAGGGGAGTGTAGCGTCTGCATGGCCTGTTGATGATCCGCAAATCCCCCTAGGCGCGCGCCCGATCCAACGGCTATACTTCAATTCGCGGGCGGGTTTCGCTGCCGAACCCGCCTCGGTCTTGTCGGAGTGAACTGTCTCATGTCGATCGACCACGATCTTGCTGTTGTTGCGAAAACGACGCGGTACCCGCTGGACGCGTTCCTGTTCGTCCAGCGCGGCCTGGACTTCACCGTCACCCGCCTGCACGGCGAGTTGGACGATGATGCCTACTTCGACGCCGACGATATCGAGTCGTCCCGACACGTCAGCGGTCAGGACCTGTGTCAGGGCCTGCGCGATTTTGCGATCAAGGAGTACGGCCTGCTGGCCCGCACGGTGCTCAGGCGGTGGTCGATCAACACCTGCCGGGACTTCGGCGAGATCGTCTTCGCCATGGTGGACGGCGGGCTGATGCGCAAGACCGACGACGACTCGATCCACGACTTCAATAACGTCTTCGACTTCGCCAGCGCCTTCGAGCCGGCGCTGATGCTGGGGAAGAAAGACTGAGTTAGGGTCTAGTGCCTAGGGCCTAGCCCCTACCACGATTTGTCATCCGCCCCGCTTGCTGCGAGAGTATCGGGTGTCTATCCCGCCTTTCGCGCTAGGGGCCCGGCATGACCGAATCGAACGATGGCACAACACCCGACGAATCGCCGGACAAACCCAAGCCGGCGGGCAAGGCCCGTTATGTCTGGCAGCGGCTGTGGTTCCAGTGGGTGCTGGGGACGCTGGTCATCTTCCTGTTTTTGTCGTTTGTGGTCCCGCCCGCGTACTACCTGCTGAGCAAGCTCAGCCCGGTGCTGACGCCGGTGCTGCTGGGGCTGGGGCTGGCGTACGTGTTTAATCCGCTGGTGGCCTGGGCCGAACGGCGGCACAAGATCAAGCGGCCGGTGACCGCGGGGCTGCTCTTGAGCGCGGTTGCGCTGGTGCTGCTGGTCGCGGGCCTGCTCTTGGTCGGCAGCGCGGTGCAGCAGAGCGAGCGGCTGATCGATCGCGCGCCGGAGTACACCGAGACCGTGCTGGGCTGGGTGGGCAGTGACACGGCGGACGCCGAGGCGCGCGTGCAGACGTTCATCGAGCAGCTGGACTGGACGCAGCTGGACGCGGACGCGGCGACCAAGGCGCTGGGCGTCGGCGCGGGGCTGATCTTCGCGGGCCTGAGCTTCGCCGCCTCGGGCGCGATCTTTGTGCTGGTGACCGCCTTCTGCTTCTTCGTCTTCACCTGGAAACTCGATGGACTCAAGCAATGGTTCGCCCAGTTCGTGCCCAAGCCGTACCGCGGCGAGGCGTTCCGCATCCTGGGCATGATGGACGACACGGTCTCGGCGATCGTGCGCGGTCGGCTGATCCAGTCCCTGGCGGTTATGGTCGTCTTGTGCATCGGCTGGTGGATCGCCGGCGTGCCGTACTGGCTCTTGCTGGGTGTGCTCGGTGGGGTGCTGAACCTGCTGCCCTACGCCGCGATCCTCTCCTGGCCGCTGGCGGTCATCCTCACCGTCGTGGACAAGGCCAACGGCGGGACCATGGCGATCGTCTGGGCGTGCGTCTGGCCCACCATCGTCTACGTCATCGCCCAGTCGCTCGACGGCTGGGTCATCGAGCCGCTGGTGCAGGGCAAGGCGACGGGCATGGACGCGTTGACCGTGCTGCTGGTCGTCCTCGCAGGCGGGGCGCTGCTGGGCATCCTCGGCGTCGTATTGGCGGTGCCGATCGCCGCGTGCATCAAGATCCTCTCGCAAGAACTCTTGCTGCCCCGGCTCCGCGCCTTCGCCGAAGACCCGCCTGACCTGCAGAGCAAGGGCGCGTGAGGTGATTGGGTAATCCGCCTGTTCTACAGGCCACACCCCGAGCTAATTCAATTGGCATACCCTCACAAACTTTTATCTTAAAGCGCACAGAAATCCCTTGATCCGCAGGCAAACCGGCCGATATGATGCTTGAGTGGCCGGTGTGTGTGGTCGGCCGCCCCCGCCTCAACCCATGTGAAAGGGACCGCTTTGAAATACCTGCCCGCTCTTGCAACGCTCTCGCTTGTTGGTTTAGTCGGCCTGCCCGCGATGGGCCAGTCACGTGCCGACCGGGTCAACCAGCTGACCGCGACCCTTTCTTCGGCGGTGGACAACAACAACAACACGGTCTACACCAACGCGCAGACGGGCGAAGAGGTCCGCGCGACGCCGAGGCAGCTGATGCGCAAGACGCTGACGAACGTGGACTACGACGCGATGCCCGGCCGGCTGGCGCTGGAGGTCTGGTCGTCGCAGACCGGCGTGCCGCTGGTCGTGAACTGGTCGGCGCTGGAGGCCGAGGGCATCGACCCCGAGTCGCCGGTGACGCTGTCACTCAAGAAGGTCCCGGCCGAGCAGGTGCTCAGGCTGATCGTCCAGCAGCTGCACCCCAACCCGATCGGTGACGACGAGCTGATCCTGGATATCGAGCAGTGGTACGTGCGCGTGATGACCAAGCGCGACGCGCTCCGCCAATCGACGACGAAGCTGTACTTCATCGGCGACCTGCTGATGGAAATCCCTAACTTCGACAACGCGCCGGGCTTCGACCTCAACGACGCGCTACAGAACACCAACTCCGGCGGCAGCAACGGGACCGGCGGCGGTGGGAGCGGCGGCGGCGGGCTCTTCGACAACGATGACGAAGATAACGATGAGCCTCGCCGCAGCAAGGCGGAGAAGGCAGAGGACATCGCGGATGTCATCCGCAACAGCATCGAGCCGGACATCTGGCTGGAGAACGGCGGGGAGTACGCCTCGATCCGTTACTACCGCGGCATGCTGATCGTCAAGGCGCCCGACTTCGTGCACGAGCAGATCGGTGTGTCCGTCGGAGATTCGACGCCCACCCGGCGTTCTTCGCGCAGTAGCGCCGACCGCGCGGACGAGAGCGCGGGCTACAAGAGCCAGCCCCGCAGACGGCGGTCCAGCTCCGGCAACGTCGCGGGCACCACTTCTTCCGGGCCCCGACTCGTGCGGTGATTGAATAACCGAGCTACAACATAAAGACAAAGCCCACGCCGTCACAGCGTGGGCTTGTTTTTATAGGTGTGTTTCGTTCAATCAAACCGATTCTGTTTCGCTGCCCGCATCACCTGAATCATCCAGCCCTTCGATGATGTCGGCGTCTACGTTGTCGCGGATGCGTGAGAAGATCAGATCGCTCGGCTCGCGGTCGTACTTCCAGTCATCGATCAGCACCATCTGCTCGCCGGCCCCGTTCTCGTAGTAGACGCGTGCGATGCCCTTGTTCCCCCAGCGGGACGCATCGATCCGGGCGATCTGGTCGAACGGCACCTCGACGCCGCCGTGGCTGTAAAGCGTATTGTCGTCGGCAGCGACAAAGCGCCTGGACCACCGGACCACGGAAAACAGGCAGTACGCGCCGATCGGAAAGACGATGGCGAACTGGATCCACTGGGTATTGATGTTCCAGGTGCTGACCGGGTCGGGCTGCTGCGGATAGCCGTGTTCCTTGACCTGCTCCGCCCACTTCTCCTGCCAGTCGCTGGGGTTCTCTTGCTGGACATCCTGATACTTCTCGTGGATATCCTGCTTCTTGGGGTAGCCGATCGTCGCATCGTAAATACACCAGGCCGAATAAAACAGCGTGCCCAGGGCGATGAGGATCAGGCGGTTGCGGTATCCGCCGGCAATGGTCGCTTTCAGGTCCATGTTCAACCTTGTCGTCAGTCTGGTCCCGGGCTTGTACGAAAGAGGATCGGCCGAAGATCGGAGCCGGTTGGAATCAGGTGTCGCGGATCCGGTCCAGGGCCTGGGCCCACCAGTTGAGGATGATCTTACCGGCCATCGGTCGACGGAGCATGTCCGAAAAGCCGCCGCGGTCCACCCGGCGGCGTGGGATGCGGGGCAGCGGCTGGTCGGTTGACAGCGCCCAACTCAAGAAGGCGCTGGTCTCCGCGATCGCCCGTCGGCGGGCGTCCACCGGGCGGTCATACCGGGATGATCGGCCGAATCCCATGTCGACTGTTCTCCGATTCACGCAGGAAAACCGTACTCAAGTGTAGGGCCCGAAGGCCCCAGATGCCACGCTCATCGGCTTGGTGCGCTCAATCCGACCATAAGCCACGCTTTTCCGCACGCGCCCGGCGTTCCAGCTCGGCATAATCCGCCGACCGATCGTGGCCCCAGCGGTCATCATGCTTTGACAGGCCGTGCTCGATCAGCTCGGCGTTGAGCACCGAACCGTCCGCCAGCACGACGTACGCCAGCAGCCTCCCATAACGCCCGCGTAGACGGTGATCTTGGAGCTCGAGTCTGACCCGACTGCCCTGCACAAGCTCGCGGGTGAAAGCCGTGGCCGCCTCGGCGAAGGGCTCGGCCGGTCGTTCCGTGCCCGGCTTGGCCAGTTCCGGCGTATCGACGCCCCAGAGCCGGACGGTGGTGGTCGCGCTGTCGCCGTCGGGCACGCGCAGCACGATCGTGTCGCCATCGATCACGCGCGCAACCTCGAACGACCGGTCGTGATAACGGTGCCAATCGTCACCGACCGGCAGCACGCCCGCGGCGTGATCCAGCAGCGCGATCGCGAGGATGATGAGACAAGCAAGGGTTAGGCTGGCGAGCCGGCGTTTGCTCAGCCGCCTGCGGAGCGCGAACGGATCGAGTGTGCCGCGTGCTCTGGCCCGCTTTTTCCGCCGGGGGTGTCGGGTTGTGCGTCTTCGCGTCTTAGCCACCCCGACAAGATACAGCGCCGGCTCAGGCGACCACATCGAGCAGTGTGCCCGGCACGATCAGCGAAACACCCAGACCCGCAAGCGCAGGCGAACCCACGACCGGTGTGATCGTCTTGGCCGATGGCTCGGCTGGACGCGGCGATTCGAGCACGCTGCCCTGCGGTGGATCATCGCGCGCTTGTGATTGCTTAACACCAGACAGCGCACACGACCCATCGTCGAACGCGTAGGCTTCATCACTCAGCCGGACCCGGTCGTCAATTATACGACTGGTGTGACCGCGATAGCCCTGCGTCTCAAACACGCACCGATCGACGGCATGCGGCTGACGAATCAGGTCAGACACCGTCTCAAACCGCGCCTGGCGGATCAATGCGACGGTCAGATTGCCCACCGGCGGAACACGCATGATCCAAGTCAATCACGCGGTTTCAGCAAGCCTCAATTAACTCATAATCTATTATTTTTTATGTATTTATGGTAATTACTGCCCGCACGGTCGCGCCGGATGTTGCCCCGCCGCAACACCCGCCGGGCCCCGGACCTACCATGTCCGCCCCATGCGAACCGATGCCCTCGACTACGACCTGCCCGACGAGCGGATCGCGACCCGGCCGGCCGAGCCGCGCGACAGCGCCCGTCTGATGGTCGTGCACCGCGGGGACGAGGGGATCACGATCGAGCACCACCGTGCGCGCGACCTGCCCGAACTCGGCGTGCTCACTCCCGACGAC
>JANQKT010000008.1 GCA_028280965.1 Phycisphaeraceae bacterium
CTAGTTGCCAGCGAGTCATGTCGGGGACTCTAGGGAGACTGCCGGCGTCAAGCCGGAGGAAGGTGGGGATGACGTCAAGTCCTCATGGCCTTTATGCCCTGGGCTGCACACGTGCTACAATGGTACGGACAGAGCGACGCAAAGCGGCGACGTGGAGCAAATCGCACAAACCGTGCCCCAGTTCGGATTGTAGTCTGCAACTCGACTACATGAAGTTGGAATCGCTAGTAATCGCGTATCAGCTACGACGCGGTGAATAAGTTCCTGAGCCTTGTACACACCGCCCGTCACGTCATGGGAGCCGGGAGCACCCGAAGTGGCCACGATTCAGTGGTCCCTACGGTGAGCTCGGTGACTGGGACGAAGTCGTAACAAGGTAGCCGTAGGGGAACCTGCGGCTGGATCACCTCCTTTCTACGGGATATACGTAGACGTCATCGATAAGTGTCAGCACGCCGCTGGCAGCGGAGCGATCCGCATGACGAACGTCAACACACCCTCGCCCGGGCGTCGCAAGACAACCGGATAGCGGCATGGCAACATGCCGTCAAAACACCAACTGTTCACTTGTCAGGGATCCGCCCCCGGAAGCCCCGGAAACGGGACCATTCCGATCAACCCAAGATCAACGACAAGCCCCGCCAACAGGCGGGGTTTTCGCATGCGCATAAGCAGTGTCTTACGCCGAGCTACCAAAGTGCACGGAACCGGGCGCCCGGGGATCAGTGCGGCGAACCCCCGGATGCCTGCAATAAGGGACCGATCCCGGAGTCAAGCTTCCACCCCGATCCGTGCCGCTCTACAAAGCCAAGTGCCGCGGTGGGCGCCGGGTGATTGCCTCGGGGGCAGTACCGGTGAAAATACCGGGAAGGATGTAAGGCAAACCAGCCTTGCCACTCTTTATATCAACTGCTGTAACGGGGCACGCGGCCCCGGCGGCGGGAATGGGTCGTGACAAACCGGCGGAAGAAACAGGAGGTTTAAGTGATGGGCGGGATACCTCTCTGGCGGGCCAGATACGGCTTGAGTCGGTTCAATACGATCAGGCCTAGTCTGCAGCTTGCGCTGCTGCTCGCGGCGTGCTTCGCGGGTCCGGCAGCGGTAGACGCTCAGACCGTCACGCTCACGCGTATCGACGCCAGGCCCCCGGGGCACCCCCTCGACAGCGGCATGGAGCCGGACCCGCTCTTCTCGCCGACGAATAATAAATGCGGGGCGACGTTGTTCCGCATCCCGCAGTGGGTCCCCGATAGCGAAAAAACCCACCCGGACGCCAAATATTACCTGTATTGGTCCGCGCACACCGGCGAAGTCATTTCCATGGCCTGGTCGGATTCTTTAACCGGTGTGTGGCGCCGCTTCAATCACAAAGACAGCCCGGACCGGGCCTGGGGAACCGAGGCGGACTACTCGGGGGCACAGACACCGCGTGAAGGGGTGATGAACATCCCCAAGAAGGAAGAAACCTTCTTGGCCGAGGGGTTTTCCCTGACCGACAAATCGCACTACGTCGATGTGATCGCGGACGACATCAACAAACGGGTCATAATGTATTTCCATGTCGGGAACACGAGATGGAAGAACGGTTATCAGATGGTCGCTACATCTAAGTACGGCCTGAACTTCAACCCCGTCTCGATCGGCGGCGAACAAGGGCACGGCGTGCGCCAAGTCTTGATCAGCCAGTGGTACGCCCGGTATTTCGAAGTCGAGGGCGAAGCAAGAGGACAGATAGTCAGCCGGATGTTCAGTTTTGTAAATGGCGGGGGGCTCTACGCGGCACCGATCTTTACCAGCGCCGGCGAGGCCGCTTCCCACGCCAACGCCGATGACGAAGGCGGCTACTGGAACCCAAGCTGGCCGGGAGACCCCGTGCCCATTGATCCTGATGAGCCGAATAAGAAGCCTTACTGGTGGGAGCACTACCCGTCTTGGTCGGACGTCAACCCGCTTACAGGCACGGTTAAGGCGCCTGAGCTGGTCCCGGCGGAAACAAAACAAATCGTGAGGCAGCACAATCACGGACCCCGGCATTTCGGGGTCTACCACAGCAACGAGCTGGACCGGGACAAGATCTTCGTCTTCTATACATGCCGCCGGGATATGCCGGAGTCCATCGTCTACGTGATCCTGGACCTCGAAGGCCTCACCGAGGAGGAGCGTCTGGATCCGAAGAACTGGAAGCGGGTTAGTGATGTGGAGCGGGTGCTCATGAAACCCCAGCTCGTTTGGGAAGGTGTCGAAAAACCTTTTCAAGCCTCTGCCAGCGGGGGCGCGAACAACGGAAACCAGTTTCGGGACCCCGACGTGTTCGAGGATATCGACGGCAAAATTTATGTGGTCTACAACGGCAATGCGGAGTCCGGTATCGGTATCGGAGAACTAACCTTCGGGCCCGAGCCTGCTGAAGCGTCTCTGCGCATCACCTCGCCTTACAAAGGCTGCACCTACCTGATCGGCACGCAGCGCTACATCGGTTGGAGAAGTACGGGCGCCGTCGAAAAGGTAGACATCGAGTACTCTTCCAACGGCACGGACTGGGTCGCAATCGCCAGCGGGGTAGACAACAAAGAGCACTACCTGTGGGAGGTTCCCGACACACCCACCCACAACGCTCATATACGGATCAAAGAGACCGACGGCGACACCATGGCTCAAAACGGGCCTTTCATGATCGTTCAAGAAAAATCGCTGTACATCAACCGCCCGTCGCCCGGCATGCGCGTGGCCGCGGGGTCTAGGTTTGGGATGACCTGGATCAGTGTGGGTGATATTCCGAAAGTCGATTTAGAATACACCTTGGACGGTAAAAACTGGATAGTGCTTGCGGAAGGGCTTAATAATAAGAAGTCTTATCTTGTTAAAGTTGGCAATGACTATATCGGCGGGTGGGAAGTGCCCGATGTCAACACCGACAGAGCGAGGCTGCGGATCAGGGAGACGGGTGGCAACATCGTTCACGAAAGCGAATCGTTCAGCATCGTCAAGAAGACCAATTAATTCCCGCAAGACGAAAGGCGTGGGCGCCCCCCATGTGCCCCACAATCAGCGGCACTGCTTCCCGCTAAGACAGGCCGATGGCGATGGGTGGATGGAACAATGCTGGTTTCTGACCAACACTAAAGCTTTCATAGCAAGCATCAGCCCGCCGACTTCCAGCAGCAGGAGCAGAAAAGGGCAAGAGTTGTTTTCAGACTCGATGGATATCGCCTTTCAATAGCGCAACCCCAAGCGCTGTGGGCAAACAAATTACGATGCTTCCCTGTTTCAAAACCCCCTATTGATGTTGATGACTCATTATTGCGCTAGTCATTAATTTTCAAGTGCTTAGAGATATGAACACCGATCTTGGGTATAGTCAATGGACACCCTAACGGAGTTGCATTATGCCCGACACACACGACGACCACCCGCACCAGCACGGCGAGGGCTGCGGGCACACCGCGATCAGGCACAACGGCCACGTCGATTACCTGCACGATGGGCACCTGCACCACCAGGCCGAGGACGGCACCGTCGAAGAGCACGCGATCGCCGTCTCGGAGACCAACCCCGACGGCTGCGCCCCGCACAGCTGTGGGTGCCACGACGATGGGCACGTCCACGGCCCGGGCTGCGGGCACGAGGCGGTGCCGCACGGCGACCACATCGACTACCTGGTCATCGGCCCGGACGGCAAAGCGCACCTGCACCACCCGCACGGCGACCACTGCGACGACCACGGCATCGTTGAGATCGTGTGAGTGTCAAAGCCGCCGACGGCGTCGGCGGTTTTTCATACAACGCGTGTTTCATATTAAGCCAGAAGACCGCCGATGCCGTCGGCGGCTTTGTTTGATTTCACCTCCCCATACCGCAGCCCCAGGCACTGGCGGCAACGCAGTTGCCGGCCCGGGAACAGCTCGGCGTAGCGCTCGATCAGCGCCGCGGCTTCCGGCGATAGCGGGCGGTTGGGATGGCTATACGTCCGCAGCCAGAGGTGGGCCCGCTGGGCGTCTTCCCATTCCTGCTCGGTACACAGCGGCAGGTACAACTTGGTCACCCGGCCCCCCGGAAGTTTGCGTGGCAAACGTTGTGGTTGAGCCGCGGGGCTACGCTCTGCCGGTCCGGCAGCTTGTGTTGGATCTGGTGAGCCGCACACCGGGCAGACCAAAAAATGCTGGCTGAGCCGGGCGTGCTGGCGGATACGCTCGATCGTCAGGGTCGTTTCCCACTCAGCGGGCAGGCCGAGGATCTTCCGGCGCATCGAGAAGCCGACGCCGCGGTTGGGGTTGACCCCGGAAGGGTGGCGCGGTTTCATCGCGTTGGACTTGGGGGTGCGGTAGTCGCCCTGCAATGGATGGGGGCACTCGCATTTGTGCAGGACCCACAGTTCGTGTGCGCACAGGGTGAGGGTTGCGGTGCGCTCGTGCCGCCCCCGGACGGTGCGTTTGCGGTCATGACGGGGACAGCCCCTTTCAGAAAAAGGGGCTGTCCCTGTTGTTGAAGAGTTGTACCGCCAGGCGTCATCAGGGATCAGCCGCCAGAGCTGTGCGGCGGTGAGGGTGAAGCAGGCGGAGCGGTCGGGTCTGCCGGCACGGTTGTGCCAGCTCGGCCTGGTGTGCTGCGTGGTCAGGACCGGCGGGGTGGCGCTTCCGGCGGCGGTGGCGTGTCTCATACCCAAGGGCCGAAGTGCGGGGCGGTGCGCACAAACGGGCCGGGGTACGAGGCGGGCCTTATCACCCCTACAACCGTTGCAGGCGGGGCGATCGGTCGGCCGATTATCGGAAACGGCCGGCGCGCCTATCGTCGCGGGCCCGGCGGTTCGATGTAGGGGGGGACGCAGTTCACCCCACCGGCTCGGCCGGGAGGTCACACGATGCAGGTGTTTAAGCAGATCAGGAAGACCGTATTCGCCGCCGGGGCTCTGGCGCTTGCGCTGGGCGCGGTCGGCTGCTCGACGCAGCAGGCGAGCCATCTGGAAGAGCCGACGCCGGGCGTGTCGCTGAACACGATCGCGTCGGCGGACCCGCAGTTCGTCGCGCCGCCCTTCAGCCTGGTCGCGGCGGACTCGATCGGTCTTGCGACGTTCGGCCAGCAGATCGTGCGCGACGATGTGCGCGGGATCGACGGCGCGTTCGCGGAAGCGAACTGAGTCGAACGATTAATCGACTAAGTTAAACTGCCGACGCGGCGGATCACCCCGCGTCGGTTGTCGCTTGCTCGGCGAGGCTAAAGCTCCCGGCGGACTCGAGCGTCGCCTTCATCTGCTCGTAGGTCAGGCCCGCGGGCTTGACCCGGTTGATGATGACGCTCTCGCTGTTGGTCTTCTCGCGCTCGCTCAGGCCCATGCGGAGCGTGATCTCGCGCAGCGCTTCGAGCGCGCCCAAATCCGCGAGCAGGGCGGGGTGGTCGCGCTGCATGTATTCGACGAAGTGATCGGCGTCAAAGCCCTCGCCAGGACTTGCGTACTCGCTGAACGCCTGGTCCATAGCGCTCTTGATCTGCGCGGTCCGGCCCGCAGGCGCGAGGCCCTCGACGGCGAGGCGGTCGTTGTACAGCTGCAGCGCCTCACGGACGACGTCCGAATCCAGACGCGAGTTGGCGACCGAGTACGACCCGTCCGGGTTCGCCGAGTGGTCGAAGGTCGGGCTCAGGTCGTTGTAGAGTGCGCGGGCCTGGACCTTCTCGATGCGCTCCTGTGCGACGACCGCGCGGGGCGTGATGCCCAATTGGTCGCGCAGGACCGACAGGTCCGCTTCGGGCAGGTTGACCAGCGTCAGCACCTCGGGCAGCCGCGTGATGTCGTCGGCCAGGTCGAAGTCGCCGGCGACGGGCGGGTCCACCGGCGGGGTGGTGATCGGGCCGGTGTAGAGCGCGAAGAGGATGCCGAAGTCCGCGTCGTCGGTGTCGCCGTCGCCGTCCACATCGCCGAGCAGCTGGCCGCGGTCGGGCGCGGTGGTACCCGCGGGCAGCGGGCCGGTGGCGTTGCTGAAGGCGTTGTTGAGGTCGTCGATATCGATGTCGCCGTCGCCGTCGCTGTCGGCCTCGGCGATGGTGAAGCCCCCGCCGTTGGGCCCGGACCGGCGGGTCGGGTCGATCGTGATCGCCAGGGCGAAGATGTCGCCCGCGGCGAGCGAGACCTGCTCGGCGTTGACCGTGCCGTCCTGCGCGACGCCGCCCTCCTCGGTCCGCGGGGTGATGTCGAGCTGGACCATGACCCCGCCCAGCGGGCTGCCGATGAAGACCTCGCTGCCCGAGGCGAGGATCGCGGTGCCATCGGGCACGCTGACCGTGCCGGTGTTGATCACCTCTCGGCCGACGAGCGCCGCGATCGTGTCCGCGCGCACCGTGCCTTGCTGCTGCACCGCGCCGGTCAGGCCGTCGAAGCGGTTGACCCCGCTGAGGAAATCGTCGTTGGACAGCGACCCCGCCGCGGCGAACAGGCCCGCCACATCGACCACCGCGCCGGGCCCGAACGTTACGCCCGACGGGTTGACCAGGTACAAAATGCCGTTGGCGGTGATCGTGCCGTCGATCTGTGTCGGCGTCGCGCTGTGGATGCGGTTGAGCACGCGCGCCGAAGCGCCCGGCTGGATGAAGTTGACTGTCTCGCCGGCGCCGATGTTGAAGCTCGCGTAGTCGATGATCGCGTTGTCCGGCGCGGTGATGTTGGTGACGCCGGCGGCGGGGCTCTCGAAGCTTACGCCGTCGGTCGCGGCGGTCGGCTGCGGGCCGGCGTCGGCGCTGCCTGCGCCCAGCGCGAGGGCGGCGGCGAGCAGGGCGGTCGTGGTCGGGTTTTTCATGGCGTGCCTCCTGGGTGTTCGTACTGCAAACCCATCTGTCTCAAGCCTACCCCATCAATCGCGACGTGCGAGTTTTTACGCCGCACAGAAGGGGATTCTCTCATCAATAAAGCAGCGTCAGCGAGAAATGGAACTCGCTGTCGCCGGCCTGCGTCGCCCCCGCGTCCTGCAGCGCAAAGCCCCACTCGCCGCGGAAGTTCACGTTGTTCTTCAGCGCGATCTCGAAGCCCAGGCCCGTGCTCAGCAGCGTGTCGTCCGTCTCGAACGCCAGCTCGTTGGTCGTGTCGATGATGCCGTAGTCGACAAAGGCCTTGAGCACGAAGTCCCAGTCCGGCCGGCCGTAGACCGACTCGGGCGCGACGCGGAACGGCCGGTCGAACAGCGCCGTCCGCCGGGGCGCCTCGATGCCGAAGATGCGCGGCACGTGGAAGCGGTACTCCGCCGAGAGGATCACCGAGCTGTCGCCAGCGACCTCGGACTGGTCGTACCCGCGGACGGTGTAGAGCCCGCCGGCGACGGCCTGGAAGGTCGGCACCAGCCGGTCGTCCGCCAGCGCCCACTGCCCGCGCACACCCAGCGCGATCTCGTGCGCCAGCGTCGAGGTCTTCGGGTCGCTGATGTCTTCCCACGCCGCGCGGTTCAGCAGCGGCTCGAGGTAGAACGACGTCACCAGCCCGTACTGCAGCACCATCCACTGCGTGTCCGGCGACGTGCGTCCGAGCGTCGCGAGGTCCGCGCTGCTCTCCTGGTTCAGGCTGCCGCGCAGCTTCAGCTCGCCACGCGTCTGAGCGAGGTCGGTCACCTTTTCGAGCTCGACGCCGATCGTGCCAAGCAGGAAGTGGGCCTCGCCCTCGAGGACCGCGACGGGGTTGTTCGCCGAGGTGAAGTAGTACTCCAGCCCGCCGACCGCGTCGAGAAACAACGCATCCTGCTGAAAGAAGTTGTAGGCCAGCGCCGCGCCCAGCGACGCGTCTTCGCCGGTGAAGGGCAGGGGCGAGCCGACCTGGTCCGCGGTGAACTCTGACCACAGCGCGTTCAGCCTGAGTTCCCAGCCCTCGTCCAACGGCCGGTCGTAGCCGATCGTAACGACGTGGCTGTCATCAAAGCCCGCGGTCGTGTAGTCGATCGTCAGCGTGTCGTCGTTGTTCGTCAGCTGGTTGTGGACGTAGCCGAACCGCTCGCGCAGCTCGTTGGTGGAGTCGGTCCCGGTGTTGGAGAGCTGGAAGTAGACGTACCAGGGCTTGTTCTCCGCGACCAGGTAGTCCAGCGAGACCTCGCCGTCCTCCAGGCCCGCAGAGATCGCCGCGTCCACGCGCCGGCCGGGGTGGCGGTTGAGCCGGTACAGGTACGCGTCGAGTTGGTCGCGCTCGATCAGCGAACCGGTGCGCGGCGCATCGCCGGGCTGCAGCGGCGAGCGCTCGCGGATGCGCTGGTGCAACGGGTTATTCTCACGCTCGGCCTGATCGACGCGGTCGCCCGACGCGAGCGTGCGCACCCGCCCGACCGACGCCGTGCGGATCAGGATCCGCAGGTCCGTCCGGCCCTCGCGTCGGTCGGCCAGGTCGATGCCGATATCGCGCGGGTCGGGCGCGACGACGATGCCGACGAGCTTTTCGTCTTCGTTCAGGTACGCGAGCAGGTCGTCGATGACCGCGCGCAGCGCGGTGACGTCGTACTGTTGTGCCTCGTCGTTTGCCAGCTCCGCGAGCGTGGTGACGATGATCGGCGTGCCCGATTGCGGCCGTGTGTACACGCCCTCGACCTGCGACAGGCGCAGCGGCTGGTTGAGCAGGTCGTCGGCCTCGACCCCCGCCGACCCGACCTCGCGGTCAAAGCCGATCGCGAACGAATCAACGGCGTAGGTCGGCGGGGTGACCTGCGGCGCCTGCTCCGCCGCATCATCGCCCTGCGCCAGCACCCGCGGCGACCAGGCGGCCAGCATCAGCAGCAGCAACAGCGCGGCGGCCGACCAGGCCGGCACGCGGCAGCCCGCCGGTCGCAAACAGATCGCGCTCGGCCGGGGCGGTTGGAAATCAGATCGTGGCATCATGGCGTGTACAAGCCCTCCATTAACTACTAGGAAGTATACACGAACGTTGTCCAAATCGGTTATTGAAAATGCTTATCGGACCCATAAATCCTTTATCAAAAACAGGATAGGGGAGGGCTGTTTGCTGCTTAGCAAACGCGTGGGGCGTCCCAAGCCCCTCACTCGTTTCGCAGCACATCCGTCAGCCGCCCCGAGCGCGCGGCCCGCAGCCCCAGGCCCACCGCGACCAGCCCCGCGGCGGCGACAGCGGCCACGGTGGCCAGCGCGGTCGGGCCCGAGCCGACCAGGCCCTTGCCCGCGTGCAGGGTCGCCGCCCACGCCGCGATCACGCCCACGCCCAGCCCGCCCACAAGCATCACGCCGTGCTCCAGCAGCGCGAGCTGTGCGATGCGCCCGCGCCCGAGGCCGACCGCCGAATAGAGCGCGAACTCGCTGCGCCGCTCGAGCAGGTTGCGCGCCGCGATGACGCCCAGGCCCAGCGCGCCGAGCACGACGCCGAGCCCGCCGAGCGCCTGGAAGATCGTCAGGTAGGTGTTCTGGACCCGGTTGTACTCGGCCAGGCGCACCGCCGCCGGCGTGATCGTCACGCCCTCGTCGATCAGGACTTCTTCAAGCAATAGCGCGACCTCGTCGCGTTGCACACCGTCGGCCGCGTCAACCAGGAGCAGGCGATGGCCCGAGACGGAGGGGTACAGCCGCTCGAACGCGCGCTCATCAATGATCAGGCTGCCCTGCAAGACCGAGTTCTCGATCGTGCCGACCAGCTCGATCGTGAACGGCTGGCCGGTCTCGTCCGCGAGCGTCAGCGTATCACCGACCGCGAGCTTGAGCGCCCACTGCGCGGTGTTCGCATCGGCGACGGCGGGGACGGCGTTGCGCTGCTTTGGAGCCGGGGCATTCAATACGCCCCAACCGTTCGCTTTGTAGGCGATCTGCTGGAACGAGAAAGCAGACCGTACATCGAGCAGCCCGGCGTCTACGCCCAGCACGCGCGGCGCCTGCGTCTGGTTGAGGTTGAGGCAGCTCGCGTCGTCGCCGCCGCTGACGCGGAAGGGCACGACCGAGCCGGGGGGCAGATCGCCTTCATCGAAGAAGTAGTGGTCGCGTCCGAGCCGGGTGTTCAGGTCGTAGCGGATCGGCTGGGTCGACTCGACGAGCAGCGCGAACCCGCCGGTGCCGGAGGCGCGGTCGGCGGGGTCGTCGCTTGCGCTGAGGTGGAAGCCGGCGACGGCGAGGACCAGGAACACCCCGCAGCCCAGCGTGACCACCGCGGCGGTCGTACGCCCGCGTCGGCGGGTCAGGCCGAGCAGCGCGAGGCGGGGCGTTGTGACGCGCCGGCCCGCCGGCAGCCCGATCAGTAGCGCGAAGAAGGCCATCAACAATCCGGCAAGCAGTGCGCCGCCCGCGCCGAAGCCGATCAGCCCCGCGCGCATGCCCGTCGCATTGGCCGAGAGCATGATCAGCGCGACGCTACTGACGACAAGGGCCGCGCTGCCGGCCGCTGCGCCCCACCACGGCACCATCGATCGCCCCGACACGCGGCCGACCGCGCCGCCCAGGAGCTCACGCGCCGGACGACGCACCAGCGCTCGCAGCGCCAGCCACATCGCCAGCGCGCTGATCACCAGCGTCGCGGCCGGCCCGCCGGCGAGGCTGGTGGCGCTCGCGTGCATCACGACCGGCGTGCCCGCGACCGCGCCGGCCCAGACGCCCGACAAGGCATGGATCACGCCGCCTGCGTACGCCAGCCCGCCGATGAGCCCGAGCCCAACGCCGAGGATCGCAATAGTCGAGCCCTCGCCGAGGATCAGCAGCGCGACCTGCCGCCGGGTCAGCCCGACAGCGAGCAGCGTGCCCAGTTGCCGTGCGCGCTGCTCGACCGACATCGCGAACAGCGTCGCGGTCAGCACCACCGCGGCGATAATGATGAAGCCTGATAGCGACAGGAAAAGCTGGCCGAAATCAACGGTGCCGACCGCCGCGGCCTCGGCCTGCGCACCGATATCGCGCGCGACAAAACCCAATGGTTCGGGGTCGATGTGTTTGGCGAGTTCCGCTTCCGTAGTGTTCTGATCCAGGCGGATCGCGGTCAGCGTGCCGAACCGGTTGGCCCAGAGCCGCTGGCCGGTCGCGAGGCTGATGAACGCCTTGGGCGTCACGCGGTGGTCATCCCAGTACGCCTCGTCCTTGTCGCGGATGCGCGACCGGTCGATCGCCGGGCCTGCGTCCCAGCCCCGCAGGCTCTCGGCTTCCTCCAGGCCGGGGAAGTCGGGCGTCAGCTGTTTGTCCGCGAACGCGCCCGCGATCGGCACGATGCGCGCGACGGTCAGTTCCGCGGTCGCCTCGACCAGCCGATCGCCCTCGTCCGGCAGGTAATACGTCAGCGAAACGCGATCGCCAACCGCTGCGCCCAGGTCCTCGGCGAGCCAGGCATTGATCACGATCTCGTTGTCAGACAAGGCCAAGCCGCCGACCCCGTCAACCGCGGTGACCATCGCGTAGGGCGACTCGTTATCGCCGAGCGCGACGGTATTGACCATATAAGTCAGAATGCGCTGGCTGTCGAATGCAGCGGTGTCGCGCTCGATCGACCTGTCGAGGAAGATGCGCGGCGAGGTGAGCGCCAGGCCGTGACCATGAGCGTCGGCGGCTTGGATGGGCGTGAGCGCCAGCTCCATGTCGTCCAGCGTTGGCACAACCTGTGTGGGCGCACTCGCCATCAGCGCCGCGTTCGCCCGCCCGGGCAGCTCGAGTTGTGCCGCCAGCCATGCGCGATCCACAAACAGGTTCATCGGCGTGCGCTGCTCGGCGCGCAGGCTGAAACGACCGCCCCGGTCTGCATCGACAATGCCGGCGACCGTGAGGCGTATCGCAACCGCCGGCTCGCTCGCGTTGACCAGCGCCGCGTCGATCGGCAGGGCGCTCGGTTCGGGTACGCGCAGGATAAGCGTGTCGCCTTCGCTGACGATCAACCGCTCGGCCAGCGGCGCGTTGAGCACCGCCTCGCCGGGCGCAGGGCGCTCGGGGCCGCCGAGCAGGTCGGCGAAGCGGTCATCGATCCCGTAGGCCATGACCCGGTTGGCCCGCTTCTTGCCGTCCGGCGACGACAGCACGCCCTCGAGCGCGACCAGAGCGCTCGCATCAGGGGTGAGCCCCCGCGCGAAGTCGGCGGTAAAGAACCGGTCATTCCCGATCACGGCGTGCGTCACATTCCCCAGCCGCTGGTCGGCGGTGCGCTGGAGGGTGTAGCGCATCGAGTCGCCAACGATCAGCGCGCCGGTAACCACTGTCGTCGCGACCGCGACGCCCAGCAGCACGCCGAGGTTGGTCCGCCGAAAACGCCAGAGCGACGCGATGAGCAGCCTAAAGATGCTCATGCCGGGGCCCCAGCGGCGGCCAGCCGACCGCGCTCCAGCCGCAGCGTGCGTTGCAGGCGCGCCGCGAGGTCCCGCGCGTGCGTCACCATCACCATCGCCGTCTGCTCGGCCGTGTTCAGCTCGATCAGCAGGTCCATGATCTGACCGGCGGTGTCCGCGTCCAGCGCGCCCGTCGGCTCGTCAACCAGCAGCAGGGCGGGGCGGTTGATGAGTGCCCGCACGATCGCAACGCGTTGCCGCTGCCCGCCGGACAGCGTATCGGGCCGGTGGTTCATCCGCTCGCCCAGGCCGACGCGCTGGAGCAACTCGGCCGCGCGGTCAGCGGCACCCTGTTTATTGACGCCCTTGGCGAGCGTGGGGATGAGCACGTTCTCGACCGCCGAGCACTGCGGCAGCAGGTGGTGCTCCTGGAACACGAAGCCGATGCGCTGGGCGCGCAGCGCCGCACGCGCGTTGTCATTCAGCTCCGCTGTGTCACGCCCGGCGATCCTGATCGTGCCGGCGGTGGGCGTGTCGAGCGTCCCCAGCAGGTTCAGCAGCGTCGTCTTGCCGCAGCCGCTGGGCCCGAGGACCGCGGCGGACTCGCCGGCACGCAGAGTCAGATCGATCGCCGACAGCACTTGGGTCTTCGGCTCGCCCGCGGCTGCGGGGTACGTCTTGCTGAGCCCGATGACTTCGAGCAGCGGGGTGGCTTCGTCTGTATTCATAGCGGCACCTCACGCCAGCGTTTCGCCTTCATCTCGTAACGCGGCAGCGTGCCCGGCCCCGCCAGTTCAACCGGGACGCGCAGCGTCAATGCGTCGCGCAGTGCATCGCCAACCGCTTTGCCAAGCGCGCCCACATCAGCGCATGCTTCCGACGGCTCGACCGTGACCGACAGCTCGCTCATCGCGCCCTGGTTCTCGACGACGACCTCATACTCGGCGACGTCTGCGAACCGCCGGATGATCGCGTCGATGGCGGACGGGTAAACATTGACCCCGCGGACCAGGCGCATGTCATCGACGCGCCCGAGGATCCCACCGACCAGGCGCTGCGGATCGTCCGGGTCCTGCTCAACCAGGTCGCCTGTGCGGTATCGCAAGAGCGGCCAGGCCGTGCGCTTGAGCGTGGTCAACACCAACTCGCCGCGTATACCCGGCTTCAGCGGCTTGCCGCTCGGCACATCCACGACCTCGGCGAGGAACGCGCCGACCGCGATCTGCAGGCACCCCGCGCGGTTCTTGTCTTGGTAGGTCACCGGGCCGACCTCGGTCATGCCGTGGTGGTCGAAGAGCTCGGCGTCCCATGCCAACTCGATGTGCTGGCGCAC
Organism: Phycisphaeraceae bacterium; assembly: GCA_028280965.1. Classification (GTDB taxonomy): domain Bacteria; phylum Planctomycetota; class Phycisphaerae; order Phycisphaerales; family Phycisphaeraceae; genus JAHQVV01. The sequence goes on from JANQKT010000008.1 coordinate 13,525, forward strand.
GCTCGGGATCGACCCGCCGGGTTCGCCGGCGACGATGAGACGCTCAACGCTTGACGCCGCGAGATCGATGTCTTCATTCGCCGCGGCCTGGGCCAGGTGCAGCGCGTACGTGGGTGTGCAGCAGACGGTCGTCACCGCGTTGTCGAAGATCATCTTCAATCGCGCGCTGCTGCTCATGCCCCCGCCGGGCAGGCACAGCAGGCCGAGCTGCGCCGCCGCGTCGTACGCCGTCCAGAACCCGAGGAACGGGCCGAAGGAGAACGCGAACAGGACGCGGTCGCCCGGGCGACAACCCGCGTGCTCGAACACCTGCTTCCACACATCCAGCAGCGCCTGCCAGGACTCGGGTGTGTCCAGCACGCGCATCGGCCTGCCCGTCGTGCCGCTGGTCTGGCAGAAGCGCGTGTAACGTTCGAGCGGGAAGCTCAGGTTGCTGCCGTACGGCGGGTGGGCCTGCTGATCTTCCACAAGCTGCGCCTTCGTCGTCAGCGGCATGCGTGTAACAAAGTCTTCGAGCGTGACCGCGTCCGGGTCGGTCAGCCCGGCGCCGCGCAGGATCGGCCGGTAGAACGCGTTGCCGTCAAGGACGGTGCGCAGCAGGTTGCGCAGCGGCTCGGTTGCGTCCGGGTTGTGCGGTGAGTTGGGCAAGGGTTGGAATGCGTGGTTAGCCGCGATGCGACGCATCGCCGGTGCCTTGGCATGTCGTGTTCTGGCATGATCCTGCGACGCGTGGCGTCACGGCTGTCTGTGCGTTGAACGTTTTACGACGGCTTGAACAGCGTGACCAGCAGCCCGCCGGACGCCGCGAGGACGATGCCGATATAAAACACCGGGTGGATCGAACTGAGCCCGGCCTTTGGCGGGTGCCAGGCCAGCGAGACGACGGCGTTGACGATCGGCGCGCCGGCAAAAATGATCGACATGATCACCGGGACCATCCTCGGGTCGCCGGCCTTGGCGAACGCGAGCAGGACACAGAACGCCCCCGCGGCGCCGACGATGCCCGCGATCAGCGACCAGGACACGCCGCGCGTGTTGGTGAGGAAGTTCCAGTCCGCCTTGGTCCAGAGCAGGATGACCAGCGGCGCGAGCACGGCGGTCAGGAAGTAGGCGGCGCCGACGAAGAGGAAGGCCTTGTACCGCGCGTTGGGGTCGGACTTGGGGTCGAACGCCATCACGCCGGTGTGGATGAAGATGCCGTACAGCCCCCAGAAGACGACGGTCATCAGGGCGAGGATCAGCCAGGTGTGGCCGCTGGACGAGGCGAGGGAGGGGGAAGCCATGGGGGGTCTCGTTGTGGTGAGGTGTTGGTTCTAATTGGGATCAATCTGCAAGGCCGCATCGATCTCCGGCGGAAGCGGGGCGGCGCTGAACTTGCCGGCGCCCGCGGGTTTGATCGCGTAGACGACCTTGAGCGTGCCGGTCGCGATCGGGCCGTCTTCACCTTCTTTGCTGAACGTAAAACCGTAGGTCACGGACTTGTCCGTCTTCGCGGTGACCGTCACGGCGATGGTGAACACGTCCTCAAACCGCAGCGGCCGGCGGTAGTCGCACTGCGCGCTGACGCGCGGGAAGCCGGCGACATCATCGCCGATATCGCGGTGCACGCTCAGCCCGAGGCTGCGCAGGCAGGCGTGCTCGGCGTCTTCCATGTAGCGGAAGAAGTTGGAAAAGTGCACGATCCCCGCGGCGTCGGTCTCGTTGAAAGCAACGGTGCGTGTCAGGGTGAAGGGGCTTGGCATACGCTCTCCAATGCGTCGGCGACTTGGCGCGCCATCTGATCCGCGGTGAACCGGTCGAGCACGGCGGAGCGCCCGGCCTTGCCAAGCGCGCGGCGCTTGGGCTCGTCGGCGAGCAGCGATGTTAAAGCGTCGGCCAGCGCACCCGCGTGGTCGCCGCCGGGCTCGTACAGGATACCGCCGGCGGTCTGATCGATCGCCTCGGCGAGCCCGGCGTGATCGGGCACGACGGCGGGGATGCCGCACGCGTTCGCTTCGAGGACGTACAGCCCGAACGACTCGCCGTACGTCGCCGGCACGCTGAGGACGGACATGCGCTGCAGGGCGGCGATCTTCTCATCGAAGCTGACGTTGTGCTTGACCGTGACGCGGTCGCCGATCCCGGCGGATTGCAGCTTCTGCCGCAGCTGCTCGGTGTACTGCTTGTTCTTCGGCGTCGCCGCACCGACCAGGAGCAGCCGCGCGTCGCCGAGCGTGCCGCGCTCGTGCATCTTGATGTAGGCGTCAACAAGGTTGTGGAGCCCCTTGGTCGGGCACAGCCGGGCAAGGAAACCGATTACCGGTGGGTCGGGCGCTTGTGTTTGCGCGGGGTAGTGCTCGGCCTCGATGCCGTTGTAGACGACGCTGAGCTTCTCCTGCGGGATCGCCATGCGCTCGGCCATGAGATCGCCGTGGAAGGCGCTGACCGGCAGGAAGAGATCGATGTCCTTGACTTTGTCGGCCAGCAATTGCCAAACCTGACCACGCCACGGGTCGGGCAGATCGTCGATGAACGTGTCCTCGCCCTGTAATGTGCACGCGACCGCGCAGCCCAGCACCGCTTTGATCGGCTCGGCCAGGCCGAGCAGGAGCGCGTTGTTGAGCAGCACGATGTCAGGCGTATCGTGCCCGCGGAGGTGTTCGAGCAGCCGTTCGATCTCGTGCTGTGTCTTGCCGTGCTCGCCCAGCAGCATCTGCTCGGTCATGCGGCCCAGCTCTTGCGGGCTGGTCAGGTCCGCCCGGTCCGCGGCCTTGCGCAGGAGGTTTGGGTGATCGAGCATCTTCTCGACAAAGCCCGGCGCGTGGCGGAACAGCGCCGACTTGGACTGCAGGTACATGTTGATCCCGCCCATCTGTACCGAGTCGCCGTCTATCTGTCCGTCCTCGCGGTCGAGCACAAGCGGCAGGTAGAGCGCGCTGATGGACGCGTCGTGCCCCATTTCACGCAGGCCGCGCACCAGCGTCTCGTCGTGCAGGCAGCTGCCGCAGTGGAAGTTGCCGGTGCCGGGCGTGAGCAGGAGGATTCGCATAAGGCGTAGCGGGCCTCAGCCCGCGGGCTGCTTGTCGATGACCAGCGGCCGCCCGTAGCCCAGCTCCTCGGGCAGGTCCACAAACTCCGCGGTCGCCTCGAAGAGCGCGGTGAAGTCGGTCGAGACCTTGCCGATCAAACAGTCGGTCAGGTCGCTGCGCAGGTGCGGGTGCTTTTGGAGCAGCTTGCCGAACGAGAAACCCTCGGTGTAGAAGGCGTAGACGAGCTTGCGCATCGCCTCGATGGCGTGCCGGAACTCGTCGGTGAACCGATCGAACCGCGCGGCGGACACGTCGCCCTGCTCGATCGCCTCATCGATCGCGTCGGCGGCGAGCTCGCCGCTGACCAGCGCGAGGAACACGCCGGTCGAGAACACCGGGTCGAGGAAGCCGAACGCGTCGCCGACCAGGACCAGCCCGTCGGTCGCGCTGTGCTCCGAGCGGTAGGAGTACTCGCCGGTAACCCAGGTTTCGCCGAACTGCTCGGCGTCCGCCATGACGTCTTCGACCCACTTGTTGCAGCCGATCTCGCGCTCGATGACTTTCAGTGGGTCCTTCACGCCGTCGCGGTAGAGGTAGTCCTTCTCGCCGACGACGCCGAGGCTGATGCGGTCGTCGTGCATCGGGATGTGCCAGAACCAGCCTTTCTCGGGGATATAGGCGACGGTGGTCGCGCCCTCGTCACGGCCGGCGCCGCGCTTGCCGCCCTTGTAGTAGGTCCACAGCGCGATCTTGTTCAGCTCCGGATCCCGCCGACGTTTCCAGCCCATCGTGTTGGCGGCGAAGCCGTTTCGGCCTGATGCATCGATGGTCACCGGCGCGTGGATCTGAATGGTTTGCCCGTCGGCGTCGATCGCCTCGACGCCGACGACCGCGCCGCTGTTGTCACAGATCGCCCGCTTCGCGGAAACGCCGAAACGGTACTCGGCGCCTTTCTCCCTGGCGTTGTCCACCATCATCAGGTCGAACACGCTGCGCTCGACCTGCCAGCTCTGCCCCGCGGGGTGCCCATCTAGGTGGTCGCTGAAGTAGAACGGCTGGGACATCCGCCCGTCGGTCGTCGCGAACTGGACGGAGTACTTCTTGACAAACGCGGTGGCGTTGAGCTTGTCCACCATGCCCAGCCGGTCGAGCGTCGGGAAACAGAACGGCACGAGCGACTCGCCGACGTGGTACCGCGGGAACGTGTCGCGCTCGAGCACGACGACCCGCCTGCCTTTTTCGGCGAGCAGCGCCGCGGTCGTTGAGCCGGCCGGGCCGGCGCCGACGATGATGGCGTCGTAGGTGTTGTTGTTGGTGTTGGGGCTGATCATGGCATGGCCTTGTGTGGGGCGCTCGTTTAGTGGTCTTCCAGCGTCGGCAGGATCTCGATGATCTGAGCGATCGCCCGGCCGTCGGGCATCGTCAGCTCGTTCTTCCGCCCGTACAGCGGCCCGCCGGTGACATTTAAGGCCCCGCACAGCAGTTTGTCCGGATCAACCCGCAAAAAAGCGGAGGGGTTCGACACGTACGCGACGCCGTGGTCGTTGAGGATCCGCCCGAGCGGCAGCTTGCAGGACGCGATCAGTTCGCGCGTCTCGCCCGCGAACGCCGACAGGTCGATCCGGATCGCGCCGAACTCGGCCGGCTTGTTGTCGTGTTCGCCGAACAAGACGACCTGGCGGAACAGGCTGTCGCCCTCGACGCGTTTGACGTGCACGCGCAGGCCCATCGGCTGCTTGTGGTACGTCGCGAGCGTGCCGGTCATGTCCCGGTCGTGCGCGAGCAGCGTGCGGTACGGCTCGGGCAGCTCCTCGGCCTCGAGGATCGATGCGCTCGTGACGCCCTGGCTGACGTCGCAGGTAAACGACGACAGCGGGTAGAGGATATCAGTCGTGTCCGCGTCGGCAGCGCTCATGCGTAACGCACCCCCTGGTGCTCGGGTTTGAACAGCGCGATCAGCAGCGTGTCGATCCGCAACAGCGTCTGCCGGGGGATGACCAGCTCGTCGCCCTCGATGTGCATCAGCCCGTCATCGACGTAGCCCTTGAGCACACCCGCCCACTTCTCGAACGGGTCCACGCCGAACTTGTCGATGAACGGCTTGCGGCTGATCCGCCCGAGCTTCATCTGCAGCACCCACTCGCGGATCAGCGCCTCTTCCTTGTCGATCGGCAGCGCCCGGTAGACCGGCGAATCCCCGCCCGTTACCGCGGAGATGTACGGCACGATGTCGTGCTGGTTCTGGATATGCATCCCCCCGGAATGACCCCCGTCACTATTTGTCAGGTAGCCGAACGACGACACGCCGACCGCGAGCATGTCCGCGCCCGACCACAGCGCGTCGCGGTAGACGAACTTGATCGCGTCGGGGTCGCGCACGGCGGTGTACGCGCTGGTCACGGTGTAGCCGGCGTCTTCGAGCGCCGCGTACGCGTCCGTTACCCACCGGCGTTTGGTGCCCCAGTCGGCGACGGGCGCCTCGTCGGCGCCGCTCTCCTTCATGTCCTTGTAGATCGTCGTGTTGTACGGCACCTCCATCTGGTAGATGGTGACCGCCTCGGGCTTCATCTCCAGCAGCGTGTCGATGTTGTGCCGCCAGTTCGCGTCCGTCTCGCCGAGCATCCCCGCGATGAGGTCGATGTTGATCTGCTGGAAACCGGCGTCCACCGCCCAGTCGTAGGCGTTGCCGACCTGCTGGCTGCGGTGCGCGCGGTTGTTTAATTCAAGGATCTGGTCGTTGAAGTTCTCGATGCCCAGCGACAGCCGTGTGACGCCCAGCGACTTGAGGCACTCGAGTTTCCGCGTGCTCAGTGTGCCCGGCTCGCACTCGAACGCGACCTCTTCGACTTCGCTCCAGTCGAGCACTTCCTTGAGGCCCTCGAACAGGTAGGTCAGCTGTTTCTCCGAGAGGTAGCTCGGCGTGCCGCCGCCGAAGTAGACGAACTTCAGCTTGCGGCCCCTGATCCGCTCGGTCTCGGCGTACCGGCGCGTCTCCTCGAGCACGGCGTCGAGGTACTCGCTGACCTCGTCGCGCGTCTTGTCGGTGTACACGCGGAAGTAGCAGAAGTGGCAGCGCTTGCGGCAGAACGGGATGTGCACGTACAGACCCAGCGGCGTGCCCGGTGCGGCGGGGGTGTTGTACAGGTCCAGCGCCGCGCCGCGGTGGTCGGTCGACCAGGTCGAGAACGGCGGGTAGTTTGAGACGAAGTAGTTGCCTACCGTCGTCTTCTTGTCGTCCTGCTCAAGCACAGGCAGGGGCGTGTTGTCGTTCTGGTCGGTCATGGCTTATTCCGCTGCCGCTTCCGGCTTGAACGCGTAGACCCCGCCGTCCTCGGAGGCGGCGACGATAAGCTTGCTCGTGACGGCCGGGCCGGCGTTGATCGGCGCGCCGAGGTCGGTCTGCCAGACACCCGCGCCGTCCTTGAGGCTGATGATGGACAGGCGCCCGCCGGACGAGCCGAACACGGCCCGGCCGTTGGCGGCGACGACGGGCGCGCCCTCGACCCCGCCGCGCGTGCGGACGGCCCAGAGCTGCTCGCCGGTCTTGCGGTTGATCGCGTACAGCCGCCGGCCCTGCGAGCCGATCAGCAGCAGGTCCTCGGCCACCGCGGGCGAGCCGGCGAAGGGGAAGTCGCGGTCGCTGAAACGCCAGCCGACCTTCTTGTCCTTGAGATTGATCGACACGACCTCGCTCTGCATGTGTCCGAGCATCGCGTGCCCGTCCTTGATCGCGGGCGTGCCGGAGACCTCGCCGCCGAGCTCGACCTTGCCCAGGCCCTTGCCGGTCTTGAGGTCGATGATGTGCAGGTAGGTGTCGCAGCCACCGAGGATCACGCGGCCGCTGTCGAGCGTGATCCCGCAGTTGATATAGTCGTCGGTCTCGTAGCGCCACTGCTCCTGGCCGTTCGCCGCGTCCAGGCAGTACAGGTTGCCGTCGTGGCTGCCGATGAGCACGACCTTCTGCCCGCCCGCGTCGGTCTGGCGCGTCGTGACGCCGGCCTGGCCGGAGATGCGGCCCTCGGTCTCGAACTTCCATTTCTCCTTGCCCTGCCGGGCGTCGACCGCGTGCAGCATGCCGCCGTCGGTCCCGACATAAACGACACCGTCGTCGTACACCGCGGACGCGTCGATCAGCGAAGCCGCGGCGAACTTCCATTTCATCTGGCCGGTCTTCGCATCGATCGCGTGCAGGTGCTTGTCCTCCGAGCCGACGAAGACCACACCGTTCGCGATGATCGGCGAGGCCAGCACCGCGCCGGCGGTCTTGTACGTCCAGGCCGGCACGTAGCTGTCGGCGAGCTTGACATTGGCGACGCCGTTCCCGTCCAGCCCGCCGCGCGGGTGCGGCCAGTCGGCGGGGTCCGCGGCGGCGGTCGTAACCAGCAACAAGCAAAACAAATATGCGAGCACGCCATAGCACCTGGTGAGAGCCCGGAGCATGGATAAACGAGCTTGGGCAACACCTCCGAGCGTTTTGTTGCCGCATACTTCGGGCTCCCGCGCGGTGCTATGAAAACCGGCGCATGCGTTGTCTGCTGTTCTTCGCATACTCAAGCTCCTATCGCAAACGCCTTCGTGTACAGCTGTTCAAAATCCTCAACGCCGACCGGCCGGGGGTTGAACTGCGCGGTCCACTGCTTTGCGGCCTTCGCGGCGAGCTCGGGGACGACATCGGGGCTGACGAACGGCCCGAGCTTAGTCTCTAAACCAGCTTTCGCGAGCAGCTCGGTCAAGCGGTCGGCGAGCGCATCAGCCCCCCCGGAATGACCGCCCGACAAGCCCGCCAGCGATGCCAACTCATCATAGGCCTTCGCCGCCCCCGGTTCCTGCGCGTTGTACCGGATCACGTGCGGGAGCATGAGCCCGACGGCCTGGCCATGGATGACGCCGGCACGGGCGGTGAGCGGGTTGGCGCACGAGTGCGCCGCGCCGAGCATGCTGTTCTCGATCGCCAGCCCGGCGTAGGCGGCACCCAGCAGCATGTCGCCGCGCGCCTTGAGGTCGCCCGGGTCGTCGAGCACGCGCGCAAAAGCGTTCAGCGTCAGCGCCAGCGACTCGCCGGCGTAGCGGATCGACACGTCGTTACGCTTCGTGCAGACGTAGGACTCGACCGCGTGCGTGATCGCATCGACACTCGTGCACGCCGCGACCTTCGGCGGCTGGGTCAGCGTCAGCGCCGGATCCAGCAGGGCGATCTTCGGCAGAGCCTTCGGGTCCCCGCACGCCATCTTCATGTGCGTGTGCTCGTCGGCGATGAGCGCGTATGACTGCGCCTCGCTGCCCGTGCCGTGCGTCGTCGGCACAGCGACAAAAGGGAGCATCGGTTTGTTAGCGGCCTGGGTGTGGTGGTAGTCCGCCATCACCCCGCCGTTGGTGTAGATGAAGTTGCAGCCCTTGGCGGTGTCGAGCGCCGAGCCGCCGCCGAGCCCGACGAGCAGGTCGGGCTTGAAGGTATTCGCGGCGTCCACCGCCGACTGCACATCCGCCGTCGTCGGGTTCTCGTGCACGCCGGTGAAGGTCGT
>JANQKT010000015.1 GCA_028280965.1 Phycisphaeraceae bacterium
TGATCCACATCTCAGGCATGGACTGGCACGGCATCGCGTCCAGGCTGTACGAGGCGGAACTCGGCCAAGCCGACCGCGACACCCAGGCGGATATCGACATGGCCGAAGCGGTCTTCGCGCGGATCACAAGCCTCAACCGCCAGTACGACCCCGCCTACTACACCGAGCGATTGCCCGCGGAGGCCGGCGGCCGAAGCGGCAAGCAGGTCCTGGAAGAGGTCGCGATCCTCATGCAAGCCGCGACCGCCCTGAGGGAAGACAACGAAGCCTTCGGGCAGGCGATGAAGTACCGGTCGGTGATCGCCACGGCAGAGCGCCCAGACTGGGCTGACTTAGCCGAGGCGGAACGCCAGGCGACGGTGGAGCGCCTAAGCAAGCTCAAACCGCAGCGATCAGTCCTGAAGATCGACGGCAACGAGGTGGCGTTCATCGACTACGGAAACGAGAACACGCCGCCCACCCTGCGCGCGGCAAAAACCGCCGACCCTCGACGCGGCTAAACGTAAAAGCACCGCATCGATAATTGGATCTGGCATGAATCACGAAGACCAATCCAACGGAGCCACTGACTCCACTGCTGCGAGCTATCGGTGGCTGGGGTACCTATTCATTTTCGGCGGACTGATGACCTTGTTTTTTGGTACGAACATAGACACAAGGCAAGCCATCGCTGGCGGCGTAGTCGCCCTACTCGGGGGTCTATTTTTGATTCTGGGTAATCTTGCCCAAATACTGATCGAGCTTCGCTCGCAGCGCCGGGGTTGACTGCGCACAACTCCTAAGTAGCTGGGTGAAAGTTCGTTTTATCTAGGTTTTCCAAGCAAAAACGGCTCGCCTCTTCGCCGCCGATGAAGCGCGGTTCGAGCGCGTGGACACCCGAAGGACCGCCACCGCCATTGACAAACTCTGTCCAGGTCTGGACGTGCTCGCAATGCGGGCAAAAGAACGCAAGCGCGATGATCGGCGCGCCGCCGGACGGGTGCGGCGACGGCACGCCGCACAGCACACTGCCGGGCGCGATGCGCTGCTGGCAGCAGCTGCACGCGTGGATGCGGTTGCTGCCCATGCTGCCGAGCGTGCGGCAGAAGGCGTTGGGGTCGAAGCTGGCGGCGGTGTCCAGCTCGAGCGCGAGCACCGCGGCCGGGCCGCCCTGGTTCATCAGCTGGTTGATCACGGCGCATGTCATGCTCGCGTAGTGGTCGGCGTCGGGCTCTTCGCCCGTGGGGCAGGGGAAGTGGTAGCACCAGGCGTGACGTAGCTCGTGCAGCAGGACCGACAGCCGCTCGCCCGCGGGGCAGTCGGGGGCGATCTCGATCAGCCGGCGGCTGCCGTGGCAGAGCCCCATCGCCTTACGTCCGTAGTGGTCCTTGAGCGGTTGGGTAGCGATGACGACCTTGTAGACGTGTGACCCGATGGTGAAACGAAGCATGGGCAAACCCCGGTTACGCGGTAAAATGGGCCCCTTCCGTGGGGCGTGGGTGGGTCCGTCCTGATAGCGAACAACAACCTAACAAATGTTAGGTGTCGCTGCAATAGATCGCGTCACAATCGCGCTCGGAAAATGCGGCTCATGAAATCTCGGCTCCCTGGACGATGTGGAAAGCGACGACAACCGGAGATTTTTACGGATGGCAAAAATCGTTGCCAAAAAAGAGATTACGAAAAATACGACCCCAAAAGTACGACAAAAATGCATCAATTTTCCTACGGATCGGTTGCGATGAATAGTATGATCGAGGAGCACTGAGACTCGCGCTTGGCAGTAACGCCAACCCTAACAGGACGACAGCACAGACCCGCATTGGACGACAACACAACAGGGGCAGGATCCATCACCAAAAAACCGCCAGCGCGATGCTGGCGGTCTTAAGCGGTGAGGGAGGGATTCGAACCCCCGACAAGTCTTTACACCTGTGCTCGGATTATCAATCCGGCGCAATCGGCCGCTCTGCCACCTCACCGTGACACCGGCCAGAGGAGAGAGCCGACACACTCGGCTCTCTTCTCTTTTCCAGCCCAGACCCACGAAATGTGGGAATGCAGCCGGTGCCATGCCCATTATATGGACGAACACCTACTGGTCTACTTCCACCCATTGATAATTCTGGGGCCCACTCGCTAAGCCAAGCCATACGAGCTACTTATAGGCTACAGCCTCCTGTCAGGCAGGCGGTGGATAACTTGGTTCAGCTTGTCGGCGTGTCATGCTTCTGTTCGGAAGGCCCAGAAAAACTTCATGCCCTTGACACCACCGGGCCGAAGCCACTAGTGTTCGCAAGTCCGGCGTCACGAACCGGCCAGCCCTCGGGCTGAACCCTCTCACAAACTCCCAAACGGCCACCGAGGCCGAAGCCATCGCACCAGGGCTCAACTCGCGCGATGGTTTCGGCCTTTGTTTTCGCCCCCGGAAGGACTCCGGCGGGTCGATGCAAGGACGCTGGGATGGCACGCTTCATCACCGCAACCCTCGGCGATCGCCTGGTGCTCACCGACGAGCGTACCGGCGATCAGTCCCTGATCGACCTCGAAGGCCCGCGGCGTGGCGAGGTCCGGCTCAAGCTCAACTTGCCCGAGCAGGTCCGCTTCAAGCACATCAAACTCGACGACCGCATCGGCAGCGACCCACGCGTTGCCAGTGAGAGCGAGCCGACACCCCTCGGCTCGACGCGTGTCGCCAGCGCGATGCAGATCGCGGAGGCGCACGCGGCCGGCGATGGGGTCGGTGCCCTGCTGCCCGCATCGGCTTACATCACGGGCGGCGTCATCCACGGCAATACGGCGCACCCCTTCGTCGATCCGATCGGGGGTGTTCGATGAGCGCACAGAGCGAATCACTCCAGCCCGACGAGGCCACGGTCGGCGGCAAACCTATCGACGTGAAACACCTCAAGACCAAACGCCGCGCACGGCGCGAAGCGATCGCCAAGCGTGACCCGCACCGCCTCGGTGATGAGCTGGTCCTGGTCTTCCCTGACGGGTCGTGTGAGCTGGTGGTGTATCACGGGCTCGAAGAGCACTACGGCCACATACGCGCCCGCGTCCAGCGGCAGCCTACGCCTTACGACTACTTCGACGACAACCTCACCCCGCTTGTCCCGCCGGGCTGGCTCGTCTCGACCAAGGCCGCTTAACAAATCATCTCTTTACAAGAGAAAACACACAACCACAACTCCGGAAAGGACTCCGCCCATGCAATCGAAACACCCCCTCCAAAGCAAGACCGTCTACGGGCTGATCACCGCCTGTGTTGCCGTCGTGATCGCGCTGTTTGCCACGATGCACAACGCGCCGGATGTCGCGATCTTCTCGCTCACGACGCTCGCTCCGATTGGGCTCGCGCTGGCCGGCTACGGCCGGGTCGTCGCCAACACGCCGCTGTCGCTCACACCCAATAGCAGCAAGACGCGCTCCGGCCTGCTCGTTGCCCTGCTGCTTACGCCGCTGATGCTGATGAGCATCGGTTGTAAGGGGCCCGGCGCGTCCACCGCCGCCGACCAGGGCACCAGCTCGGGCTGGACCGACGCCCAGGGCCAGAACGTCACCGTCAACTTCTACGCTTCGGGCTCGGAGACTGCAGCTGAAGCGGTCGAGGGCGACGACGTTCCGGCCGGGCGCATCGTGCTCGCAGGCTCGACGATCAACGTCACGGTGACCGTCGGCGCGGAGGGCGCGGCCGAGTCGCAACGCGGCGACACCGGCGCGACCAACGCGCCGGAGATCAACCCGAACATCGACGTGTCGCCGCTGCCGTAGCTAACACCCCTTTGAGAGCGCCGGGCACGCGGGACGCCGCGTGCCCCGGCATTGACCGCGGGGAGCCTGCTGGTTGGCACTGGGACTCATAAACCCAGAGACGGAGGTTCGATTCCTCCCCCCCGCCATTAACGATCCACACCCGCCTTCGGACCTTCCGAGGGCACGGACGCGAACCATGCCAGCGAACGACAAACAACTCGGCACGCTCACGGAGAAGCTTGACGCGGCGATCACGGAGCTGGCCACCACCACCACGGTGTTGAAGCAGCACATCGTTGAGGTCAAGGGCGAGCGTGCCCGGCGTGACCGCTGGGAGCATCGCACCGAAGAGCAGCTCCGCGATCTCCAAACCTTCGCCGCGCACACCAAGGCCGTGCTGGTCGATGACGCGGTCGATCACGCCGACTTCGTCAGGCTCGAAGAGAAGGTGGACGGGATCGGCCTGAAAGTCGCCGGCTGGTCGGGCGGCATCGCCGCGATCGTCACCGTCGTGGGCTTCGCAATCAAGTACCTGGTGGGCTAAGCATGAGCAAGCAAGAACGACTGATGAAGCGGGGGCTGCTCACCGAGAAACGCGGCGAGCTCAAGGGCCTCGAAGACCGGGCGGAGAACGCGCTCAACGCGCTGCGCGCAGCGACGTTCGTCATGTCCTCCCCGCTGGACCTGGACGGCGGCAACGTCGTCGCGGCCGCGACCGACCTGGACGCGCTGATCAAGCAGGCGGCCGCGGTCCGCAAGCACATCACGCAGCTGGAGGACGAGCTGGACGTATGAACACCCCGGGAAGCCAACCCGATCACACCGCGACAGACGCCAAACGCGCCACGGAACATTCCGGGGGCGGGGTGCGGATGCCCGACCGCTCGGAGCGCGTCCGCGAGACGATCCGGCGTTTCGAGTCGTCGAGCGCGCGGCCCAGCTCGCTGATGGCGATGAGCGACCCCGACCTCTTCGAGACGGGGCTGCTGCTGACCGACCGCAAGCTGTCGATCGCCGACGCGCTCAAGCAGGTCAACACGATGCTCGGCGGCACGGACGAAGAACCCGTCGTCGCCCGCAGCACGTTCTACGTCTTCGCCGACCGTTTCAAATCGCTCTACGGCCAGGTGGGCGCGGAGTACGCCCGGCGGCTGGCGCGTCTCAGCATCGAGCAGGCCACCGACGCCAACATCCGTAGCATGACGCGACTGGCGCGTCACCGGCTCAGCGAGCTGGTCGCCGAGCGGCTCGTGCAGGCCGACGAGGTCGAGGACATCGAGAAGAACCTGCCCAAGCTGGCGGCGGCGCTCAACGACGCCGAGCACGTGCAGCTCAAGGCCGACAAGCTCGAGCTCGAGCGCCAGCAGTACGAGCGGCAGATGCGCGAGACGATCGCCAAACTCGACCTGGCGGACAAGCGTGCGGCCGAGATCGAGCAGCGTTTGACGCAGGCGCAAGCCCGCTTCGACGTGGAGCTGAAGCAGCTCACGCGCAAGGCCAGCGGCGGCAAGACCGAGATCAGCGACAACGACATCGCCGAGGCAAGGAGGCTGGTCTTTGGTAGCTAAAGCCACCACCAGCATGATCCGGTTCGACCCGCACCAGCAGGCGCTGTTTGCGGACGAGTCGCGTGTGATCGTTGTCAACTGGCACCGCCAGAAGGGCAAGGACTTCACGACCAGCGCGAAGGCCGTGTCGGAAGCGATGCTTACCGGCGAGGACTGGTTCATCGTCTCGCTCACACAGCGCCAGGCGGACGCCACGTTCAAGAAGTGCAAGAAGCACGTCAAGGCTTTCCAGAAAGCCCTGGGCATGGTCGGGGAGGTCCACGAGCGCGAGTGGGTCTGTGACACCAGCGACCAGGCGATCGACGGCTTTGTGTTCAAGGCGCGCGAGATCGAGCTGCCCAACGGTGCGAAGATCGTGTCTCTGCCCGGCCGCGACCCCGACAACATCGCCGGCCTGACAGGCAACGTGATCTTCACGGAGTTCGGTCTCTTCCCCAACGGCGGATACGACCACTGGCGTGTGGTCTTCCCGCTGACCACACGCGGCTACAAGTGCATCGTGATCAGCACGCCACGCGGCAAGGACACGAAGTTCTACGAGCTCTGCTCCGACCCCGAAACCTACAGCTACCACTTCTGCGACATCCACGCCTCGATCGCCGTCGGTGCGTACACGCCCAGCGACAACCACGGCAGGCCCTGCTCGCTCGACGAGTTCAAGCGCCTCTACGGTGATGACGTTGGCTTCGCACGCGAGTACGAGTGCCAGTTCACCGGCGACCTGGACGCGCTGGTGCGCTGGGCCAAGCTCGAGGCGGCGGCGCTGCTGGCCGAGGGGATGCCGTTCGATTTCAAGCAGGTCATCGACGGTAGCGGCTGGGAGTCGGGCTTCTTCGGGCGCGACCTGCCCAAGGGCGGCCGGCTCGAGTTGGGCTGGGACGTGGCCCGCGCCTCGGGCGGCGATGTCTCGGCGCTCTGGGTCAACCACGCCATCCCCGGCCACCCGCGGCACCTCCGCTACCTGGTCACGATGCGCGGCTGCGAGTTCAGCCTGATGCGCTCGATCGTGCGCGAGGCGATGGACTGCACCGCAGCCGGCCGGCAGAGCGTGGGTAAGGGCGACTCAACCGGCCTGGGCATGGAGAGCAACGAGGTCCTCGAAAACCTCTACGGCGAGCGCTGGGAGGGCGTGAACTTCGCGGGCAAGCGCAAGGGCGAGCTGTGCAGCGGCATCGCCACGGCGTTTGTGGACGGCGACCAGACGATCCCCGGCGTGGCCGGCCCCTACAAGTTCATCGCTACCGATATCTACGCGATCCAGAAGCAGCCGTCGGAGCGTGCGGACGACAAGTCGATCAAGGTGACCTTCACCCAGAACCCGCTGCTGGCCGAGTCGCACTGCGACATCGCGATGGCCGGTGGCCTGTCCATCTCGGCCGGCGGGCTTGATGCAGTTGAAGCGGGGGTCGTCACGCTATGACACTCGGCAGCGCCCACCCCATCACGGACCCCGATCGCATCCGCGCCGCCCAGTCGTGGGGCGCATTGACGCGCCACTTCAACGAGATCGAAGGGGCCTCGGCGAACAGGCCCAACAAGCCGTACCGCCAGGTACCCGTCGTGCGCCGCGCCGTCTCGACGAAGGCCAAGATGCTCGCGTCGATGCCGATGCGGTTGTCTACCAGTGACGATCGGATCATCGAGAGCGGCCCGCTCATCGACCTTATCGAGTGCCCCAACCCGCTGATGGGGCGGGTTGATTTCTGGAAATCGACATCGACCTGGCTGGACCTCAGCGGCGCGTGCCACTGGGTGTTCACGCGGATGCAGGGCAGCCGGCCGACGGAGATCGTGCCGGTGTCGTCCTGGCAAATGCGCCCGGTGGTCGATCGCATGACCGGCGAGCTGAAGAAGTGGCGCTACCGCGCTGTCGGCACCAGCTGGTCGGACGCGGTTGACATCATGCCCGACGAGGTCTGGACCGTCGGCGAGGACGCCTTCGACCCCGACAAACCGTTCGGTTATTCATCGCCGCTTGAAGCGGCGGGCATGTCGATCAGCCAGGTCTTCAAGGCAGACCTCGCCAACGAGGCGTCGCTGGACAACGGCGTCGAGCCCGGCGGCGTGTTCACGATCCCCGGCACACCGACCGAGCCGCAGCTCGCCGACGCGCGCCGCCAGATCAAGGAGCGGGCGGGGTCTCGCAATCGCCGGCGGCACCTGGTGCTGTACGGCGGTATGACGTGGGAATCGATCTCATCGAGCTTCAGCGAGATGGAGTTCTCGACGCTGCTCAAGCTCAAGCAGACCGATGTCTGCATCGCCATCGACGTGGACCCCGCCGCCATCGGCCTGGTCGAGGGCGGCCGGTACGAGTTCGTGAAGTCGGCCAAGGCGAGCCTGTGGACCGACGTGATCATCCCCCGCGGCATCGAGCTGTCCGACGAGTTCAGGCGTGGCGTGATCGACCGCTGGTCGGGCACGCGCGCGATACGCCACACCAAGGCGGTCAAGCGGGCGGTACCCGCGCGCACGGCGCAGCGCACCTCACCCAGCTATGCGGCGGCGCGCGAAGCCATCGCCACCAGGCCGGCCGGGATCACCGCCTGGTTTGATTCATCGCGCGTGCCCGCGGTCCGTGAGATGCAGCTGGACCTGCTCAAGGGCGGCGCGATCCTGATCAACGACTACAAGCAGCCGCCGGCGGACGTGCTGGACCTGCTCGATGTCGGCGTGCAGACCCACGACCACCAGAAGGTCGGCTGGCAGAAGACCGGCGAGATGCCGATCGACGAGCCTGCGCCGGGCGAGAACGACCCCGACGGCAGCACGCACGATGAGCCGCTGCCCGAGGAAGACGAGGGCAAGACCGCGCCGACCACCAAGGCGCTCAGCGAGAAGGCGCTGGCGGGGATCTGGGAGAAGTGGCGGGCGTCGTGGTCCGGTCTGGAGAAGCAGATGCGGTCGCGCGTGGACGGCCACTTCAAGGCGCTGCGCCGCGAGACCCTGCGACGCCTGGAGGAGCAACTCGGCAACCGTTCCACCGCGAGCGTCAACCGGGACGTCATCGACGTGATCGTCTTCGAGCTGGTCCCCGCCAATGAGCGCCTGCTCAAGAAGGTCGGCCCGCTCGTCCTGAACAGCTACATGCTCGGCGGTCAGCAGTCGATGGACGAGGCGGCGATCGCCCAGGGCAAAGAAGCCAAGGACGCCGACCCGTTCAACATCGCGGACCCCGAGACCCAGCGGGCGCTGCGCAACCGCCGCAGCAAGATCGCCGGGATCAACCGCACGCTGCAGCGCCGTCTCAAGGGCCGCCTGGCCGAGGGTGTCGAGGCGGGTGAGTCGGTGCAGCAGCTGGCCGAGCGCATCCGCAAGGAGTTCAACTTCGCAAGCTCGCGTGCGACGACCATCGCGCGGACCGAGGTCGGCGGTGCCGTTGAAGAGGCGCGGCAGCGCGGCCGTGTCCAGGCGCGTGTCCCCGCCAAGTCCTGGCTGTGGTCGCGCAAGGAGACCGGCCGCGAGAACCACATGCTGACCGAGCAGCAGACCCTTGAGTCGCCGGTCGGCAACGAACAGGACTTCATCATCGCGGTAACCAACAACCCCGCACCGCACCCGCGGGGATCGGGCGTGGCGGAGGACGACATCAACTGTGGCTGCACCACGATCGCCCGCTACCCAGGCGACCAGGTGAAGGACGCCCGGCTGATGCGCCACATGAAGACCGCCGGCTTCACGTCGGCGGAAGACCTGAACACCCGCGGGCTCACGACCGACGACGGAGACCACGCATGAACACCGCAATCGCCAAGTACATCGACAGCGCCTCGCGCATGCTCGACCCGCGCAGCCGTGACCTCGAACCCGCCGCGGGCGACTACAGCAACAGCTGGCTGCGCGTGCGCAACATCGATGACGACAAACGCCAGGTCACGGCCCTGGTCTCGACGCCCAACCCGGATCGCTACGAAGAGATCGTCGAGCCCTCGGCCTTCGCCAAGTGGCTGCCGACGTTTATGGACAACCCCGTCTTCCTGTCGGGTCACCGGCACGGCTCGCCCGACGGGCAGCCGACGGTGCTGGGCCAGTGGGTCAAGATGGAAGTCACCAAGGAGGGGCTGTTCGGCACCGCCCAGTTCGACGACGAGGACGAGCTCGCCAAACGCTTCTGGAACCACTACCGCAAGAAGAACATGCGCGGCTTCAGCGTGGGCTGGCTCACGCACGAGTGGGAGATGCGCGAGTTCGACCTGGGCAACGGCATCAAGCGCCGCATCCGGGTCTTCACCGAGGTCGAGCTGCTCGAGGTCTCGGCCGTTGCCGTGCCGGCCAACCGCCAGTCGGTTGCCCGGGCGGCTTCGTTTGCCGGCGCAACAGCCGGCGACAGCGACAACACCACAAGCGACGAGCTGCGGCAGCTCGTCACCGACACCATCCGGAAAGAACTGCGGATCGAACCCGGCAGCACCAACGAGGCCTTCGTCCGGGACATCGGCGAAGCGATCCTCCGCGGCCAGGGCAACGACCCGCTGGACGATGTCCAAACACCCGGACTGCCCGAGGGAACCGACAGGTTCATCGAGCAGATGCGGGATCTTCGCTGACCCAACGTCGGGCAGGCGGACCCTCAAGACACCAACGCACGGAGCACACAAGCATGGACGCTCAACTTCAGGAAATCGTTGACAACCAGAAAGAGATGATCGCCGAGGGCAAGGCCCTGAAGTCGGCGCTCTCGAAAGTCGAAGAGCGCGTCGGCGAGCACGAGGTCAAGGACCTGGTCGATGCCGTCGAGGAGCTGGAGACCAGCTTCAAGGAACAGACCGAAACCATCGAGAAGAAGCTCGAGCGGATGCAGCGGGCGACGACCGACCACCGCGGCCGTCACCGCAGCCGGTTCTTCGAGACCGCGGACCAGGCCCGCGGCTTCGGCCTGTTCACCGTCGGGCACGCTACCGGCAGCAAGGCCCTGCAGGAAGCCTTCAAATCCGACTTCGACGACATCACTGTCGATACCAAGGCGTTCACCTCGACCAACGCCGACGCGCTGCTGCCCGAGCCCCTCTCGCCGGCGATCGTCGATCTGCTGGAGGACTACGGCGTCGCCGAGGTCAACATGCGGCGTGAGCCGATGACCTCGGACTCGCGCCCCTACACCAAGAAGACGGCGCGGGGTGGTGCCCAGCCGATGACCGAGGGCACGGCGGTGGCGGAGACCAAGCCGACGCTGGCCCGTAAGACGCTAACCGCCCGCAAGTGGGGCGCGTATACCGAGGTGCCCAGCGAGGTCACCGACGACTCGATCATGTCGGTCGCCGAGATGATCGCCGACGACATGGCGACCGAGCACGCCTTCGCCCTGGACCAAGCGACCTTCCTGGGCGACGGCACGGGCACCTACAACAACATCACCGGCGTGCTCAACGCGCTCGGGGCGGCCGCGATCTTCGCCGGCTCTGGCAACAACTGGGGGGCGCTGACGCTCGGCGATCACGAGAAGGCCGCGGGGGCGCTGCGCACCAAGGCCTACATCAACGCGAAGTGGTACTGCTCGCACCAGTACTACTGGAACGTCATGGTCCGCCTGATGCTCGAAGCCGGCGGCGTGACCGCGGGCGAGATCGAGGGCCGGCGTCGGCCGCTGTTCATGGGCTACCCGGTCGAGTTCACCCAGGTCATGCCCAACGCCACCGGCGCGACCCAGATCGGCGCGATGTTCGGCAACCTGCGCCAGGGCGCGACGTTCGGCGATCGCCGGCAGTTCCAGTTCAAGGCGTCCGAGCACTACAAGTTCGGCGAGGACTCGATCGCGCTGCTCTCGACCCGGCGCTACGACGTGCAGATCGACGGGGGCGGCGACGCCTCCAACGTCGAGGTGCTCTCGGCGGTGCAGACCACCGTCTGATCGGCCGCGGGATAACGCGGCGTTGAACAGGCATCGAACCATCTTTCAAAACCATTTACGGAGACAGCCATGAGCGACCAGAAGAATCCAACCAAGGGCAAGAAGATCAAGCTGCGGTTCCACAAGCGGCTTGTGTCGCCCGGCGGCAACGTGTTCGAGGAGGGTGAGGTGTACGAGCTCACCGAAGAGCAGGCGCGGGCCGCCAGGCTCGAACCCCGGCACAAGTCGCACTGCACGGTCGAGTCGGGCGAGTTGCCCGAGCCCGAGGACCAATAGTCCTCATCACTCAAGACAGCGGCCGCCCGCGGAAGCGGGCGGGCCGTTTTGATCACACGCCCTACACACAAGGACGCAGCGATGGCAGATCAGAAGAGCAAAAAAACGAAGCCCGCACCGGATGAGCCGTTCGTCATCCGCATCACCAAGCCGACGCCCCCGACCGGCCCTGAGAAGCGCGGGCCCAGCTACGCGCGGGGGCAGACGCTGACCACGAACAGCGCGGAGCTGAAACACCTCGGCCTGCCCGCGGACTGCTACGAGCGGGTCGATGGGTCGGCTTAGCAACGAAGAGGTCGTGCTGCACGAACGCTACTGCGAAGCGCTCAACGACATACAGCAGCGCTGCGAAGACCTGGGCCTGAACTTCCGCTCCGAGATGATGCTGCTCGCCGGGCAGTGGCTTGAAGAACACGAGGACGTGACACGCGACGATGCCGATCAAGCTGGCAAAACTCGATGACCTGAAGACCCGCCTGGACGTCCACGGCGACGATGACCTCTTGACGTCGCTGCTCGAAGCGGTCAGCGCGATGTGTGCGCAGCCGCGCTTCTCGGGCGTGGACCTGCGCCGTACCCCCGGGATTGTGGAGTTCCCGGTTGCCGAGCGGCGGTCTAGCAGATTGGAGCTCGATCGCTACCCGATCGAATCCATCACCGAGGTCAAGTCGGTGTTCGGCCCCGCAACCGACGCGGACTTTGATGCCGCGACCGCGCTTACCCAGGACGAGGACTTCTACATCGATTCGGCCGACCTGGGTGTCCTTATCCGAATCTATGACTGGTGGCGCATGAAGCCGCGCTCGAATCGCGTCACCTACACCGCGGGCTTCGGCGACCCCGACGCGCTCGGCGTGGGCGAGCTCGCCCCGCCGGAGGACCTGCAGCACGGCTGCATCCAGCAGTGCGTGTGGTTCTACAACACCCGGGGCACCGCGGGGCTGCGTGAGCTGGACGCCGGGGAGATGGGCGGGCGTGTGTCGCTCGCCGAGGCCAAGCCCCACGCCGACCTGATCGCGGCCTGCCAACGATTGCGGAGGGTCTCGTTCTAATGGCCGTGATCCGACTCAACCTGACACCCTCATCCGAGCAGCGTCTGACGCAGTTGGTCGAATCGCCCGCGCGCCTCGCGGCCGAGCTGCGGCAGGCGCTGGTCGAGGTCCTCGTCGGCCTGGAGAACTACGTCAAGGTCGAGCTGCTGCGTGGCGGCAACCGCGCCCCCGGAAGTCGGCGCGATGGGCAGCTGCCGCTTGCTGTTCGCTCGGGATCGCTGCTCGGCTCGATCAGCCACGAGCTCAGCGGGCCGCTGTCGGGCTCTTACGGCTCGACCGAAGGCCCGGCCAGCGCCTACGCGCGGGCCCTGCTCGACGCCGGCGAGACCGTCATCCGCCCGGTCAACGCCAACCACCTGTGGCAGCCGATCGCCGACAACCTCACGCGTTCGGGCCAGGCACGCATGAGCCCGAGCGAGGCGTTCGAGCAGCTGGGCCCGAAGGGTGGGCGGCTGCTGCAGATCTTCCGCAGTGCTCGGGGCAACCTCGTCGCTGTGCTGCGCAAGGTCAAGGGCAGGGCCGGCAAGTTGCTGTTCCTGCTGCGTGAGCAGTCAATTGTTAAGGGCACCGATGCGCTGCGCGTGGCCTACGACCGCCGCGAAGGGTTCACGGTAGAACGCATCCAGCGCGGCGTCACCAACGCCCTGGGCGGAGGGGGTGCATCATGAGCAAGACCCCGACCGACATCGTCAAGGTCCACGAAGGGCTCGCGGATGTGCTGGGCAACGTGACCTACGGCAACGACAAGATCGGTGTCGATCACGTCGTGTTTGACTGGGTCGTGCCGAGCAAGGCCAGGAAGGGCAAGCCGGTGGTCGCCGTCGTCCTGATCCGCGACACCGCCAAGAGTGAAGAGCCGGGCTACGAGTTCAGGCAGGCCCAGCTGGTCATCGCCGCGACCTATGTCCACGACGAGACCGACCCCCAGCAGCACCGCCACGCCGTGCTCGAAGCGATGCGGATCGCGCTGGCGATCAGCGACGCGATCAAGCAGGCCATGCAAGCACCCGCCGACAACGGGCTGGCCGGCATCACCCTGATCGAAGACCGCCAGCCGGGCATCGAGCCGCGCGGCCATGAAGACGCCGACCGCGTCGGCTGGGTCGGGCAGAACTGGGACGCGCACTACTTCCGAGCCACCACCTAACCTCCACGGAGACCGCCATGCCAACGATCAACCAAATCCACCTGATCAACCCCACCAACCTCAACACGACCCACGCCGCGGTCAACAACGTCTACCCCGGCGTCCAGGCGTTCAACTACTCGAAGCGTGGCCCCCGTGTCGCGCGGAGCCGCTTGGAAGGCGAGCTCACACCGACGATCGCCGTGCAGGTCGGCAGCAACGAGCCGGTCGTCAACGGGTCGATCCAGCACACCAGCTCCGCGATCGACGCGCTGGCCGGCACGCTCGTCGATCAGATGGAGGTGACCGGGTTCGACGGCGTCGCCGGCGCGACGGTCACCAAGCGTTTTACGAACGTGCAGTTCGACAGCTACGACGAGACGTTCAACAACCGCGATTTCCAGAACAACCGCCTGAGCTTCACCGCCGACAGCGTCGCCACCGTCTAAGACACGCTAGGCGTTCTCGTCCCCGCACCCTGATTGCCACCCATGCCCGACCCGATCAGACAAGAAGTCGAGATCACCGGCGACTCCCAGGAGCAGCTGGAAGCGATCGCGCGTGGGGCGGACGAGGTCAACCGCGTCAACGAACGCGGCGCGGCAACGACGCGCGAAAGCACGCGGGCCGAGCAGGGCCGCGAGCAGCGCCTCGGGTCGATGCGGCGGCAGCTGGTCCAGCTCTCGCGCGAGGAGCAGCGGCACGAGGCCGCGGTCGCCCGTGGCAAGGCGCAGACCGAGGACCAGGTGCGGCAGACAGAGCGACGGCGGACGCGCATCGAGCGGCTCAGCCGCGCCCTGGTGCTCAACCAGCAGGCGGAGGACCGTGCGCAGGAATCGCTGCGCTCGGCCGCCAGCGCCGCCGGCGAGGCGGACGATGCGCAGAGCGGGCTGAACCGCGCGGTCAGCCTCGGCGCACGCGAGCTGGCGACCCTGGCCGGCGGCTTCCTCGGGGCGCAGGGCGTCATCGCGCTCTACGACCGCTGGATCGAGCGCATCGAGCTGGCGAGTGAGCGCCTGCAGGAGAACGCCCAGGTCGCGCGCGAGAACGCCGACGCCCGGCTCAACCTCGCGGCGCTGCGCGGCGTCGAGACGCCCGAAGACGTGACACGGCTCAACGTCCTGGCGTCCTTCGCCGGCCGTCAGCCCGGCGAGGTCGCCCAGGTCCAGGGCGTGCTGCAGAGCCAGTTCCCGAGCGCCGGCGACGACGTGATCAACGCGCTGTCCTTGGAGGTCGCGTCGGCCGGCCGGCTGACCGACGCGCCTCTCAGCGAGCTGGCGCAGGGCCTGTCGGTTGTCTTTCGGCAAACACAGGACCCACGCATCGCAGGCAACCTGCTGCAGGCGGCGATCGAGCAGGCGGGCGAGGCCGACCCCGGGCGGCTCGCGCAGGAGATCGGCAAGTTCATCGGCGCCGGCCGGCAGATCGGCGGGCTGGACGCGGGCGAGGCCGCGGGGGTGGCCGCCGCCGGCACCGGGCT
>JANQKT010000033.1 GCA_028280965.1 Phycisphaeraceae bacterium
CCAGGCGTCCGCGGTCACGACGCTCACCTTCGGCAGCGGGGCCGCCAGCCTCGACCTGCTCCCCAACACCCCGGGCCAGTCCGTTGACCTGTTCCTCTCCGCGACGCCCAGCCAGCTCACCGGCGGGGCCAACCTGGTCTTCTCGGTCGCGCCCGGCGGGCCCGCTGTCGAGTACACATCGCCGCTCACGGACACGCTCTACACCGGCGGGGCGCTGCTGCCGGACACCGACACCTCGCCCCAGGGCCTGAACATCGGCCTGCTGTCCCCGCTGCCGGTGACCACGACCATCAACGCCACCGGCACGCAGAAGCTGGGCACCCTCACCTTCGACACCACCGGCGTCAGCTCGGGCACCTACGCCCTGGACTTCACCGGCACGTCCCTGTTAGACCAGTCGGGCGGCTCGATCGGTTTCACCCAGCTCGGCGGCGCAAGCGTCTCGGTGCCCAGCCCGCCGCTGAATGTGCATACAGACCTGACGTTTGATGACAACCAGCTCCCCAGCCCCTTCTCGGTGGCGGCCGGCTCCCCGTCGTTCAGCAACGGCCGGCTCGTGCTCAACGGCAACACCCTGCTGACCGCCAGTACCGCCACGGTCTACGGCGGCACCGCGCCCGCGGACAACTACGTCTTCGAGTTCCTCGCCACCCCGTCCTCGATCGGCGACGCGTTCGACATCATCGGCGCGATCAACAACGCGGACCAGAACGCCAACTCGGCCCTCTTCCTATTCCGCCAGGACCTGGGCGGCGGCGATACCTACAACGGCATCGAGGGCAGCGAGCAGGCCTTCGCGACCTCGATCACGCCCGTGGTCGGCACCGAGGTCGCGATCGCCTACGTCGTCAACAACGGCACCGCGGAGGTCTACATCGATGGCGTCCTGGAGGTCACCGCACAGCTCGACGAGAGCGGGCCCACCCCGATCGATCTCGCGGGGCTGCAAACCGTGTCGATCGGCGGCAACCTGTTCGATACGCTGCGCAGCGGCCTCGGCGGCTTCAACGGGACGATCAACCGCGCACGCTTCTCGACATTCACTGCCGGCGATTTCAACCCCGAAAACCTGCTCAGCGTGTTCACGCCCGCCCCCGCCGACCTGGACCTGGACGGCGATGTGGACGACGCGGACTTCGCCCTGTTCCTCGCCGCCTTCTCCGGCCCGGGCGTGCCGACGGGCAACCCGGCGGCCGACCTGGACGGCGACACCGACACCGACGATGCGGACTTCGGCCTGGCGTTTGCCGCGTTCACCGGCCCCGGCGGCGCCGCGTCCGTGCCCGAACCGACCAGCCTCGCGCTGTTGGGCCTGGGTGGCCTGATGATCGCCCGCCGCCGGCGCGTGTATGTGTGATGTGTGTATTTCGACTGTCGATATGAGATAAGAATGACCTGAGTTTTACAACAACCAGGCTTAAGCCCCAACAGCGAACCGCAAGCGGAGCCTTGTGGCTCGTTTTGGGCGTCTTGTCTCAGCTTTAACGCTTCACCTTCGATCAGGTATCGATCAGCCCGTGGTAAACAAACTGGGAGCCTAGTCATGATCCGTCTGCCCGCCTATCTTCTTATGGTCGTTTGCTTGTTGACCGCGCCGGCGTTCGCCGACGAGGGGTACGACATCACCTTCGAGTCGCTGCTTAATGAGATGGCCGACCGCACGGCCGTCGCGCAGTGGCCTGAGCACGAGTACAAGGCCCTGCTCGCCAGCAGCTACAACCGCGCAACCAAGACCCCGGACGACCCCAACGGCTGGTTCGCCAACGGCGACACCGGCTACGTCATCCGCGAGGAGACCAACAACGGTCGGCGCGAGCTGGTCATGATGGAGCACGACGGCCCGGGCGTCATCACCCGCATCTGGGTGCCGTTCTTCTTCGGCTCGTTCAACGACCGTACCGGCGAGACCGTCCGCATCTACCTCGATGGCAACCCCGAGCCCGTCATCGAAACCAACCTCATCGGCCTGATTCGAGAAGAATGGAAGGTCAAGAGCCCGTTCTCGCACATCACCCCCCGCGCCGGCGACCTGTACCTGCCGATCCCCTACGGCAAGAGCTGCAAGATCACCGTCGAGAACCGCGCGTTCTTCTACAACATCAACTACCGCGCCTACCTCGACAAGGATGTCAAGGTCCAAACCTTCAGCGAAGACCTGATCGACAAGCACACGGAGACGTTGGAACAAGTCGGCAGGGAGCTGCTCAAGCCGACGGCCCCGGACGGCCAATCGGAACAAGGGTTGAAGGAATCGATCGCAGCGGGTGGTCAAGCCAATGTTGAGCTGCCCAAGGGCAGCAACACGATCCAGCAGCTCACCTTCAAGCTCGACGCCGAGGACCTCGGCCAGGCGCTGCGATCGACCGTGGTAGAGATCAAGTTCGATGGCAAGACGACCGTCTGGTGCCCGCTGGGCGACTTCTTCGCGACCGTCCGCACCGTTGAGCCCTACAACACCTGGGAGCGTGACGTCATGAAAGACGGCACGATGGTCTGCCGCTGGCTGATGCCTTACGAGAAGACCGCGACGCTGACGCTGCACAACCTCGGCGAACAGCAAGTCAAAATTGAAGCGCGGGTCGGGAGCTCGCCTTCGAAGTGGACAGGCCGCTCCATGCATTTCTATGCGGCCTGGACGACGCTGGGCCCGCTGCCGCCGAACCCGAAGAAGGACATGAACTTCGTGGAGATCAAGGGGAAAGGCATCCACGTCGGCGATAACATCGCGGTGGTCAACCCCAACTGGGCGTGGTGGGGCGAGGGAGACGAGAAGATCTACGTCGATGACGACTTCGAACGCAACTTCCCCTCGCAGATCGGCACGGGCACCGAGGACTACTACGGCTGGGCCGGCGGCCGCCACCCGACACGTGAGGATGAGTTCCACGTGCCCTTCCTCGCCAACGTCCGCGTCGGCGGCGAACCGATGCCCGACCAGCAGGAGGGCACGACGATCCATACCCGCGGCTACAACACCTGCACCCGCACCCGGGCGCTGGACGCCAACCTGTTCAGAGAGCGGTTCAAGTTTGATATGGAGCACTGGAACTTCAGCCAGGGCCGGACCCACTGGCTGCACTACGCCAAGGCCGCGTTCTGGTACGCTGCGCCGGGCAGCACCCACAACCGCGAGCCGATGCCCGATGCGGTCGCCCAGGCACTCGAGACGCCTGAGTCCATTGAGGCCGTGGTCCTGGCCAGGGTCGAGGCCGACCTCTTCCGCATCGAGGACGCGATCGACTTCGAGACGCTCAAGACCCGCAGCGTGCCCGACCACACCCGGGCACACGTCCACACCTACACGGAGAACAGCGACGGCAGCCGCTTCAACCGAGACACGCTGCTGTTCTTCCAGCACGCCAAGCACGGCGACAGCTTCGAATTCACCATCACCGAGCAGTACAAGCAGCGCGACATCACGCTCTACATGGTCAAGTCCTGGGACTTCGGTGTCCTTGACATCTATGTCAATGGCAAGAAAGTCAAAGAAGGCTGGGACGGCTACAGCGCCGCGGTCAGCGCCAGCGGCGCGGTCGAGCTGGGCAAGCACAAGCCGGATGGGAACCTGATCAGAATCAAGTTTGTCGTCACCGGCAAGCACAAAGACTCCAAGGGCACGTTCCTGGGCATGGACTGCTTCGTGCTGGAGTGAATATTCAGCCAGGTGTCCGGGGTGTCGCTGCCGACGAGTCTGCCCCCTCTTGAACGGTTGGTCCTGGGGTTGTGAGAGAATCCACTCGGGCGGTTGGTCCGGGAAGGGGTTCCCGATGAAGAACCGTTACAGCTCAGGGCAGATCGTTGCGGAGATGCATCAGAAGGATATCGAGCTTGGTAAGGACTTGAAGGAGCC
>JANQKT010000035.1 GCA_028280965.1 Phycisphaeraceae bacterium
CGGGCACACCCATAGCCATGATCACACGCACGATCAAGATCACGGCCACCACTATCATCACCACACGGGCTACCGCGAGATCATGACGATGGTGGATGAGTTGGATACGACCGAGCGCGGTCGTCAGCGGGCTGGGCGCGTTGTGACGCTGCTGGGCGAGGCCGAGGCGCGCGTGCACGGCAAGCCGCTGGAGGAGATCCACTTCCACGAGGTCGGCGCGGTGGACTCGATCGTGGATATGCTCGGCTCGGTCATCGCGCTCGAACTGCTGGATATCGGCACACTGTCGTGCGGGCCGCTGCCGATCAGCCGCGGCTTCGTGCGATGCGACCACGGCGTGATGCCCGTGCCGGCGCCGGCGACCGCGTACCTGCTGTCCGGCCTGCCAACGCTCGGCGTGGACCGCACCGGCGAGCTGGTCACGCCGACCGGTGCCGCGCTCGCCGCGGGGCTGTGCGACAACTTCGGCCCGCCGCCGGCGATGAAGATGATCGACACCGGATACGGCGCCGGCGACCGCGAAGACCCGGAGATCCCCAACCTCCTGCGGCTCATGCTCGGCGAGCGCGTTGCCACCGGGGACCTCGGGCCGCTGACTCCTTCCCCTACGCAGGCTTAAACCCTTGGCAAGAAGACAACCCAAAAAGAAATCGGGCAGCGGTGTCTGGATCGGCTCGGCGATCTCCGCGGGCTTCATCCTGCTCATCATCGGCGCGTTCTACCTCAAGAACCTGCCCGAAGCCGCGGACACCGGCACCGGCGGGATCACCGCCAAAAACCTCGCGGTGCAGTCGCTGCCGGACAACCTCTCGCGCTTCAACGTCGCCGCGACCAACGAGCCGGCCAACGCAGATGCGCTGTTCGACGCGGCCAACGATGCGAACCGCTGGGTACGCGGGGGGTTTAACGATCCTGAAAAACCGATCGAGGGATCACAAGCGGTTATTCAACAGCTCATCACAGCGGGATCGGGCAAGCTTGACAGCGGCTTCATCGACAGGCAGATCCCGGACAAAGCATTCGAGACGCCTGAAGTGAAGCAGGCCATGTCTTCGCTCGCCTCCGCCGTCAAGCTGCACATCGACTACCTGATCGAAGAGGGTCGGTTCGACAAGGCCAACGAGATCGCCGCGGCCTACCTCGCGTTCGGCCGACAGACCTTCGAGAACAACCTGCGGCTCAAAGCCCGACAGCGCGGGCTGCTGACCATGCGCAGTGCGCTGCAGCATCTCGGCAAGATCGCCACCGCCGCGGAGCAGGACGGCGCGATCGACGAAGGGGAGAAGAAGAAGGTTCTGGCCGACGTGACCAAGGGCCTGGACGCGGTCCAGAACATCCAGGACTCCTGGAACAGCAAGCTTAAATCGACCGAGTCGATCAACGCGAATGAGGGCCTGCCCAACATCACGGACCTGGTCAAGATCGCCAAAGAAGACAAGGACCGGACGTTCCGCATCTGGGCCGCCCGCAGGCTGGGCTATGCGGTTTTCGAACGCGGCGACACGGGCAACCAGGCCGCGATCAATAAGGCGCTCGACGAACTGCAGCAGAGCGACGACAAGCTCGTCGCCGCGGCCGCCAAGGCCGGGCGGTCGATCAAGGACAAGGCCGAGTACCACGAGCTGCGCAAGTAATCGGCTATGCAGATATTGCTGCTAGGCCTGTTCGTCGCGCTTTTCCTGCACGACACGACCACCGCCGTCGAGACCACCTCGGCGGGCGGCACGCTGCGCACATCCGAAGCCCTGCCGGCGGACGCCTGGCCCGGGCTCGGCCCGCTGCCGGTGCTCGCGATCGTCCTCGGGCCCAAGCTGCTGCTGCTGATCATCTATCAGACGATGTGCATGCGCACCCGACG
Organism: Phycisphaeraceae bacterium; assembly: GCA_028280965.1. Classification (GTDB taxonomy): domain Bacteria; phylum Planctomycetota; class Phycisphaerae; order Phycisphaerales; family Phycisphaeraceae; genus JAHQVV01. Next base: position 1,859 of record JANQKT010000035.1, read on the forward strand.
CAAGCTCGGCCAAACGGGTGGGCAGCGTGCCCTCAACACGCTCGAGCGCCTCACCGCCGCCCTGCCGCTGCTGCTGCTTGTTTTGTTTATCTGCGACCTTGCCTTCGGCGGGTTGCGCGTCGTGCGCCTCGCGCTGCAGCACGTCGTGCTGATCGACGAGCTCATCGTGATGCTGCCAACGCTGTTGGTTGCGACCGCGGCATGGTGGTCGTACTACCCGGTGGACCGCCGGCTGCGCGAGTCGCTGATCTTCCGCAACGCCGACACCGGCCGGCCGATCGTCCCGCTGCTGTCCCGCGGGCAGTACGTCTCGATGCAGATGCGACACCAGTTCGGCCTGCTGTTGCTACCGCTGCTGGTGGTGTTCGCCTGGTACGAAGCGCTCACGCTGCTGGGCCCGGATCACCGCGGCGTACTCAGCCCCGATCTCGCGCTCACGCTGACCCCGGTCGGCGTTATTGCCGTGCTCATCCTTTCCCCGCTGGTCATCCGCTATGTCTGGCACACCGCGCCGCTCGGCACCGGCGAGGTGCGCGACCGCATGCTCGCGCTGTGCAAGATGCACCGCGTCCGCGTCCGCGAGCTGCTGCTGTGGCGCACCGGCGGGGGTATGGTCAACGCCGCCGTTACCGGCCTGATCCGCCAGGTCCGGTTCATCCTGCTGTCCGACGGCCTGCTTGACCAGGTCTCAGCGCGCGGGATCGAGGCGGTGATGGCCCACGAGATCGCTCACGTCAGGCTCCGTCACATGTTCTGGATGATCGCCGTGCTGCTCGCGACGCTCGGCGGGACAGAGCTGGCGGCAAACCTGGCGTTTGATCAGTTCGTGCCGGCTCCCGTCGAAACCGCTGATGCCGACGCTGTCGGCGGCCCACCCATGATTGATCTGCACGACCCCAACGTGCGCCTGCTGATCACCGCAGTACCGGCTTTTCTGGTCACGATGCTTGTGTTCGGCTGGGTCTCCCGCCGGATCGAACGGCAGGCGGATGTCTTCGCCGCGCGGCATCTCGTGCTCGTGAATGAGCAAGAGGTGGACAGCCGCGATGCTACGCGTCGCCGGGTACTGGCGGAGGCGTTATCTGATGGTGAAAACCAGCCAGGCCCGCAACTAACGCACCCGCCTGATCCGGCGACGCGTAGCATCGCGGCTGTTCAACAGGTTGAGACACCATGCTTTACCGAAGACGCGGTCAACACGATGATCCACGCGCTGCAACGCGTCGCCGAGCTCAACCACGCGCCCATCCACCGCAAGAGCTGGCGGCACGGGTCGATCGCCTGGCGGCAGGACCACCTGCGCTCGCTGGTCGGCCAGCCCGTGGATGACACACCGGTCGATCGTGTGCTGGGGTGGGTCAAGATCGTGACGCTGGTGGTTGTGGCGGGTTTGATCCTGACTCACGCGGCCGGATGAAACCCAGCGAGGCGTTGAGTCACGAGCAAACGCTATAATACCCGGCTTTTCACCGCGAGACCGCAACCATGCGATTCATCAAGATGACCGGACTGGGCAACGACTACGTCTACGTCGATTGCTTCGACCAGACCGTTGAGCACCCCGCCCGCCTGGCGCAGGTCGTGTCGGACCGCAACTTCGGCATCGGCAGCGACGGGCTGATCCTCGTGCTCCCGCCGGACGAGGGCGTGGACGCCGCGGCCCGGATGCAGATGTTCAACATCGACGGCAGCGAGGGCCAGATGTGCGGCAACGGCATCCGATGCGTGTGCAAGATGGTCCGCGACCACGGGCTCGGGCCGGCACCCGAATCCAACCCGATGAAGATCCAGACCGCGGCGGGCGTGCTGTCGCTCGGCTACGACCTGGATGCACACGGCAGGGTCAAGACCGTGAGCGTCGATATGGGCCGGCCGATCCTCACACCCGCGGACGTGCCCATCGACGCCGACGAGCTGACCGAGACCGACCAGCCGCAGACGTTCAAGCTCTCGGTGCCCGGCACGACCGAGCGCTTCGACGCAACCTTCGTCTCGATGGGCAACCCCCACGCGGTCATCTTCGTAGACGAGGTCAGCGACGACACGTCCCCGACCCTGCGGGCCTGGGGCATGGCGCTCGAGAACCACCCGGCCTTCCCCGAACGGATGAACATCCACTTCGTCGAGGTGATGGACGAGAACATCGTGCGCGTCCTGCACTGGGAACGCGGCAGCGGCCCAACGCTCGCCTGCGGGACCGGCGCGTGCGCCGTCTGCGTCGCCGGCGTCTTGACCGAGCGTACCGGCCAGACTATCACCGCCCACCTGCCCGGCGGCCCGCTGCACCTGGAATGGCGCGACGCGGAGAACAACGGCGCGGTCATCATGACCGGGCCGGCGACGGAAGTGTTTACAGGTGAGTGGCCGGGGTAGCGCGGCCTAATCCAGCCGCCGCACTTCCATATCCCGGTACGCACCCCAGGTCTCGAACGTAAACAGCCCGAAGGGCTTGGTCTCCAGCACCATGCCGTGCGTATCGTAGTCTTCGTAGTCCGCGCGGTTCACATCAACGATCTGCTTGCCGTCGAGGAAGCATTCGATCTTGTCTTGCGTCACCCGGACCCGGACGCTGTACCATGTTTCGAGTTGGTACCCGCCTTGCTTGTAGGTCGTCGTCTTGTTTTCCGAGGCGTTGAGGCCGTTGAGGTTGGAGATGCCGTTGACGACGCCCGCCCACCCGCCGAGCACGAGGCTGACGTGGCCGTCCTTGCCGACGGGGAAGGTCAGGCCCAGAAAGATGTCCATGCCCTGGACGCGCATCGCGTCGAGGGTGATCTCGTAGTTTTCCTGTTGCCCGCCGAAGAGCTCGGCGAGATCGCCGGTGTATTGCACGCCGGTCATCGTGCCCATGTCGAGGTTGAGCACGCCGTCTTCGACAGAAACCTCGCCCTCGCCACCGAAGTTAATCGGCTGCCAGTTCGCGAGGTCAGAGGTGATCAGCGCGGTCGTGGGTGGCGCCTCATCGGAGGCACCGCCGCAGGATGTGCAGGGTGATTGACAACCGAATGCCAGAAAACACGTTGTGATCAATGCACAACACAACGACAGCGTTCTGAATATGCTCATACCAATAGTGTATCGGTTAGCCGTCGCTGGTACAGCGACGCGTCGCCTTGCAGGCGACGGCGAACGGACAGGAGAGCCTTACCCCGCCATGCGGATATAGCTCTCGCGGCGCTGCGGGTCCGACAGGACGTGGTAGGCCTCGTTGATCGCCTCGAACTTCTGCATCGCGTCCGGCTCGCTGCTGCGGTCGGGGTGGCAGACCACCGCGAGCTTGCGGTACCGGGCCTTGATCTCGGCGTCGGTGGCATCGGGCTCCAGGCCGAGCACGCGGTAGTAGTTGGGCAGGTCTAGCAGGACCTCCGCGGCCTGCGCGCGCTGGCGTGCCTTCTCTTCGGGGCCCGGGCCGGCCGGCTCGCCGTCCATGTGCTTGGCCGCCGACGCCAGGCCGAACCGCGCGATCGCCTCGAGCACCTTCGGCATGCCCGGCTTGAGCTGGACGAACATGAGCCCGACCTCGTGGCGTTTGAGGCCCCGGCGTTTGCACCAACGCACCTGCGCCTGCAGCTTCAGCGAGCCGTCACCGAACTTCAGCCGGATCGGCACGACCCCGCCAAGCTTAACCGGCGGCTTGCCCGCGCACATGACGCGCATGCCGGATGCGGAGATGTCGTTGACCTCCCCGAACTCGCACCGCACGGTCGCGCCGTTGAAGCGATCGGCCCGGCGCAGACGCCAGTTGGCATCACCGGGACGACTGCTGTTCTTCTTCCACCGCCACGCCTGCATAAGAAGGATATCGGCTGGATTGGAGGATGAATGAAGGCATGAAAAAGCCCCGCCTCAACAAGACGGGGCTTGGTCCTGATAGGGAAAGGCATTGGGCCTGTCGATCGGCAGCGACAAGTCGATGCCGATCCCGATAAGACAACCCATCCATGGGCGCAACAGGCAAGAGTGCCTGTGCTCCTGCCGATCAGCCGAGCGCCGCCTGGGCCGCAGCGAGCCGGGCGATCGGCACGCGGAACGGCGAGCAAGAGACGTAGTCTAGGCCGACCTGGTGGCAGAAGGCGATCGACGCGGGGTCGCCGCCGTGCTCGCCGCAGATGCCGACCTTGAGCTTCTTCTTGGTGGACCGGCCCTTCTCGACACCCATCGCGACAAGCTGGCCGACGCCGGTCGTGTCCAGCGACTGGAACGGGTCCTTCTCGAGGATCTCCTGGCCGATGTAGTCCGGCAGGAAGCTGTTCACATCGTCACGCGAGTAGCCGAAGGTCAGCTGCGTCAGGTCGTTGGTGCCGAAGCTGAAGAAGTCCGCCTCGGTCGCGACCTCGTCGGCGGTCAGCGCCGCACGCGGGATCTCGATCATCGTGCCGACCGTGATGTCCAGCTTGCCTGTGAACTTCTTGGCGGCCTTGACATCCGCGATCGTCTGCTCGGCCTTCTCGCGCAGGATCGCCAGCTCCTTCACCGTGCCGACCAGCGGGATCATGATCTCGGGGTGCGCGTCGATCCGCTTCTTCTGGCAGGCGATCGCCGCCTCGACGATCGCGGTGACCTGCATGGTCAGGATCTCGGGGTAGGTGATCGACAAACGGCAGCCGCGGTGGCCGAGCATCGGGTTGGACTCGTGCAGCACCGCGACGCGCGCCTTCACGACGGCGGGCTTGAGGCCCAGCACCTTGGCGACCTCGGCGATGCCCTTGGCATCATGCGGCAGGAACTCGTGCAGCGGCGGATCGAGCAGGCGGACCGTCACCGGCAGGCCCTTCATCGCGGTGAAGATGCCCTGGAAGTCCTTCCGCTGATAAGGCAGCAGCTTCTTGAGCGCCTTCTGGCGGTCGCTGAGCGTCTCCGCAAGGATCATCTCACGCATCGCGATGATGCGTTCGCCCTCGAAGAACATGTGCTCGGTCCGGCACAGGCCGATGCCCTCGGCGCCGAAGTCGCGGGCGCGCTTCGAGTCGGCGGGCGAATCCGCGTTCGTGCGGACCTTCAGCTTGCGGTGCTTGTCCGCCCACTTCATGACCGTCGCGAAGTCGCCGGACAGCTTCGGCTGGACCGTGCCCAGCTCGCCCGCGAAGACCTCGCCGGTGCTGCCGTCGATCGAGAGCACGTCCTTTCGGCCGTAGGTCTTGCCGGCGACCTTGATCTTGCCGGCCTTCGCATCGATCTGGATCGCGCCGGCCCCGGCGACGCAGCACTTGCCCCAGCCGCGGGCGACGACCGCCGCGTGGCTGGTCATCCCACCGGTCGAGGTCAGGATGCCCGCGGCGCTGTGCATGCCGTCCACATCCTCGGGGCTCGTTTCCTGACGGACCAGCAGCACCTGCTCGCCCTGATGGGTCCGCTCAACGGCTTCCTCCGCGGTGAACGCGAGCTTACCGAACGCGGCGCCCGGCGAGGCGGGCAGGCCGACGGTCAGCGGCGCGGCCTTGGCCTTCGCCTTGGGGTCGAACGACGGCAGCAGCAGCTGGGTCAGGTCGTTGGCGGGGATGCGCTTGATCGCGGTCTTCTCGGTGATCAGCTTTTCCTTGACCATGTCGCAGGCGATCTTCACCGCCGCCGCGCCGGTCCGCTTACCGGTGCGCGTCTGGAGCATGAACAGCTTGCCCTTCTCGAAGGTGAACTCGATGTCCTGCACGTCCTTGTAGTGCTTCTCAAGCGTCTTTTTCATCTTCATCAGCTCGCCGTGCATCCGCTTGCCGATGGTCTTATCGTTGGGCGCCTTCCACTTGTGCATCTCTTCACAAGGGATCGGGGTCCGGATGCCCGCAACAACGTCTTCACCCTGTGCGTTGACCAGGAACTCGCCGTAGAACTTGTTCTCGCCGGTCGAGGGGTTGCGGGTAAAGGCGACGCCCGTTCCGCAGTCTTCGCCCATGTTGCCGTAGACCATGGTCTGCACGTTGACGGCGGTGCCCAGCAGGCCCGTCATCTCGTTGATCTGGCGGTAGCGGATCGCACGCGGGACCATCCACGACTTGAAGACGGCGGTGATGCCGAGCTCCAGCTGCTTCATCGCGTCCTGCGGGAAGTCCTGGCCGGCGTGCTTCTTGATGACCTTCTTGTAGGCCTCGCACAGCTTGATCAGGCCGACCGCGTCGACGTCGGTGTCGGCGGTCACGCCCTGCTGCTTCTTGATCTTGTCGAACTCGGCCTCGAAGGCGTGGTGGTCCACGCCCATGACGACATCGCCGTACATGTTCAAGAGCCGGCGGTACGCGTCGTAGGCGAAGCGCTCGTTGCCCGTCGCGTTCGCCAGACCGACGACGGACTCATCGTTCAGGCCCAGGTTCAGGACCGTGTCCATCATGCCGGGCATCGACTGGGCGGCACCCGAGCGGACGGAAACGAGAAGCGGATCAGCGTTTGAGCCGAACTTCTTGCCGTTCTCTTTCTCGAGCATCTTGACGGCCTTGTGGACCTGGTCCATCAGGCCTCTGGGCAGCTTGCGGCCCTGCTTGTAGTACTGATCACAGCACTCGGTCGTGCAGGTAAAGCCGGCGGGCACGGGCAAGCCGATCTTGGTCATGTCGGCGAGGTTGGCGCCCTTGCCACCGATCAATTCCTTCTGGGTCGCGTTGCCGTCGGTCTTGGTCTTGCCGAAGTAGTAGACCATCTTGCCCATGGAAGCTTTCGATCCGGTCTTCTTGGCGGTGGTCTTCTTGGCGGTGGCTTTCTTCTTGGCCATGATCGCGCGTGTCCTTTTTGCGGGGGATCAGGTGGTAAAACAAGGGAATCGGCGGTCAACGCCGCCTTCCGGAACGTTCCGGGGGGGCGGGTTGTGAGCCGATGGTTAACGCAAATCTCGTCCGGGCCACGGGCTATACGCCGCGTGGGGAAAAGGCAGATTCTAGTGGTTTGCCGCCCGCCGTCAATTGGCATGGATTCTCAGGCCGTCACGACGCGCGACGCCGACGGCCGGACGCAAGGCCCGCGAGCGTCAGGATCAACAGCGACGCCGGCTCGGGCACATTCGCCGGGTTGCCCGGGCCGGTGAACGCGGCGAAAGCCAGGGCGAAGTCGGCGTCATCGACGTCGCCATCGTTGTCAAAGTCTGCTGCGGGGTTACTAGACGGGCCGGCCCCCGGTCCGGTGAAGGCGGCGAACATCAGACCGTAATCGGCGTCATCAACATCGCTGTCACCGTCCAGATCACCGAGCAGCGCTGCGGCGATGATGTTGACGACGACGCTGTTGGCGGTGTAGCTGACCTCGCCGGCCAGGCCGGGCACTAGGGTCTGGACGTCGGGCGAGATAAACATGCCTGTGCGGCTGGTACCCGAGAGGACCGTGAAGCTGTCGCCGAGCATCGGCGTGTAGCCGGGGACGAGCGAGAGATCGAGCGTGCCGTCGAGGTCCAGCGCGCTGGTCGCGGTGATCCGGTCGAAGTCGGCGTTGTCCGTGCCGCCGAGTTGGATCTCGAGCGTGCCCGTTGCTTCTTGTGTGAACATGCCGGAGACGCGGAGCAGGCCGGTCTCATCGCCCGCGACGCCGCCGGGCGCGATCGTGCCCTGGTTAGACAGCGTCGCCGGGCCGGCCTGGAAGCTGACTCGGCCGCCGCCCTCGAGCCTGCCCGTCTCGCCGATGGTGTGCGTGCCGAGCGTGCGGAGGTCTACGAACCCGCCCAGCGAGTTGTCCAGGACGATGAGGCCGTAGTTGGTGATGTTGCCGGGCGCGGCGCCGGCGTTGACAACGAACGAGTTGGTCGCCGGGCCGACGAAGCGGACCGACGCCTGCGCGGGAACTTCGCCGCCGAACGCGCCGTTGGTGTTCATGACGAAGTCGCCGCCGCCGGTCAGGCCGGGCGCGAAGATGAGCGTGCCGTCAGCGATGATCGTGTTGCCGGTGACGTCCCCGCCGTTGTAGTTGAACGTGCCGCCACCCAGGTTGAACGTGCCGTTGTTGGTCAGCGTGCCGTCCTGCTGGGTGAACGTCTGCCCGCCGGTAAGGTTGACCGTGCCGTCCGGCTGGATCGTGAAGCTGCCGCGGTTGATCGTGCCCAGCGCGCGGTAGGTCGCGAAGGGCTCGACGGCCGCGTTGGCGTGGTTGTCGAGCACGCCGTTGATGGTGCGCCCGCCGCCGAGCTGTGAGGGGTTGTCGTTGCGGGCGATGTAGTCGCCGTTGTTGGTCAGCGTCAGGTTCTGGAACAGCCCGCCGATACGGAAGATGTTGGACCCGTTGCCCGCCCCGTCGCCGCCGTGGATCAGGACGCCGTTGTTGGCCATCGCGCCGGGCGTGTCGATGATCTGGTTGCTGGTCAGGTCGTTGCGCAGCTCGACGGTCTGGCCGGCGTTGATGTCCCCGGCGAGCTGGCCGCGTTCCAGTATGAACGACGCGGGGCCGGTGCCCGCGCCGAGCGTGAGCACCGCCTCGCTGACCTCGATCGCGTTGCCGGTGATCGTCCCGCCGCTGTAGGTGAAGTCGTCGCCGCTGCCGAGGACGAACCGGCCGTTATTCACGATCGCCCCTGCGTTGTGCGTGAAGCCGGCGTTGGCGTTGGGCGCATCCATGTCGAGCGTCCCGCCGCTGCCGATGGTAACGTCGCCGGTGTTCGTCACCGCGAGGTTGAGCGACAGCGTCGTGTCCGGGTCGACGGTGATCTGCCCGGAGTTGATGATGGCCGCCCCGCTGCTGCCGGAGAAGATGCGGCTGTTGGAGCTGAGCGCGACGCCCTGGGCGTGGATCAGGCCGGTGTTGGTGAAGACCGAGGTCTGACCGGCGAGGAAGTACTGCGCGGTGTCGTTGCTGTCCGCACCAGTCAGGCGGATCGTGCCGGCGCTGGCGAACGAGTTGTTCTCGTTGAAGCCCGTGCCGTTGGAGACGGAGGCCGCCGCCGTCGCCGCGTCAATGACGACCGTCTGATCGGCGAGGATGTCGCCGCTGTGGCGGTTCAAGCCGGTACCGGTGAAGCGGAAGAGCGCGGCCCCGGTGCCACCGTTGAGCTCGAGCTGGCCGTTGTTGAATTCGATCGCGTTGCCGGTGATCGTCCCGCCGGTGTAGCGGAAGGCAGACGGCCCGCTTCCGCTGCTGAATTCAACGGTGCCGTCGTTGCTCAGCGTCCCGCCGTTCATCTCGAAGAGGACGTTGTTACCCGCGAGGATCGCCCCGCCCATCCCGACATTGATATCAGCGGTGTTGACGACGTCCATCGTCAGCGTGAGCTGCACATCCCCATCAACATTCAGCTCGCCGCCGTTGCGGTTGGTCAGCGTCGCCGCGCCGCTGCCAAGCAGCCTGCGATCCGTCGACGCGCCGGGCGTAAACGCCGCGTGGACCGTCCCGCCGTTGTTGTCCAGCTCGCCGCCGCTCTGGAAGCTGAGCGCGCTGAACCCGCCGAAGGTGTCGCTGTTCAGCTCGACCGTCCCGCGGTTCTCGATCGGCGTCGCGCCCGCGCCGACCGTGACCGAACCGGTCGTGTTCTCGATGACGACCGTCACCGCTTCGTGAATATCACCGGTGACCGAGCCGTTGCCCGTAAAGCGGAAGGTCGGCGTGCCGAGCGACGGCGCGGGCGTGGTCAGCGGCACCATCAGGTTCAGGTCCCCGCCGTTGACCAGGCGGACCTCGCCGGCGATCGACCCGCTCACATGATTAAACGTCCCGCCGCTGTTGATGCGCAGGTCGCCGGTATTGATGATCGCCCCGCCGTCGAGCGTAAACGTTGGGCCCGAGTTGATGTTGAGGCTGCCGTCGTTGTTCAGCGTCCCGCCGGTGAGGTTGAACGCCCGGCCGGTGCCGTTGAAGTTCGCCGTGCCGCCGGCGATGACATCGAAGCCGCCCGCGGTCATGTCGAAGTCGGTGTTGTTGCCGCCGAACGTCACCGTCGAGCCGTTGCCGATGATGACCTGGCCGGACGTCGTCACGTCACCGTTCAGGAAGCCGGAGCCCGACAGCCCGCGGATGATGCCGAGGTTGGTCAGCCCGCCGGTCGAGTTGGTGACGGTCCCGCCGGTGAAGGCGAGCTCGGCGTTGGCGGTCGGGATCGTCATGCCATTGACATTGGTCAAGACCCCGCCGTTCATCTGCAGGATCGCGCCGCCGCCGGAGACCGAGGTCGTGCCCACGGTGACGGACGTGCCGAGGGTGGTGGTCTTGCCCGCGGTGGTGAGGAAGGCGTTGTCGTCCGCGGCGTCGGGCTCCTCGCCGGTGATCCCCCCGCCGAACAGGCGCCAGGGGCTGAAGCCCGGCGGGCCGTTGGGCGTCTCCTTCGCGAACCAGTCGAAGGTGTCATCCGTCGCCGACCAGAAGAAATCGACCGGCCGGGCCGGCCACGCGGGCAGGAGCGCGCACAGCGCCGCCGTTGACACAAGTGGTCCGGTCCGATTCCACTTCATCGGTTTTCTCCCAGGCAGACAGCTTGATTCAGCGAAAGAAACGCAACTGATACCAGCTTATCCGCCCGCGAGACCCCGGCCAAGGGTCAACCGCGCGGAAACCGCCCGCGCCGGCCTGCCCAGATTCCCACAACACCCATCATTGCACCCAGCGAAGCCGGCTCGGGCACGTTCGCCGCCCCGCCCGGACCGGTGAACGCGGCGAAGGCCAGCGCGAAGTCGGCGTCGTCAACATCGCCGTCGCTATCAAGATCGGCCGATGGGTTGTTCGACGGGCCGTTGTTGGGGCCGGTGAACGCGGCGAAGGCCAAGCCGAAGTCCGCGTCATCGACATCGCTGTCACCATCCAGGTCGGCGGGGAGGATCGGGACCGTCGAGACGAGCAGGTAGGCGGACCCGCCCGAGTAGTCCGCGCGGAAGGTGATCTGCCCGTTGTCGGAGAAACCGGACGGCCGACCGTCCTGGTTGCCGCTGCCGCCCATGAAGTTGATGTTCGTGATGGTGACGGTCGAGCCGTCGGGCAGGTCCAGCGATTGGCCGGTCGCGGCGATGAGCGTGAGCACGCCGTCCACCTCGGCCCAGAGGCCGGTGGTGATCGGCCCGGTCCCGTCGCGCGCCTGGGAGACGAAGGCTACCTCGTTGTTCCCGTTAAGGACCGCGTACTGCTCCACACTGTTGAACGCGAGGTTGATGAACTCGGTGCCCGCGGGCAGGCCGGGCGCCTGATCCCCGATAAAAGCGATCGGGTCGAGCGAGGTGAGCGTCCCGGTGCGGTCCGACCACATGCCGGTGACCTGCTGCGAGCCGTCTGGCGTCCGCGCGGTCTGTACAAACAGGGTCTTGCCGTTGCCGTTCAATAAAACATCGGTGCTGCCGAAATCGTTAAACACAAAATCGATCGTGCCGTCGTTGTTGAGGTCGGGCGCTCCGGCGGCGATGATGCCCTCGGTCGCGATGATGCCGTTGGGGTCCTGGGATTTGAACAGGCCCGAGTCGCTGGCCAGCAGGTCACTGAACTTGGCGCTGAACGCCGCCTGCCCGGCGTTGTTGAACCCGGGGTACGAACTCACTGTGGTGAAGCTCGTATCGCCCCCCGCCTCGCTGCCGGTCTGGGCGATGAAACTGATGTTCGCCTGGTTGTAGGTCGCGATCGCGTTGAAGGACGGGTTGTCGTCGATCGCTTTAATAAACGTGCGGAAGATGGCTTCGGTGTTTTCCGAGATCCCGACCACGCGGGGGCTGGGGATGAAATCGGTATCGCTTCCGCTGCGGGCAATGAGGTCCAGCCCTGTCGGTGAAAAACCGGGGCGCTCGACATACAGGGCAGGGTTGAATTGGCCGGGGCCCGAGGGGTTGGAGATCAGCGAGGAGAAGCCGACGTTGTTGCCGTTGAAGACGTACTGCTCACCGTTATACGGCGCGAGGAAGTTGGTGTTAAAGCCGAGGCTGCCGAACTCGTAGCCGAAGGCCGGGGAGAGCGGGTCGACCTGCGGGACGGTGTCGCCCTCGAGCACGGTCTTGCGGACACCGCCGTTTTTTTCTTTGACAAAGATGCCCAGGACGGTGCCGCCGGCGGTGAGATCGACCTGTGAACCAAAAGCGATGTTACCCGCGTTATCGAGGATGACCCGCCGGCCCATGAACGCGTCGTACGTCCCCGCCGTCGCGCCAGGGATGGCCTGCCCGGCATAGGCGACCGGCGTCATGGTGCCGTTGGCATAGGACCAGATCGCATCGCCGAAGCCCGGGCTGCCGCTGATGTCTTCGAGCGTGGACCAGAATGCGACCTCGCCGCTGGCGTTGATCACCGGCGCGGCGTTGAACCCGATCGACGTCGGCGGGGCCAACCGATCGATCCGCAAATCTTCGCCAGGCACCGAGACCGGCATCCCGGTGTACGCGATGACGTGCTGATCCAATGCCGACGACAACCCGGCGGGCAGCATGGCCATGCCGAAGAGCAGAGGGTTGATCAACGGATGAAGACGCGGCGATAGATTGTTCAATCTCATTATTTCTGCCTCTCATTGAACTAACAGTATTATCTACCATTGATTCCGTTCGACAAGAAACAATCTGACAAATGCCCAATCCTTCCGAACCCCCGAACTTAACACGCGTGCAATCCCGCCGGATCGACCGGCTCGCCATCGCGCGGCTTGGGGTTCCCGGTGTCGTGCTCATGGAGAACGCGGGGATCAACGCCACAGACGTCGCGACAGGCATGCTCGAAGCGGTCGGCGGCGAGAAGGTCGCGATCGTCTGCGGCGGCGGGAACAACGGCGGGGACGGGTTTGTCATCGCGCGGCATCTTCGCAACGCGGGGCGTACCGTCGTGGTCTACCTCGCGACGGACCCGACGAAGCTGACCGGCGATGCGGCGATCAACTACCGCATCTGCCTGAGCATGGGCGTCAAGCTGATGCGTATCGATGACAGCGCGTCGCTGGCGGAGCAGTCGAAGTACTGGGCGAGTGCGCACGTTGTGATCGATGCGCTGCTCGGCACGGGGTTTGACGCGGCGCGTGGGCTCGGCGGGCAGGCCGCTGAGGTGATCCGTGCGATCAACCAGGCGCGCGCTCCGGCGCGCGCCGGCGGGAGCGGGCCGCTGGTGCTGGCTATCGATGTGCCATCCGGGCTCGACTGCGACACCGGCGAGCCCGCGGAGCCGTGCGTGATCGCCGACGCGACGGTGACGTTTGTCGCGCGCAAGGTCGGGTTTGATTCAAGATACGCAGTGCCCCATCTCGGCGAGGTCTTTGTCACTGGGATCGGCGTGCCGCGGTCACTCGTCGATGAGGTCTTGCGCGGGGGCTAGTCGTGGTACGCTGGTGATGCCAGACCGCCCTCCCGGAACAACACCATGGCCGAGAACGTCCACCTGATCGACCACCCGCTGGTCGCGCACCTGCAGACGGAGCTGCGCTCCAACGACACGGGCACCTGGCGGTTCCGAGAGATCGCCGAGCGGCTGGGCGAGCTGCTGGCCTACGAGGCGCTGCGCGACGCGCCGCGGCAGGCGCACACGGTCAGCACGCCGATGGAGCCGTACACCGGCGCCCAGCTCGTCGGCCCGGTCACGGTCGTGCCGATCCTCCGCGCGGGCATAGGCCCGGCCGCGGGTATGGCCCGTTTGATCCCTGGCGCGCAGGTCGGGCACCTGGGCATGTTCCGGGATGAGAAATCGCTCAAGCCGGTGAGCTACTACGTCAAGCTCCCGGCCGACATCGCCCAGGGTGTCGCGCTCCTCATTGACCCGATGCTCGCGACCGGGGGGAGCGCGTCCGCCGCGGTGCATGTGCTCAAGCAGCGCGGCTGCACCGACATCCGCTTCACCTGCCTGGTCGCGGCGCCCGAGGGCATCGACCGGCTGTCGGCCGACCACCCGGACGTGCCGATCACGGCCTGCGCGATCGACCGCCAGCTCAACGAGAAGGGCTACATCCTGCCGGGCCTGGGCGACGCGGGCGACCGGATCTTCGGGACGGTCGAATAACACGCCCATTGACGTTACATCATCAACGTATTGCTTGTGTATCCCCGCCGGACCTTAACCGCGGCGTACGAACACACGATACGACCCTCATCACCGGAGTTTCACGCCTAATCGACGGGAGAGGTCGTATGCTGCCTATTCGTCCGCACTACTTCAAGAACATCAATTGGCCGCGCTACATCGCAACGGCCCTGTTCATGCTGATCGCCGCCTGGCTGCTGAGCGCCTGCCAGCACCGGCTGACCGGCGGGCACGGCACGCCCGACGGGTTCGAGCCGATCTGGGACAAGCTCGTCGTTGAGGTCACCGCCTTTGATGACCGCCAGCCCACCGGCATCGCTGTCTCTTCGACGGGTCGAATCTTCGTGGCCTTCCCGTGGTGGAGCGATCGGCCCAACCCCTCGGTCGCCGAACTCATGCCCGATGGGTCGCTGCGGGCTTTCCCCTCGCCGTACTGGAACGACTGGGACGGCAAGTCCGGCCCGTCGGCGCTGCGCGGGTTTGTCTGCGCCCAGGCGATGTACGTCGATCAGGACGACTACCTGTGGATTCTGGACACCGGCAACCCGCGCAACCGCGACCGTGTTGTGACCGCCGGGCCCAAGCTGTTCAAGATCGACCTCGAAGACGATTCGATTGCGCAGGTGTTCTACTTTGACCACAAGCGCGACTTCACACGCACCAGCTACCTCAGCGACTTCCGCGTCGATACCGACCGGCAGACCGCGTACATCGCCGACTCGGCCCGCGGGACGATCTATGTGGTTGATCTGAAAACACGCCAGACGCACCACGTCCTGCTGGGCGACCCGAGCACCACGGCGGATGCCGACGTCATCGCGACTGTCGGCTCGAGCGAGTGGCGGACGTTCGCGGGCCTGGTCCCGCAGGTCAACGTGTCGGGCTTAGAGCTGTCACACGACGGAGACTGGCTGTACTACCACACGATGTCCGGCCGACGGATCTACCGCGTGCCGACCAGCGTCCTGCGTGACACGCGTACGACCGACAAGATGCGCGCCGCCGCGATCGAAGACCTCGGCCCGACCGGATCGGTCATCGACGGCATGTGGCTCGACGCGAACGACAACCTGTACCTCGCCGCGATCGAACGCGACGCGATCATCGTGCGTCGGCCGAACGGCTCGATCGAGACCTTTGTCGCCGACCCGCGCCTGAAGTGGCCGGACTCGCTCGCGATGGGGCCGGACGGCTACCTCTACTTCACGACGTCCAAGCGTCACCTTCGCAGGCCCTACCGCATCGCCGACCAGGTCGATGAGCCGTACTTCGTGATGAAGGCGTCGCCGGAGAAGGTCGCGCGGGCGAACGTGACGCGCCGGATCGCGGACGAGAAGCACCAGCAGGCGGCCTGGTACGCCGGTCAGGCCAGTGAAGCCGAGCGGCTGGCGAAGATCGCCGCGGAGCAGGCCGAGCGCGAGCGCGAAGCCGCGCGGGCGCGGGCGGACCTCGCCGCGGATGCGAACGACGATGCGGTCACGTTTGCTGACAGGCACCGGGAGTCGATCGTGAAGATCGAGCGCGCCGCCGACCGTCAGGAACAAGCGGCGGAAGAAGCCGCTCAGCTCGCCGAACATGCGACGCAGCAAGCCCGGGCGTCCGAACGTGCCGCTGAAGAGGCGCGCAAGGCCGCGGAGATCGCCCGGCGGCTGGCGGAGGCGTGGGAGCAGCAGGCCCAGCAGGCCAGGCTGGCCCGAGCCGAAGCGGACCTGGGTGCCGCCGAAGCCGACCAGGCTCGCCGGGCGCACGAAGCAGCCATCGCCCAGGCCCGAGAGGCCGCCGAGGCCGCGGCGCAGGCCGAAGCGATCGCCAAGAAGCTGGCCGACGAAGCAGCGCTCGCCATGAAACTCGCGTTGGAAGCCGAGGCCGACGCGGCACGCGAACGGGACGCGGCCAACGAGCTGCGGCAGCTCGCGCAGGATGCACGGACGGCCGCCGCGCTGGCCGAGCGCATCGCGGTGGATGCGGAGTACGCCGAGATCAACGGCGCACAAGACCCGGCGACGGGCACCGCGGACGTACCAACCGACACCGACTAATCTGCAGACACCACAAACAAACGAGGAAGCGTCGAGCCGCCTAGCGTGGCTCGGCGTTTTTCTTGTTGTCAGTGGGGACAGAACGAGTAACGGAGACAGCCCCTTTGTTTAGAGGGACTGTCCCCTTGCGTACACCGATCAGCGCACTATCATCGCGCGGCTATGACCGAGCCATCCATCCCCAACCGCGTCGTTGTCCCGCTTCGTGTCCGCTACGCCGAGTGCGACCCGATGCGGATCGCCCACCACTCGGCGTACACCGTGTGGATGGAGATCGGGCGCACCGAGCTCTTGCGGGCACAAGGAGCAAACTACCGCGACTGCGAGGCCAACGGCGTCTACTTCGCCGTCGCCCGGCTGAGCATCCGCTACAAAAAGCCGGCGTACTACGACGACGAGTTGGAACTTTACGTCGTCGGCCTGCCCTGCGCGGGCGTCAAGGTCGAGCACCGCTACGAGCTCAAGCGGGGCGACGAACTGCTCATGACCGCTGAGACGACGATCGTCTGCGTAACCGCGGAGGGCAAAGCCATGCCGGTGCCCAAAGGGCTGCTGCCGTAGGCCGCACACGTACTTCACCTGATTGCCTCAACCCAATCCGGTTGTACCACCCACCACAAACGCAAATCACGCGTCTTGCCCACTTGCCACCCAAGTCGCCCCCCGATCCGGCCGAAGGCCTCCGAGTCGGCGTGCACCTCTGCACGCCGCGCGAGGAGGGCGGTTCATGCCCGGTTCGGTCTTGTGGTTTATCGCGGTGCTCGCCGTGCTGCCGGTCGCCTGGCTGGCGGGGCAGCGCGCTTCAATGATCGAAGACACCTGGCGGCGCGGGTACGTCATCGGCGGGGTCTTCTGCCTGCTGCTCGGCTGGGCAATGCTTATCAACCACCCCGCCGTCGCGGTCCAGCTCATCCCCATCGCCGCGCTCGCCCGGCTCGAGGGCATCGGCGCCGCGCCGCTGTTCGTCTTCGTCCTCGGGGTCGGCTGGCGGCTCGCGTCGCTCCGCCGACAACGCGCGATCATGGTCGTCGGCATGTTCCTGGGCCTGGGCTACTTCATGCACGGCGGGCTGTGGATGATGCGCCCCACCCCGACCAACGCCTTCGGCCAGACCGGCGGCGAACACTACTACGTCACCCAGTCGCAGGACTACTCCTGCGTCCCCGCCGCCTGCACGACCTCGCTCCGCATGCTCGGCGTGCAGACGACCGAAAGAGAAATGGCCGCGCTGACCGAGACGCGGGCCGGCAGCGGTGCGACGCTGCTGCGCGCCCTCAACGGCGTGAGCGCCAGACTCGAAGGAACCGGCATCGAGGCGCAGCTGCTGGAACCGACTTACAAGCAGCTGATCAATCTCGAGCCGCCGATCCTCACACCGCTGCAGTACGAGGCCACCCGGCTGCACATGGTGACGCTGCTCCAGGTCCGACCTGACCGGGTGGTCATCGCGGACCCGCAGATCGGGATCGAGTTCATTGGCCGGCGCGAGTTTGAGACGCTGTACCGCGGCCAGGTCATCGCGTTTGACGGCGGCGGCCGGCGGGCCAGCGTCGATGATGTGCTCGCCCAGCACCCGCTGGTGCGGGACCCGGACCAAGAGCCGGCGTTCATGCAGACGGCCGGGCATGAGCCGTCGCGATTGCCATCGCCTTGACTTTCGCGATCCCTTGTGCATACTTAACCGCAATGGCCATGCGGTTCTATTTTGATGGCTTTTTCTGGTTTACACGCCCCGCCGTGTCAGGAGCCATCTAGCCGCGCGACCCCGCCCGGACACAGACCAGCCCTGACACCGCGTGTCGGGGTTTTTCTTTTATACAAACCACGTCGCGAATCGATAACGCCCAAAGCGGCACAGGAGACGCCACAATGATCATTGTCATGCGACCCGAAGCGACCGCGGACCAGGTCGATCACGTCTGCGCCCTGGTCACCGAGGCCGGGCTCAAGCCGCAGGCGATCCAGGGCACCGACCTGGTCGTCGTCGCGGTCATCGGCGACGACCGGCTCAAAGACGACAGCAAGTTCGAGCAGGTGCCCGGCGTGGACCGGATCATGCGCGTGCTCTCGCCCTACAAGATGGCCGCCGTCGAGACCACCGCGGGCAAACGCACCGAGATCCGCGTCGGCGAAGGTGACGGGTGCATCTTCGGCGGCGTCAGCGTGCCCGTCATCGCCGGGCCGTGCAGCGTCGAAGGCGAAGACAAACTCCTGGAGATCGCCCGCAAGGTCAAGGCCGCCGGCGCCCACGCCCTGCGCGGCGGCGCGTTCAAGCCACGCACCAACCCCTACGCCTTCCAGGGCCACGGCGAGGACGGCCTGAAGATGCTCGCCGCGGCACGCGACTTGACCGGCCTGCCGATCGTGACCGAGGTGCTCACGCCGTCGGACGTCGAACTGGTCTCGAAGTACGCCGACTGTTTGCAGATCGGCACGCGTAACGCGCAGAACTTCAAGCTGCTCGAGGCCGTCGGCCAGCAGCAAAAACCCGTGCTCTTCAAGCGCGGCATGGCGATGACCATCAACGAGTACCTGCAGGCGGCGGACTACATCCTCGCCGAGGGCAACCCGAACGTGATCCTCTGCGAGCGCGGGATCCGCACGTTTGAGGACCACACGCGCAACACCCTGCCGCTCGCGTCCGTGCCAGAGCTCAAGCGGCGCAGCCACCTGCCGATCGTCGTGGACCCCAGCCACGGCACGGGCCACGCCTACCTCGTACCAGACATGTCCCGCGCGGCGATTGCCGCCGGCTGCGACGGCCTGGCGATCGAGTGCCACCAGGACCCGGCCCACGCGATGACCGACGGGGCCCAGTCGATCACGCCAGAGGTGCTGACCGAGCTCATGGGCTCGCTGGCCCGCGTCGCCGATGCGGTGGACCGGGTGTGTCGGCCGACGGTGTCGGTGTGACCCGTTTAGCGGGTGACGCGAAGCGTCCCGCGACCGTGATCAAACACGTA
>JANQKT010000036.1 GCA_028280965.1 Phycisphaeraceae bacterium
CCTCGGCGGCCTGCTCGCCGCCCGCCGGCGTCGCGGGTAAACAGGCTCCTGACAACTTGAGTTTAGAAACCCCCACGCCGCAGGGTGCGGGGGTTTTTCTATCTCAATCGCTCCCCGCAGAGAAACCGGCACGGCCGGCTACGTCATGGCCGACTGGCGCGCGAACTCCAAGCGCTTGCTTGACCGGCATGCCCTTCTGAGCACGCTTGCCGAGCCGTGCGAAGTTGTGCCGCCAGAGTTCACGCTCCTGCTGGGTCGGTTTGTACCAGCTGGTGTAAGGCACATCCATCCCCACCATCATCGCCAGGTAGCCGTGGATACCGAATGCGTTTTTTGGCGAGAGCATCCACTCACTCGTCGTGATCGACGGGCCGACGTCCTGGTACATGTCGCAGAAGCCCCGGGCCCCGCCCAGCGGTGTCTCTTCCTGGCAGCGACACCAGAACGCGGTGTCCGTCCGCGTGTTGAACCTGTAGTGCACGGCGAGAAAGCCGCGGATATCGTCCTAGGCCCCGGACGTGTGGTGGTTGTAGGCGTCGGGGATCTGTTGTGAAGGCCCGCCCAATTCTGGCAATTACTCTCTAATGAACTCTTTATTAGATTAGTGGTATTTACTGCTTTCGGGTAATTCTCAAACGAACGGTATCGTTGTAAAACCTGATTCTATAGCTCTCTTTATGGCTCTGTTTCATCTGGGCGGGCTGATAGCGAATCTCATCGTCTATCTATTAGATAGACAGACACCATCGACATTGGAAAGAGAAAAGAAAGAAAATTGAACACCCAGCACCTCCTCACCGCACTCACGGCCCTGACCCTTGGCCCCGCCGTCCAGGCCCAGTTCACCTTCGACACCCTCGCCCTCGAGGGCCAGATCGCGCCCGACACCGGCGGGGCGGCCTATACCGGCTTTTTCAGCCGGCCCACGGTCAACGCGTCCGGCGTCGTGGCCTTCGACGCCGAACTCACCGGCGGGACCAACCCGACCAGCGACTTCGCCGTATTCACCGCTGTCCCCGGCAGCACGGATCTCCTGCTCCGCGACGGCGATGCGATCCCCGGAACGGGCCTGACCTTTTTTTCCGCGGGTGGGTCGGTCATCATCAACACCGGCGGGGATGTGGCGTTCGAGGCGTTCACCAGCGGCGGCGGAGCGGTCCTCAAGATCGACACGCTGGGTACGGTCACGCCGGTCGCGTTGCGTGGGCAGCCCGCACCCGGCGCCCCCGAGCTCGTGCCGGGCGTGGTGGAGAACTTCGATTTCCTCGACGACGTCACCTTCAACGACGCCGGCCAGCTCGCATTTGTCGTGACCACGGACAACTCGTTCTTCGACGACTTCCTGTACCGCGCTGATGCCGCGGGCACGGTGGAGCTCGCGGCCCAGCGCGACCAGACCCCGCCCAGCGGCGGCACCTTCGCCAGCTTCGGAGAGCCGAACCTCGCCAACGACGGCCTGATCGTCTTCGAGGGTGGCGTCAACAGCGGTGAAGACGGCCTGTTCACCGTCGATTCGGCGGGCACGTTCCGGTCCGTGGTGGTCGAGGGCACGACCGCCGCGCCGAGCCCGTTCGGCGGCAACGTGTTCAGTTCCTTCTCCGACTTCGAGTTCGACGCCGCCGGCAACGTCTACTTTGACGGTTCGGTCGCGCAGGGCAACGGCATCGACCAGAGCAACAACGAAGGCCTCTTCGTCGTCGACTCGGCGGACAACATCACCACGCTGCTCCGCGAGGGCGAGCCGGTCCCCGGCGGTATCGGCACCTTCGACGCACCCGACAACGTCGCGTTTTCCGAAGCCGGTGTCTTCGCGACCGTGACCGAGGTCCAGACGACCGGCCTGTCTGACCGCGAGGCCCTGTTCATCGGCGACCTCAACGGCGTCTCGGCCCCGATCCTGCTCGAGGGCGAGCTGTTCGAGGTCGCGCCCGGCGACTTCCGCGTCATCGACGACCTCAGCGTGACCACCGGCGCCATCGCCGGCGACTTCGTGGCGGTCGAGCTCACATTCATCGACGCCAGCAACGTCAGGACCCGCTCGATCGTCCGCGTGACGATCCCCGAGCCGACCAGCCTCGCGCTGCTGGGCCTGGGCGGGCTTGGTTTGCTCGGGCGTCGGAGCCGAGGCACCCGATTCAAACGCGCGATGCTCCGGGAAGACAACCCATGAAATGCATCTTTCAAACGATGATCTGCACCGCGATCCTGATCGCGTTGGCGATGCCCGGGCAAGCTACCGCAGCGGTGATCGTGACCATCAGTGGTGACCTGACGGCCGTCAGCACCGACGGTGCCGGCGTCGACGGCGCCAGCTTCTCGCTCGAAGTCGTCCAACCAAGCGGCTCGGTGTGGGTAGACGACACGAGCGGTTTCGAGATCGTGACGACGCTCCAGCCCACGCGCACGCTGACACTCACGGGCACGCCGTCGGGAACCAACGACGGCGTCTACGCGGGTTCATCGGACTATCGGTTTGGCTCGTTCGGGTCGGGCCCGCAGCTCGGTGTTGTCCTCAGTGGCGACTGGTTGTTCACGTCAGACGACTACCAGGTGAATTCGGGGCCATTCTTGAATATGGAAATCCTACTCGGCAACGGGAGCGTCGCGCCGTCGGCCGGCGAACCGGTGGTCGTTGAGAACTTTGGCGGCGACAACGGCACGTTTATACGCAGCGGCCTGTCCAATTACACCATCAGCAATCTCAGCGTCCAAGTCGTCCCCGAGCCGACCAGCTTCGCGCTGCTGGGACTGGGCCTGTTTCCCTTGACTCGGCGGCGTCGCCAGACATCAATCAAAGAACCGGTTTTAAGTCACGCCCAAATGGGGTATGTAGAGATGCACCGATTGTCATTGATCCTCGCTTGTACCCTTGTACTGGTGCTGCCCGCGTCGGCCGCGCGGGCCGAAGAGGAACCGGATGACCCGTTCGTCGTGGAGGCCGTGGCCCAGGTCAACGGAGGGCCTGACGACGTCTCGGATTACTTCGAGCGCAACGCGGTGCCCACCGCCGCGCTCACCCCCGTGACCGCGCAGGGGAGCCTGCCCGACTTCGTCTCGAACGCGTCGGCGACCTTCACCCAGCTCAAGGCGTTCAGCTCGAGCGACAACGATGAAAGCGGCGAGGCCGGGGCCGACGCCGAGGCCAATGACACCCTGACGATCGCGGCCGCGGGGAACCCGGTGGGGATCACGCGGCTGGAGATGACCTGGCAGATCGACGGGACGCTCAGCGGCAGCGGCAGTCAAGTCGAATTTCAAAGCGACTACCGGACGGACGCGGCGGTCAACGAGAACCTGGACCTGTTGGCTGGCTCATTCGAATTCGATACACCGGGTCCGGTCAGCCAGTCGGTGACGTTCATCTACGACGGTGTGCCGCTGGGGACACCGTGGAACGTTCGCACGCAATTGGACACCCTGGTGATTCGTGGCGTCGGCGAGGCCGACTTCGACAACACCGCCACGTTCACCGGCGCGACCCTGTTCGTCGACAACCAGCCGGTGAGCGCCCTGATCACCGGCGCCAGCGGGCAGGTTTATGCTGTCCCCGAGCCGGCGTCGTTGGCGTTGTTGGGCCTGGGCGGGTTGCTGGTGTGTCGGCGGCGAGGATAACACAGCGACTTTTGACGTTTGTATACGACTCCGACGGAGAGGAATCCAGATGAAAACAACTCACGCCCTGCCGGCGATGCTCTTGCTGACGGCCGCCGGCGGCGCCCAAGCCTCGGAATTGGTTTACACGATCAACGGCAGGTTGACCAGCGTCGGGGCGCCGCTTTCTTCGGTGTTTACGGTTGATGAGGCGTTCGTCTTGAACTTCGCGATCGACGAAGACGCGCCCGACCTGTTCCCGGGTAACCCGGTTGACGGCCTTTACGACAGCGCGACCAACATCTCGATCAACTTTGCCAACGGCTACAGCGCGACCCTGAGCGGCGCCAGGTTCTTCATCATTAACGACTTCAACGACTTTGCCGATATTTTTGCCTTCGACTCGCTGTCGGTCACGGGGCCCGCGGTGGGCAGCTTCACCCCGACTGGCTTGGAGTTAACGCTGCAAGACAACCAGGGCACGGCGTTTGACTCCGATGCGTTGCCCACCGGCGTCGATGCCGCCGACTTTGAAGGCAACTTCCTCAACTTCTTCTTCACCGACACGGTCGACGAGGGTGTGACCGGCGTCATCGATTCGGTGAGCGTCGTCCCCGAGCCGGCCTCGCTCGCGCTGCTGAGCCTCGGACTCGCCTGTACGACTCGGCGACGCCGGGGGGTCGCCTGAGACTAGAGCGCTGGCAGTTTCCCGCAGGCCGTGCTCGCACCCGGCGATCCATCGACACGAACCTGGCGCTCAATGCGGCTCTGGGCCGGACCGGGCCGATGGATTTGTCCGAGACGGCGGCATATTGAATACGGCTTCCTAATCGCGCTCCCACCAAGCCATTTTTCGTAAACATTTCGATAAGCTGATTTAAGTAAGGCAGTGTTTATTGTTACTTACTTGAGTGTATGTACTGCCATTTAACAGGATTCTGCCCGTTAACAACCCCTTGTGGTGATGGGCAGAAACGCGCTGTTGAGTAGATTGACGACCATGCGTCGAAAGGGTGGGGTTCTCTTGTGAAGGCGCGTCGCTGAAGCCGTTCGATAGGCGTGTTGTCTACAGGGCAAGAGGCCTCAAGCATCAATTGCGAGGAGAAGACGCGTGAGCAAGCTCAGTCAAATCACTCCCCGCTCGAACGACCGGCCGTTTTGTTGCGGCCTCCTCGCCCCTGGCGATGATCGACACTGCATTAGCGATCAACGCCGCGCTGGGATGGAGCGAGCCGATGGACTTGAGCGAGACCGCGGCATATTGATGTGATCCGTAGGGCGGGTAGAGCGAAGCGAAGCCCTCCACGAACCACCTCGAACGCATGCGGTGTTTATCGCTACGCTCCACCCGCCCTACCTACTAGTTAACAGCGCGTTGTTAATTTCATTGGTTTCTAAATCGTCCAATCGCAGAAATATAGCCTGTTCGGGGACTGGTAGAGCGGCCGCTCTATGGCTATTTTTACCCGCGAGACTGACCAACTTTAACGCCTTTTTCTTGTGCTTTTGCGGGTGGTGAGATTTTGTGGGTGGTGCACAAATTGAATTACTGGGCAGGCTAGGGACCGCGTACCCCAAGTGGTCGTTTCGATGGCTGAGTGGACAGAGGCGTGAAGAACCCAAACCAGTTGAATGAGGCATGATGATGAAAAATACTTGTCTTGCAGTGACGACCGCTGGCTTGCTGATGGCGCTCGCGTGCACCCCCGCAGAGGCGCTGAACTTCACCGTAACAAACACCGCCGATGCGGGTGCCGGCTCATTGCGTGACGCGATCACGCAGGCCAACAACCTCGGCGGCAGCCACACGATCGACTTCGGTGTCAGCGGCACCATCAACCTCGGATCGACCCTGCCGACGATCCAATCCGGCATCTCGATTAGTGGCCTGGGCCAGACGATCGCGATCGACGGTGGCAACGCCCACCGCGTCTTCCATGTCGGGCAGGATATCAACATCAGCGGGGTCAATACGGCCGGTTCGTTGACGCTGAGCAACCTAACGGTTCAGAATGGAGCGACACCGACAACCCCGCCCGGCAGCCTCGCAGACTTCTTTGCTCGTACCGGGGCGGGGGTGTTTGTCGAGAACGGGCAACTGTCGATTCAAAACGCTCAGTTCACCAACAATAACGCCGTCTACGGCGGCGCCGCGTACGTGCTGGGCGGCACCAACCGCACGCTCGACGTATCCGGCTCGACATTCACCAACAACTCGGCGATCTCATTCGGCGGCGCGCTCGCCGTCGACGCGGACTGGGGCTGGAGCCCCGATGGTGTTGAAACGACCATCAGCGACAGTGTCTTCACCGGAGGTGTCGGTCGCGGCGCAGGCTTTGCCGCCTGGAACAACAACGCCGGGGGCGCTGAAGTCACGATCACGGGCACAACGATGACCGGCGGCAACGCCGACTCTGGCGTGGGTATCCCCGGCCGCGGCGGCGCGGTCTTCAACGCGAACAACTCGGACATCACCGTGATCGGCGGGGTCTACTCCGGCAACACCGCGAACGAGTCGGGCGGCGCGTTTTATCACGCCAACGGCGGGACGCTGGTCATCGACGGCGCCCAGATCACCGAAAATACCGGCGCGGGTGGCAACAGTGGTGCAGGCGTCTTCGGCGGTTCCTCGGGCGGGTCTGCGACCGTGATCGAGATCAGCAACGCGACAATCACCGGCAATCAATCGGACAACAACGGCGGGGGCATCGGCATCCAGAACCCGGCCGTGATGCTGACGGTGACCGACTCGGTCATCAGCGACAATTCGGCGGACAATATCGGTGGCGGGATCTTCTCGGCCGACACCACCCTTAATGTCGACCGCTCGCTGATCGCCGACAATACCTCCGGCACCGATGCCGGCGGGATCTACCACTTCCGCAATTCCGGCGGCGTCGCGACCATCACCAACTCAACGATCAGCGAGAACACGGCCTCCGATGACGCCGGGGGCGTGCTCGCGCTCAGCTTCGGCGGGAGCGACCCGAAGCTGGCCCTCGTCCTTGAAAACAGCACGGTCAGCGGCAACGATGCCGAAGGCGTGAGCGGTGAGGGAGGTGGCCTTTTTATACAAGGGGCGCTGGCCGAGATCAGTTCGTCCACGATCGCCGACAACACCGCGAACGGGGCCCGAGCCGGTGGCGTCTACCTGCAGAGCAACGGTTCGCGTCAGTTCGGCCTCGAGATCGGCAACACGATTATCGCAGACAACGAATCCGCCGGCACCGACGACCTGGACGACATCGATCGGAGCGGCCCGGGTACGCTGACCTCGCTGGGCCACAACCTCATCGGCACGACGCCAGGCACCTTCACCGCGCTTGGTAGCGACCAACTCGGTACGGACCCACAGCTACTGACACTGGCAGACAACGGTGGACCGACCCCGACGCACGCGCTCGACCCCGGCTCCGCGGCGATCAACAATGGCGACTCCCCCTTCTCAATCGATCAACGCGGTTTCTTTCGCCCAGCTGGCGCGTCCGATGACATCGGCGCTTATGAGTTCGATGCTGTACCCGAGCCAACGTCGCTGGCACTACTGAGCATTGGCGGGCTGATCCTCGCAAGGCGCCGGCGATAGCCAAAGACGCCGACGGCTTCGGCCGTCATACATACCTTTGATCATCCGGTGCCGAGGCCGCGGATACTATCCGCAGCTTTCTACTCATCCTTATGCGGCGGCACGCCCACGATGCTGAACCCGCAGTCGACGTGGATCGTCTCGCCGGTCACGCCGGATGAGAGGTCGCTGAGCAGGTAGACCGCGGTATCGCCGACCTCTTCGCCGGTGTTGCAGCGCTTCATGGACGCGGCCCACTCCTGATACTCGATCATCTTGTCCATCCCGCCGACGCCGGCGCCGGCGAGGGTCTTGAACGGGCCGGCGGAGATGCAGTTGACCCGCACGTTGCGGTCGGGCTGGCCGAGCTCGTAGGCGAGGTACCGGGTCGTGTGTTCGAGGCAGGCCTTGGCGACGCCCATGATGTTGTAGCCGGGCGTGACTTTCTCGCCGCCGTAGTAGGACATGTTGATGAGCGTGCCGCCGGGTTTGTCTTTGCCGTCGCCGGTCTTCTGCATCAGCGGTAGCGCGGCGCGGGCCATGGCGACGAGGGTGTAGGCCGAGGTGTCGATCGCGCCGGTGTACACGTCCCGCGGGGTCTGGTGGAACATGTCCGGACGGAGGTAGTCCTTGTCGGCGAAGGCGATCGAGTGCACGACGAAGTCCAGCGTGCCATGATCGGCTTCCCACTTGTCGAAGACGGCCTGGATCGAGTCATCATCGTTCGCGTCGCAGGGCGCCAGCCAGGGCTCGTCGATGCCGAGCTTCTGTACGGCCTTGCCCACGCGGTGTTCCATCTTGCCGATGGGCAGGTAGGTGAAGCCGACCTCCGCACCGTGCTGCTTGAGCGACTGCGCGATGAAGTAGGCGTAGCTGCGTTCGTTGGCGACGCCGAAGACGATGCCCTTCTTGCCGGTCATCAGGCCCATGGTGGTTCCTCTTGGGTTGCGTTGAATCGCGATAGTTTAGCGTGGCGACGAGTCGAGCGCGATGTGCATCAGGTAGTGCGGCCCGATGCCCGCGATCTGGAACTCGTCGCCGCGCGTCACGAAGCCGAGCTTCTGGTAGAAGCCCATTGCTGTGACGCGGGCGTTGCACCACATCCGCTTGGCGCCACGGTCGGCGGCCGCGACGAGCGAGCGCTGGACGAGCAGCCGGCCGACGCCCAGGCCTTGCACGGATGGATCGACCGCCATACCGCGGAGCCGGACGTCGCCCTCGGCCGGTCCGCCGGGCATCGGGGCGTTGGACAGGGTGACAATACCGAGCACCTGTGTGGGATCGCCCTGCCGGAACGCGCCGAGGTGGAGCGTGCTCGGCAGGGTGTCGCCATCGTAGATCATTTCGTCCAGGCGCTGGTGTGGGCGCAGGACGGTGTGCCGCAGGCGGTGGGTCTGTTCGGGCACGAGGGCGTGGATCTCGAACATAGTCGGGACAGCGCTTACGGTAAAGTGGGTGGATCGTCGAACTGGTGCCGCTTCCGTGTCGTACCGGTCCGCGATAGAATCGTGTCGGCGTTGCAGGACTACTTTAACCGAATGGGAACCCAATCATGATGAAGTGGAAGACGTCTCTCGCTCTGTTCGCCGCTGTTACTGTCGGCCAGGCCACGGGATACGCTCAAGCGGAGGACGAGGCCCCCGCCGACGAGGCCCCGGCACAGGAGCAGGAGCAGGCCGGCTCCGTGGTGGGCAAGCTCGTGCTGCCGGGTGAGACACCCGACTGGTTCCGCGGCGGCGAGCTGGACCTGAGCAAGGCCGTGGTCCTGCTCGAAGGCAACTTTGAGCGTCCGGCCCTGCCGCTGCCCGAGGGGTTTGCGGACTGGTCGCGTGAGGAGAAGATCGCCTGGCAGAAGGAGTTCATGCAGACCCAGGCGTACAAGGACTACATGGCGGAGCTCGAAGAGGCCCGGAGCCAGCGTCCGCGTTTCGAGGTTCCCGTCAACGCCGACGGTACGTTCAAGGGCGAGGGCCTGACGCCCAACAAGTATTACGTCTCCGCGGTGATCCCGCACAAGGACGCCGACCCGGACCGGTTGTTGTACCAGTCTTGGGCGTCGGCGCGCGGCAAGCCGATTCTGGTTGAAGCGGACGGCGTGGTCGAGATCGGCGAGTTGTCGCTGCGGCTGAAGAACGTCCTGGTGCCCGGCGATCAGGCGCCCGACTGGACCGCGCAGACCTACGACGGCGGGGAGATGAAACTCTCCGATTTCCGCGGCAAGTACGTCCTCGTGGATTTTTGGGCGACGTGGTGCGGCCCCTGCAAGGCCGAGATACCGAACCTCGAAGCCGTTTACAAAGACTATGGCGGCGACAAGTTTGAGATGGTTGGTTTGAGCCTGGATCGCAGCATCGATCTGCCTAAAGCCTTCCACGACGAGAACCATTCGGGCTATCGCCACGGCTACCTGGGCGAATGGAACAAGACCGAGACGACCGCCCGCGCGTACGGCGTGACCGGTATCCCCTCGATCTGGCTGATCGGCCCGGACGGCAAGATCGTCGCGCGCGATCTGCGTGGCGAGGCGCTGCGTGAAGCGGTCAAGAAAGCCGTCGACAGCAAGGGTGGGATCAACTGACACGGGATTCGAGATGACTCGATCAAGGCCGGCCCTTTGCCGGCTCTTTTGTGAACATGATTGCCGCCTAACGCCACGGTACGTGGCAGGGTACGTCTGCATCGCGTCGATCTTTTGGATCGTGTACGGCGTATGGTGTGGTATCGTCATCGACTGAGGGGCCGAGGGGCTAATCGCGCAGCTCAATCAACGGCGGCTTATCTTTACGTTTTGCACCAACCCGATCCGGAGTACGCTATGGGAACCTACACGACCGCACTCACTGTTTCTACAACGCTGCTTATTGGCCAGGCCGGTCTCATGCCGGCCCTGGCGGAGGAGGAGGGCCAGGCCCCCGCCCCGGCGGTTGAGGCCGTCGAGCAGGCGACGGTCAGCGTATCCGGCAAGCTCGTGCTGCCCAAGGAGGCTGAGGCCGAAGAGATCGAACTGGCGAAACTCAAGGGGACGGTCCAGTTCCAATTGCCACGTGTCGAGCCGCCATTTCCTGATGGCTTTGCCGAGATGAGCCAGGATGAGAAGCGGGCCTGGTTCGAGGCATTTCGGGATACCGATGAATACGCCGCGTATGTGGAGAAGGCGCGCGCACGGAACGCCGAGCAGCGTGAGATGCTGGAGATCGAGATCGCGTTTGAGGATGATGGCAGCTTCACCCTGGAAGGGCTGAAGCCAGGCGACTGGGCGCTGACCGCGCAGATCCCGCACCCGCGGTCGGACCGGCACTGGGGGGCTTCGATCTACCAGACCATCACGGTGCCCGCGGACCAGGACGAAGTCGCGTTAGACCCGATCGAACTGAATGTGACCAGGCTCCTGCTGCCGGGCGACATGGCACCGGACTTCACCGCGACCAAGTACGACGGCACGACTTTCAAGCTGTCGGACTACCGCGGCCGGTACGTGCTGGTGGACTTCTGGGCGACCTGGTGCGGCCCGTGCATCGGCGCGATCCCTCACCTTGAAAAGGTCTATAAAGACTTTGCGGGCGAACGGTTCGAGATCATCGGGCTGAGCCTTGACGCCAAGATCGAGGCACCGAAGAAGTTTCACGAAGAACGGCCATCGGGCTGGGTGCACGGGCACCTCGGCGACTGGAACACGTCGCAGACGCCCAAGGACTACGGCGTGAAAGGCATCCCCTCGATCTGGCTGATCGGCCCGGACGGCAAGATCGTCGCGCGGGACCTGCGCGGGCAGCGCATGTACGACGCGGTGCAGAAGGCCGTGAAGGGCGAGGGCGGGACGAACTGACAGGGATCCAAGATGACTTGATCAAGGCCGGCACCCTGCCGGCCTTTTTTTGGAGCCAGGGATGCCCGCCGAACGCCCTGCTGCGTGGCGGCGTACGATTGCTACGGCTATCATGCCCACCCCGGCCGTGTCGTGGATGACAGGTTCTGGCCGGGTTCGATCCCGCATTCGCACGGCCCCGTCCCCGATCTGACATGAGCCAGGACCAGCAGACCTACAACCGTGCGACGACCGCTTCGCTCATCGGCTTTGCGACCCAGCTGTTGCTAACGCTGCTGCTGGGTATCCTCGGGGTTTACGCCGGTTCCAAGGCGGTCATCGCCGGGGCGTTCTACCTGATCCCCGGGCTGTGGGTCTGGGTGCTGCTGTGGGTCGTCTACAAGCAGCACCGGCTGGAGCGCGAAGAGACACTCGAGGCCGCACGCCTGGCCGATGCCGACGCCCGCTCGGCGGCGCTGTTTGAAGAGGCCGGTGCCCAGCTCGCCCAGGCCAAGCGCCGCCTGGACAACCTCTACAAGTGGGCCATGCCGGTCGTCAGCCTCGTGACGGCGGTCTACCTGCTCGGGGTCGGCGGGTTGCTGCTGTACCTCAACAGCGGCGCGCTGCAGGACGGCTCGCTCGAAGCGGCACCCATCGCCGAGGGCATCAACACTAGCCTGATCGCCCTGCTGCTCGTCATCGGCTGGCTAGGCGGGTT
Source organism: Phycisphaeraceae bacterium (assembly GCA_028280965.1). Taxonomy (GTDB): domain Bacteria; phylum Planctomycetota; class Phycisphaerae; order Phycisphaerales; family Phycisphaeraceae; genus JAHQVV01. The sequence goes on from JANQKT010000036.1 coordinate 11,680, forward strand.
CCTGGTCGCGCGCTACGTCTCGGGTATGACGCAGGTCAATGCCTGGCAGGCGCTGCGCGGCGGGGCGAGCACGCTGATCGGCAATGTGTTCCTCGGCATCCTCCCGCTGGCCGCCGCGACGGGGCTGTTGTTTTTCAATAATCAGTCCGGCTTTGTCTATCTAGCCCTCGCGCTGCCGGTCGTCATGCTGCTTTTGGGTGTGGAGATCGTGCTGGGGCTGGTGCTCGGGTTTTATCGTCCGCGAAAAGCGGATGTGTTCTACCGCCCGGCGTTCGACTCCCGCGTGCTCGGATGGCTGACTAGGCCCGAGTCGATCGGCAAGATCTTCTCGGAGACGATCAATTACCAGTTCGGCTTCGAGGTCTCCAAGAGCTGGTTCATGCGGCTCCTGGGCAAGGCGCTCCTGCCGCTGGCCTTCGTCTGCATCGCGATGATCATCGCGATGTCCAGCGTTGTCATCGTTGAGCCACACCAGCAGGCGGTGGTTACGCAGAACGGCGCGTTCGTCCGCATCGCCGAGCCGGGCATGAGCTTCAAGGCGCCCTGGCCGTTCGGCAAGGCAGAGAAGTACGACATCAACCGCGTGCTCTCGATCCGCCTGGGCTCGCAAGCCCACCTTGAAAAGGACCAGCGGATCGATGGGCCGATCCTCTGGACCAACAGGCACGTCGCGGAAGGCTCGGAAGAGAAGCTGATGATCACCGCCCAGCCGGAAGGCGCGGGCACGACCGGCGATAAGAAAGACTCGGGCCTGGGCGAGATGATCGGTGCGGATATCGACATCATGTATCGCATTAAGGATCTGCGCGCCTACGCGGGCGTCGATCATTCCTACGCCGGTTCGGCCGACCCCGAAGAGCTTTTAAGAACCATCGCTCAGAACGCTGTAACCCGGTACTTCGCGTCGCGTGATAATGACAGCCTGCTGGTCAAGGGCCGGGCCGAGGGCGGCGGCGTGCTGCAAGAACGCATCCAGGAAGGCCTTGATGCCTATAAAGTCGGGATCGAGGTTGTATTTGTCGCGGTTTCTGGCGTGCACCCGCCTCAGGACGAGGAAGTGACCGCCGCGTACCACGCCCGGATCAACGCGCTGCAGGAGGCCCAGACCGAGAAAGAAAAAGCCGAGCAGGAGGCGGACACGATCTACGCCGCCGCCGCCGGCAACCGCGAGCGGGCGAAGCGTTTGGGCGAGATGATCGAGGCGTATTACGCGGTCGACCGCCGGCTTCAAGAGCTCGATGGCTCGGCCGACGACGGCACGCGCGTTCAACTCGAACAGGATAAACGACGCCAGTACATCGCGATCGAGCTGTTGATGATCGAGAGCGGCGGGCAGGTGGGCCAGCTCCTGGCCGAGGCCCGCTCGAAGCGATGGTCACGGTCGCTGGAGGCCGAGGCCCGCGCGATCCGGCTTGAAGCCGAGCTCCAGGCGTTTGATAGCGCCCCGCGCTACTTCCCCGTCAGCCGTTACCTGGATGCGCTGGTGACCGCGATGGCGGACCGGCCTAAGACGATCCTCGGCCCCGGCATCGATGCGCCCGACCCCGAGGTCGTCGTCGATTACCCGCTCGGCGGCGTGCCCGGGATCCCCCTGCCGAACTGACCAAGCCACCCCGACACCGCGCCCGCGCGGGATGTGAACCGATTGAGGCCCGTTGATATGAGACGCCTATCCACCGCCATCCTCGCCATCGGCATCGCCTTGGTGTTCATGCTCTACATGGTGACCTACACCGTCGGCTATAACCAGACCGCGATCGTGACCACGTTCGGTAAGGCGGCCGAGCCCGACCCCGAGGCCCTCGCCAACGGCAAGGACACCGGCAGCGTCGTGCAGGAGCCGGGCCTGAAGTTCAAGTGGCCCTGGCCCATCCAGCGTGTGCAGACCTACCCGACCCAGCTCCAGGTGCTTTCGGACAACGAAGAACAGCTCCAGCTCAACGACGATACGACCATCATCATCAGCCTGAACCTGGCCTGGCGTGTCGAGAACCCGCTGGCGTTCTCGATCTCGCTGGGCACGATGGAGAACGCCGAGGACGCGCTCAAGGCGCAGATGCGCGACCTGCGTTCAGAGATCTCCAAGTACGCCTTCACGCAGCTGGTCAACACCGACCCCTCTGAAGTGAAGCTGGATGAGCTTGAAGAGGCGGTCGCGAAGGAACTCGTTGCTCGTCTCGATCAAATCAAGCCGAGCTATGGTATCGCGGTTGCCGAGGTCACCGTCGGTAAGATGCTCTACACCGAGTCCACCGCGGAGAGCGTGAACGGGAGCATGACCACCAGGCAGATCCGCAAGGCCGAGGCGATCCGCAGCGACGGTAATGCGCAGGCCCAGGCAATCATCACCGAGGCAGACTCGATCAGCAAGCAACTGAATACCTTCGCGAAGAGTGTCGCGTCGGACATCGAGAACATCGGGATCAACGAGGCCAACCAGTGGTTGGCCCGCTACGCCGAGGCCGGCGCGAACGAAGACCTGGCGATCTACCTCCGTCAGCTCGAGGCGCTCGAGCAGATCCTCGCCAACCGCACGACCTTCATGCTCGACGCCCGCACCTTCAGCCCGCTGAACGTGCTGGTCTACGGCCACGGCGGGGAGGGCAACCTCTCGCGGCTGTTCGGCGAGCCAGGCGAGAGCATCGAGCAGCCCGCCGCCGCCCCGCCCAGCCCTGTCAGCCCGCAGGTCCAGGCGGATGTGCTGCTGGGGCAGATCAAGCGGCTGCACGCACGTATCGCCGACTTGCAGAACCAGTTAGATGCGCTCGATAGGCCGGCGCCTGTGAGAACGATCTCGACCCAGAACGCGTTGGAGGCTCGGCCGTGACCCAGGCCCCGACCGATCCCAACCCGACCCCGCCCCCGGATACACCGGGCGCCAGTGAGCCCGGGCTCGACGCGGCGCAGCAGTCGCTCTCCGATGCGTTGCGCGTCAGCTTCGGCGTGCTCAAGGTGCTTATGATCGTGCTCTTTGTCGTTTACCTCGGCTCAGGTGTGATCCGCGTCGATGAGCAGAACACCGCGGTCCGGTACCGCTTCGGCGAGGAGATCGGCACTTACGGCCCCGGCTGGCATTTTGGCCTGCCCTTCCCGATCGAGCAGGTCGTGATGGTCCCGCGCAACACCCAGACGCTGCGCGTCGATAAGTCTTTCTGGTACGACAATCCCGAGGATCTAGAGCCCGCGCAGCTTGCCTTCCAGCCACTGAATCCGCTCAACGACAGCTTCCTCATCACCGGCGATACCAACGTCATCCATGTGCAGTTCGAAGTCACCTACGTGATCGAGCAAGGGGATGTGAATCAGTATCTCCGGAATGTCGGCAGCCTCGAGCGGGCGAACGAACTGGTACAAACCGCTGTCGAGCGCGGCATGATCCACGCGATCGCCTCGTCACAGATCGACGATATCGTCAGCAGCAGCGATTACCCGGTCAATGAAATCGTTCAGAGAACCAAGGATGTGCTGACGAAGCTGGATACGGGTATCACGATCCAGCAGGTCCTGATCGACAACAAGAACCAGTCGATGCCCAACCAGGTGCGAGAGGCGTATCTCGGCGTGACCCAGGCCCAGGCCGACAAGGTCAGGATTATTCAGGAGGCCCGTCAGACCTACGACCAGACGCTCGGGGCCGCGGCAGGCGGGGCGCACGGCGAACTGCTGACGATGATCCGCGCCTACGAGGCCGCCCTCGGGAGCGGGGAGGACGAGCTTGCTCATGCCTTGCGGACCGAGTTGGACCGCTCGATCCGCGACCTGCTGCTGCCCGAACTGGCGCTGCTGGAGCAGATCAGCGCTTACCGCAATGCGGTGACACAGGCGACCCAGAGCGACGACGACCAGTCCAAAGCGGCGGCCCGGGCGGCGACGGATGCGCTTGCCAAGTCGCTTGCCGAGTTGGACGGGGACCGCGCGCTGACCCGGCCGATCGCCGGCGAGATCGCCGCCGCCATCAGTCTGGCCAAGGCCCGGCGGTCGGAGATCAGCAGCCGCGCCGAGCGCGAGTACAAGCGCTACGCCTCGGCGCTTGATGCCTACAACAAGACGCCGCTGGTCCTTGCCAACGATCGGCTCCAGGCGACACGCGAGCGGGTGATGAACAGAGACACGCTGAAATTCCTGGGCCTGTCCACCCGGATCAACACCACGTTCGACCCAGTGGATGTCGATGACATCAACAACGTCGAGGCCGATCGCCGCCGGGAAGAAGCCGCGGAACAGGCACGGGAAGAGCGGTAAGCAAGCCGCTAAAGACTACCCCAGCCACTCAGCGATCTGCGGCGCGAAGTAAGTCAGCACCATGTCTGCGCCCGCCCGGCGTATACCGGTCAGCGTCTCCAGCACCAGTGCTTTCTCGTCGAGCCCCCCCCGCGCCGCCGCCGACTTGATCATCACATACTCGCCGGACACCTGGTACGCCGCGATGGGCAGGTCCGTGGCCTGCCGTAGCCGGTGGATCACATCCAGGTAAGGCCCGGCGGGCTTCACCATGACGATGTCCGCGCCCTCTTCGACATCAAGGCCGAGCTCGTGCAGCGCCTCGCGCGCGTTAGCCGGGTCCATCTGGTAGGTGGACTTGTCCTCCGGGATAGGTTTCGCGCCTGAAGGACGCGGCGCGGAGTCGAGTGCGCCGCGGAACGGTCCATAGAACGCCGAGGCGTACTTGGCCGTGTAGCTCATGATCCCCGTGTTGGTGTGCCCGGCGCTGTCCATCGCCGAGCGGATCGCGCCGACGCGCCCGTCCATCATGTCGCTGGGCGCGACGATGTCCGCCCCGGCCTCCGCGTGGCTGGCCGCCTGCCTGCACAGGACTCCGATTGTTTCGTCGTTGAGCACCTCGCCAGTCGCCGAGACGATGCCGTCGTGCCCGTCGCAGTTATACGGGTCGAGCGCGACATCAGTGATCACGCAGATGCCCGGGGCACTTTGTTTGACCGCACGGATCGCACGCTGGGCCAGGCCATCGGGATCGAACGCGTGCTCGCCGGTCTCGGTTTTCTTCTCACCCGGCACCTTCGGGAACAGCACCACCGCGTTGATCCCCAGGCCGTAGGCTCTCTCGACTTCTTTGCACAGGTCATCCAGCGACCAGCGCACCTGCCCAGGCATCGCGTCGATCGGCTCGCTTCGCCCGTCCTGCACAAACAGCGGGTAGATCAAGTGCGACGGATCCAGCACCGTCTCGCGCACCAGCCCGCGGATCGCGGCGGTCCGGCGGTTGCGTCGGGGGCGCGAAGGCAGGTCGAGATGGTCCGCGTTCTTTTCAGGCATGTCACGTCTACTGCTTCCCGTACACCTCGTCCGGGTCGTACGCCTTCTCCGCGATGATCGACATCTGAACTGGCTCACCGGTCTCGCCTACGCCGGTCGGGATCGCGCGGTAGAAGCAGTTGGGGTAGCCGACGTGGCAGGAGGCTTGGGCCCCGCCGTGCGTCGCTTCGCCGATGGTCACCTTGGCGACGACGGCGCTCTGATCGCAATTGGTGGTGAGTTGGACGATTTTCTGGGTCATGCCCGAGGACTCGCCCTTGAACCAGAGCTTGCCACGCGAGCGGGACCAGAAGTAGACGTAGCCGGTTTCGATCGTCTTGGTCAGGGCGATGTCGTTCATGTACCCGAGCATGAGGACCTCGCCGGTCTCGGCGTGGGTGGAGACGCAGGGGATCAGGCCGTGCTCGTTGAACTTGGGGCAAAAGCCCGGACCGAGTTCGAGGACCTCTTTGTCGTCGGGCCGCGGGGTGAAGTAGGTGGTCGTGCTCATCTTGACGTTCTCTATACCGATTTCAGTCTTCCCGGATTTCCGCGATCTGCAGGTTGCGCCAGCGGAGCTGCGCGCTGCCGCCGGAGTGCACCTGCAGCGCGATGAAGCCCTCGGTCAGCGCCCGCTCGGCGTCGGTGTCGGTGTAGTCCACGATCGGCACGCCATTCAGCCAGGTGCGGACGCGGTTGCCTTTGCACTCGATCACGATGTCGTTCCAGCCGTCGAGTTTCACCGCCGAGCGTTTTCGGATGCTGGCGTCATCATCGCCTTCGAGGTTGACCAGCCAACCGCGTCGGCCTTCCTCGTACAGCCCACCGGACCAGGCGCGGGAGCTGGGGTCCAGCTCGAACTGGTAGCCGTAGACGCCGCCGGGGTACTTGTGGTCATCGGGGTACTGGTGCGAGCGGTACTGGATGCCCGAGTTGCCGTGCGCATCCCACTTGAACTGGCAGCGGAACTCGAAGTCGCCGTAAGTCCGGGCGGTGCGGAGGAAGGTGTTCTTCTGGGTGTTCTTGCAGACGCCGACGATCGCGCCGTCTTCGACGTGGTAGGTCGCTTCCCCGCCGACGGATTCCCAGCCCTCAAGGTCAACGCCGTTGAACAGCGGCGTGAATGTACGCTCCTGTGCGCAGCCGCCTGCGACGAAGGCAAGGGCAAGCAGCATCAGGGGGGGCACCGCGGGTCGGCACATGGATCGGCTCCGTGTAGTTGTCGGAAGGCCTATACAGTACCCGCCAAAACGTCTTTGTGTTCTTCCCCGATCGCGTCGTGGCAAGGATTTGGTGATTCTTTGTGGGTGGGATTCTGGTTGTGGCTGCCGAGTGCGGTCGGTACTATGGCGGGCCGTAATCGCGTGCGTTCTATTAGGCATTTCTCTCTTTGGCCTGCTCGCCAGCATGACTGACCAAGAACCCAACATACCCGATGCGTCGGCGGGGCCAGACCCGCAGGCCGTCGCCGAGGCGCTGAAGCGGTACTGGCGGGCGAACGTGAAGATCATGGTGGTTCTATTGTCGGTCTGGGCCGCGGTCGGCCTGGGCTGCGGCGTGCTGCTCGCGGACGTGCTGAACCAATTCAAGCTCGGCGGGTACCCGCTGGGCTTCTGGTTCGCGCAGCAGGGCTCGATCATGACCTTTGTCCTGATCATCCTGACCTACTGCGTGCTGCTCAACCGCCTGGACCAGAAACACCATGACGAGCTCGAGCGCATCCAACTAGCGGGAGGGAGCACTTCCGAGGGCGGGGGCGGCCTTGACGCTTGAGCACTGGACCTACGTCTTCGTCGGCCTGACGTTCGGCCTGTACCTCACGATCGCGTGGCTGAGCCGGGTCAAAGACACGAAGGGCTTTTTCATCGCCGGCGGCGGCGTGCCCGCGCCGGCCAACGGGATGGCGACGGCGGCGGACTGGATGAGCGCCGCGTCGTTCCTCTCCATGGCCGGGCTCATCTCCGGCATGGGCTTCGCCGGCGGGGTCTACCTCATGGGCTGGACCGGCGGGTACGTCCTGCTCGCCCTGCTGCTCGCGCCCTACCTCCGTAAGTTCGGACACTTCACTGTGCCCGACTTCATCGGCGACCGATATGACTCGACCAACGCCCGACTGATCGCCTTGCTGTGCGCCATCTTCGTCTCCTTCACCTACGTCGTCGGGCAGATGAAGGGTGTCGGTGTCGTCTTCTCCGGGTTCCTCGGCGTCGCGCCGGCGACGGGCGTCTTTATCGGCATGGCCATCGTCTTCGTCTACGCCGTCTTCGGCGGGATGAAGGGCATCACCTGGACACAAGTCGCCCAGTTCTGGGTCCTGATTACTGCCTTCCTGATCCCCGCGATCGCGATCTCGCTCAAGCTCACCGGCAGCGCGGTCCCGTCGATCGGCCTGGGCAGCCAGGTCGTCGAGTCGGTCGATCCCGCCCGGCCGTTCCTCCTGGAGAAACTCACACAGATCAACCAGCAGTTCGGCTTCAGCAGCTACACCGAGGCTTATGCGGACAGCGAGCCGCGGTGGAACAGGCTCAACGTGTTCTGCGTCTGCCTCGCGCTGATGTGCGGGACCGCCGGACTGCCGCACGTCATCGTCCGGTTTTATACCGTCAAGAGCGTCAAGGCGGCACGCTGGTCGGCGTTCTGGGCGCTGCTGTTTATCTCGATGCTGTACCTGTGCGCCCCGGCGGTGGCGGCGTTCGCACGCTACTACATGGTCGATGATGTCGCGGGGTTGAACGGCAAGACGGCCGAGCAGCTGCCCGGGTGGTATCACAAATGGAATGAGACCGGGTACATCGCCTGGGTAGACTTTGATGGTGACGGAAAGGTTGCGTTTACAAACAATCTAACCGATGAGCCGGTGGCACTGGAGAACAAAGGTGCTGATTCTGCTGCTGTATTGCCGAACGAGTTGATGCGTGTTGGCGGCGTTCCCGCGGAGATCCGTGATGGATTAATCAACGACCCCGCCGCATGGATCGCTGCGAACGGCGGGACTGCGGACGGCGGCGCCTCTGCAAAGGCCGAATTGCTCAGCCTCGGCGCCGCACACCACCCGGACCGGGACATCATCGTGCTCGCCACGCCGCAGATGGCGCAGCTCGCCGACTGGGTCGTCGCTTTTGTGATCGCGGGCGGTTTGGCGGCGGCGTTGTCAACGGCGTCGGGGCTGCTGCTGGTGATCTCCTCATCGGTCTCGCACGACCTGTACTACCGGGTGATGAACCCACAGGCGAGCGAGAAGCAGCGGCTGCTGGTCGGCCGGGTCACGATCGCGGCGGCGGTCTTGGTCGCCGGCTACTTCGGCATCAACCCGCCGGGATTCGTCGGGGAGGTCGTCGCGTTCGCGTTCGGGCTCGCGGCGGCGTCGTTCTTCCCGGCGATCGTGCTGGGCATCTTCAGCAAGCGCGTCGGCACGGTCCCCGCGGTCGCGGGGATGCTCGTGGGTATCGGCTTCACCGCTTTCTACATCGTGACGCAGAAGGCGGACGTGGTGCTTCTGAATGAAGACTTCGCCGGTTGGCTTATCCCCCCGGACTCGGTGCTGCGGACGCCCTGGTGCTTCGGGATCGACGCCCAGGGCATCGGGTCGGTCGGCATGCTGCTGAACTTCGCCGTGACCCTGTCGCTGGCTGCGTTGACCAAGCCGCCTTCGGCAGAAGTCAGGGCGATGGTGGACTCGGTCCGCGAACCGGAGCAGGCCGGCCCGGGCGTGGCGATCGAGACGGCGGACCTGCACTGAGCCCGATCGCGGGTATCAGGCCCCTTGTTTGACCCATCTGGGCCGATTTGCTACATTTATGGGCTCGGCGCGGTGCCTGCGATTGGCTCCGCCTGCCGCCCAAACGACCGACCAACCACCGACCACAGGTAGACCGCCATGCTCCCTTGCCAAAGACAGACCCGGACTCAGGGCCGCAACCGCCGGTCGCACGATGCGCTGACCGCTCGGTTGTCGGTGACCTGCCCTGCTTGCGGTTCCCCGAAGCTGCCCCACGCCGCCTGCCGCGAGTGCGGGTACGTGCGGCCGGGCCTGAAGGTCACGCCCGGCCGTAAGTCCAACGACTAGTCGCCCGTCGGACCCGATCTCTACACCGCATCAGGGGCACGACGTGCGAATCGCAATCGATGTGATGGGGGGGGACAACGCGCCGGACGCGATCCTCAAGGGCGCGCTGAGCGCGATCAAGCTGCTCCGCGATGGGGACAAGCTCCTGCTCGTCGGCGACACAGGCATCATCAATGAAGCGCTCGAAGAAGAGGGCTGCGCCAACGATCCGCATATCGAGGTCGTGCCGACGACCCAGGTCATCGAGATGGGCGACCCGCCGGTCTCGGCGTTGCGGGAGAAGACCGACAGCTCGATTGTCAAGTGGGGCTGGCTCGGCTCGCCACGCGCGAAGGACGAGCGATGCGACGTGATCATCTCTGCCGGCAACACCGGCGCGTGCGTCGCGTCGGCGCAGATGTCGATGCGCCGTCTCAAGGGTGTGCACCGCCCGGGCATCGCGGTCACGATCCCGACGTTCTACGGCCCGGTCGTCGTCTGCGATGTCGGTGCGAACCCCGAACCCCGGCCGTCGCACCTGCACCAGTACGGGCACATGGGCTCGATCTTCGCCGAGCGCGTGCTGGATATCGCAGATCCTTCGGTCGCCCTGCTCTCGATCGGCGGCGAGGAGGGCAAGGGCAACGCGCTGACCCGCGGCACGCACGATCTCTTGAAGCTCGACGATACGCTCAACTACGTCGGCTACATCGAGGGGCGTGAGATCTTCGAGGGCAAGGCCAACGTCATCGTCGCCGAGGGTTTTACGGGTAATGTCGTGCTCAAGCTGGCGGAGGGGCTGAGCAAGGGCATCTTCAAGACGATTGCACACGAGGCGTTCGAGATCGATCCCGAACTGGCGATGAAGCTCCAGCCGGTCGTCGAGAGCATTTATGCTAAGCACGACTACCACGAACACGGCGGCGCGCCCCTGATGGGCGCGAACGGCATCTGCCTGATCTGCCATGGCTCGAGCCAGCCGCGGACGATCCACAATGCGATCCGCAACGCATTGAAGTACGCCGAGCTAGACGTGAACCCCGAGGTCTCACGTCGGCTGCTGGCGGCGGAAGCGCTGATCAAGTCCAAGAAACCGGTCGCGGTGGTGGGTGATGGGGACGGCACATGAGCACCGGGCCCGACGGTCGCGCGGGGGTCGGTGTGCGCCTGGCTGGCGTCGGGACCGCCCTGCCGACACGCACGCTGACCAACGAAGACCTCGCCGGCCTGGTAGATACCAACGACGAATGGATCACCCAGCGGACGGGGATCAAGACCCGCTACATCGCCGAGAACGGCACGACGACGCGTTCGCTCGCGGTGGATAGCCTGCGTGCCGCGATTGACGATGCGGGCATGCAGCCGGGCGAGCTGGACATGGTCTTGTTGGCGACGATGACGCCGGAGATGAGCTGTCCGTCAACTGCGGCGCGCGTGGTCCACGAGGTCGGCGCCTCGCCCGCGGGCGCGATGGACCTGGCCGCGGCCTGCTCGGGCTTTGTGTACGGCCTGAACCACGCCGCGGCGCTGATCCAGACCGGGCACTACAAGACCGTCGCGGTCATCGGCTCCGAGACGCTATCGAAGATCACCAACTACGAGGACCGCCGGACGTGCATCCTATTCGGTGACGCCGCGGGCGCCGCGATACTCACCGCGGACGACGACCCCGCCCGCGGCTGCCTCGCCCAGACGATGCGCTCCGAGGGCAGCCTGTGGGGTGAGCTTTATGTTCCGCGCACGCCCGACGACCTGCCCGAATCGCACGACGGCTTCACCGGCCGGTTCAATACGCTGCAGATGAACGGCCAGGAGGTCTTCAAGTTCGCGGTGACCACGACCCAGTCGATTATCGATGAGACGCTGGAGAACGCCGGCGTCACGCCTACCGACCTCGCCGCGGTGATCCCGCACCAGTCCAACCGACGGATCCTTGAACTTGTTAAAAAACGTATGGACCTGCCGGACGGCAAGCTGGTCATCAACATTGACAAGTACGGCAACACCTCGGCGGCGAGCGTGCCGCTGTGCCTGAACGAAAAACGCCGGGCCGGCGAACTCAGCGAAGGCGATCTCGTCCTCTTTGTCGCCATCGGCGGCGGGATGTGCTGGACGACGTCTCTTTGGCGTTTATAGGCCTGTTTGACCGCGTCTGTAAGGCGACGCGCCGAGCCATCTAATACATAGACCCCAAGCCATGTCAGATATAAACATCATCATCCTTTGTCCCGGTCAAGGTGCCCAAGCAGTTGGGATGGGCAAAGCCTGGTACGACGCCTCGCCTGAAGCGAAAGCCGTCTTCGAAGAAGCCAATGATGTCCTCGGCTTCGACCTGACCAAGCTCTGCTTCGAGGGCCCGGCGGAGGACCTGAACCGCACCGACAACGCCCAGGTCGCGATCTACACCGCGTCCGTCGCCTGCTTCCGCGGCCTGCGGGCCCGGGGTGATCTACAAGAGTTCACCGCCACCGCGGGCCTTTCGCTCGGCGAGTTCACCGCGCTGCACCTGGCGGGCGCGTTCAGCTTCGCTGATGGGCTCAAGCTCGTCCGGCTGCGTGGCGAGGCGATGCAGGCCGCCGCGGAGGCGACGCCCTCGTCCATGGTCGCTATCACCGGCGAGGTCAACGAGACCAACATGGAGGTGCTCTGCGACCAGGTCAACGACGCGCTGCCCAGGGAATCGGTCATGGTCCCGGCGAACTACAACTCGCCGATGCAGGTCGTGGTCAGCGGGACGCTGGACGCGTGCAGGCTTGTCGTCACGCAGGCGGAGGCCGAGGGCTTCCGCGCGACGCCGCTGACCGTCGCCGGAGCGTTCCATTCACCGATCATGCAGCCCGCCGCGGTGAAGCTGCAGGACGCGTTGACCAAAGTCCAGTGGTCCGAGCCGGGCGTGACCGTCCTGAGCAACGTCACCGGCGAGCCGCACGTCCAGCGGCCAGACCTGATCCAGAAGCGCCTGGTCGAGCAGCTCACGACCCCGGTCCGCTGGAGCCAATCGATGCAGTACGCCGCGAAGCAGCTGCCCGGCCGATACGTCGAGCTCGCGCCCGGCAAGGTGCTCAGCGGATTGATGCGCCGGATCGAGAAGTCGATCCGGGTCGAGAACTTCAACGAACCCAAGTGAACTCGACGTTTGTCTAGAACAGGAGGACAGGCATTCCTGCCTGTCAACAGGCCGCAGGCCTGATCGAACACTGAAACAAATGAAATCCGGCTTCGCCGAACGACAGGCAAGAACGCCTGTCCCCCTGATGAAAGGAACAACAGATCATGGCAGATCAGGACATCCAACGCGTCGCGATCGTGACCGGCGCCTCACGCGGCCTGGGCGCGGCGACCGCGAAGCACCTCGCCGCCGACGGCCGACACGTCGTCTGCGTCGCGCGCAACGAAGCGAAGCTCAATGAAGTGAAAGCCGAGATTGAATCGGCCGGCGGCAGCGCCTCGGTCGCGACCTGCGACATCGCCAGCCAGGAATCGATCGAGGGCCTGATCGACGGCGTGTTCAAGGAGCGCGGCCGGCTGGACATCCTCGTGAATAACGCGGGGATCACGAAGGACAACCTGCTGCTGCGGATGACGGACGAGGAGTTCGACGATGTGATCCAGACGAACCTGCGGAGCGTGTTTGTCGCCTGCCGGGCGGCACTCAAGCCGATGATGCGCGGCAAGTGGGGCCGGATCATCAACCTCGGCTCGGTCGCCGGGGTCGTGGGCAACCCCGGCCAGGCGAACTATGCCGCGGCGAAGGCGGGCCTGGCGGGCTTCACCAAGTGCCTGGCCAAGGAGATGGGCGGCAAGAACATCACCGCGAACGTCATCGCCCCGGGCTTTATCCAGACCGACATGACCGATGTGCTGCCCGATCAGATCAAGGAAGGCGTGAAAACAATGACCGCCCTGCGACGGATGGGCCATCCCGACGAGATCGCCGCCGCCGTGACCTTCCTCGCCTCCGAGGGCGCGAGCTACGTCACCGGGCAGGTGCTCTGCGTCGATGGCGGCATGACGATGTGCTAGGGCCTCTGAGGGCCCCTTCCGAGCTTGTGACCCGCCGCGAGGCACGCTATAGTCCCGCATTGACACCACAAACGCCGGGCGAACAGACCCCCGGCCACGGAGCCACGAACCATGGACGAAAAAGAGATCGAAGAAAAGGTGATCGCCATTGTCGCCGAGCAGATGGGCGTTGATAAGGGCGAGATCTCACGGGACACCTCCTTCGTGAACGACCTCAACGCCGACTCGCTTGACACCGTCGAGCTGGTGATGGAGTTCGAGGACGAGTTTGAGACCTCGATCCCCGACGACGAGGCCGAGAAGATCGACACCGTCGGCAAGGCCATCGACTTCATCAAGGACAACTTCGGCGGCTGAGGCGGCCCCCGCCGGGCCCCGCGGCCCCCCGCTGACTTCAAATCGTCCCGCGCCGCCTCTGGACCCAGGGGCGGTGCTTGTTTTTCCCTCTTCCGCTCCCCTACCCGATCAGAGCCATGAGCAAGCGACGCGTTGTCATCACCGGTCTGGGCTGGGTTACCAGCCTGGGCACGAACGTCAACCAGGTCTGGGACCAACTGCTCGCGGGTACGTCCGGCATCAGGCCGATCACCCGCTTCGACACCGCCGACTACGTCACGAAGTTCGGCGGGCAGGTGGACGGCTGGGACGGCCCGAGCAACTTCGAGCCCGTCGAGCGCAAGCGCGCCGCGAAGAAGCTCGACCGGTTCGCGCAGTTCGCCCTCAACGCCGCGATCGATGCGGTCAACGATGCGGGGCTGGACTTCGAGAAGGAAGACGCCTGGCGGTGCGGCGCGATCATCGGCAGCGGCGTGGGCGGGATGGAAGAGTTCGCCGAGGGGCACCAGAAGCTCCTGGAAAAAGGCCCGGGCCGGGTCAGCCCGTTCATGGTCCCTAAGCTGATGTGTAACGCCGCTGCGGGCAACGTCAGCATCCACTACGGCCTGCGCGGGCCCAACTCGTCGGTGACGACGGCGTGCGCCTCGGCGGGCCACTCGATCCTCAGCGCCGCCAACGAGATCCGCTACGGCGCGGCGGACATCATGATCTCCGGCGGCTCCGAAGCGGCGCTCACGCCGCTGGGCACCGCGTGCTTTATAGCGCTCAAAGCCCTGTCCAAACGCAACGACGAGCCTGAAAAAGCCTCACGCCCCTGGGACGCGGACCGCGACGGGTTCGTCCTCGCCGAGGGCGCGGGCATCGTCGTCCTCGAGGAATACGAGCACGCCAAGGCACGCGGGGCGAAGGTCTACGGCGAGCTGCTGGGCGCCGGCCAGTCTGCCGACGGCTCGCACATCACCGCCCCGCTGGAGGACGGCGCCGGCGCGGCCTACGCGATGCAGGCGTCGCTCGATGACGCGGGCGTCAACGCGTCGGACGTGACCTACATCAACGCCCACGGCACCTCGACGGGCCTGGGCGACCTCGCCGAGACCAAGGCGGTCAAGCGCGTGTTCGGCGACGGCACGAAGGTGATGGTCTCGTCGACCAAGTCGATGCTCGGCCACTCGCTCGGTGCCGCCGGCGGGATCGAGGCGGTCATCCTCGCCAAGACGATTGAGACCGGCGGCATCCCGCCGACGATCAACCTGGACAACCCCGGCGAGGGCTGCGACCTGGACTACGTCCCGCATACCGCACGCCAGGCCGACGTCAAGGTCGCGATGAGCAACAGCTTCGGCTTCGGCGGGCACAATGTCTGTCTGGTGATGGGCAAGGTCTGAACCCCGCCATCGAACGAAGGCAAGGATGTCCGCCCGTTCCAAAGTACAGCGTGACTCTGGGATGCAGAGGTGCTCTCGCCGCCGGGCGATCGGGCTGCTCGGTGCGGGTCTGGCCGCGAGCGGTCTGGGCTTGCTGCCCGGTTGTGAGGCGCCGCCCGCTGTCCGGCCGGTTCCGCCACCCGCCCCGCCACCGACGAGCAAGCGGGTTTGGCCACCGCGCGCGTCCTACCCCGCGCCGGACCTCGCCGACGCGTGTGTGCTGCGGCAAGACGTGGGCATCCGCCCCTACCGCCGAGGCGCGGTCCGCGTCGAACGCGACGCGCACGCCATCAAGCCGCTGATCCACCAGTACGGCCACGGCGGCGCGGGCATTACGCTCGCCCCGGCGAGCGCGTCGGATGCCGCAGACCTGCTGTCTGAGGCGGAGGTCGCCCCACCGAGCCCGATTGCGATCCTCGGCGCGGGTATCGTCGGGATGACAACCGCCGACCTGCTGTTGGACCGTGGCTACCGCGTCACGATCTACACCGACCGGATGACGCCCGACACGACCTCCGATATCGCGGGCGGCCAGTTTGCGCCGGCCACCGTAGCGGTCGGCGGCGCGGAACGGCTGACACGCTGGATGCGGCTGGCCTCGGACTACTACCTGCCCCGCGCGGGCCGGGGCTGCGGCGTCGAACGGGTTGTCAATTTCACCGCGGGGGGCGGACGAGCGCTGCGCCTGCTCCCTGATGACCGCTTCAGCAGCCAGGCCCTGACGAGGCTTCCTATCGCGGGCCTCGAGCAGCCCGGCAGCGCCCACGAGACGCTGCTGATCACCCCGCCAGTCTACCTACCCTGGCTTGTGGGCCGCTTGCGGGAGCGCGGCTGCGCGTTCAGCTTCCGCCGGTTCGATTCGGCCTCGCAGGTAGCGGCGCTACCCGACACCGCGGTCATAAACTGCTTGGGCATGGGTTCCAAACCCCTGTATAGCGACAGCCGGCTCGTCCCGATCCGCGGTCGGCTCGTCCTGCTCAAGCCCCAGCGCCTGGATTACCTCTTCAGCCACCGCAACGGCTACCTGTTCAGCCGCAGTGACGCGGTGGTCCTTGGCGGGACTTACGACCGCGGAACAACCGACACCACCCCCGACCCGCGCGCCACGCAGCGGATCCTCGAACGCCACCGCCGCTTCTTCGGCAGCGCTTAACGCAGCACTGAGAAGTCGGCGAACGCCGCGTAGATCGCGATGACAACGATCAGCAGCGCGATGCCTGCCGGCACCGACAACTTCCACGGCGTCAGGTCCACCGCCTTCGCGTCCTCGTGTACCCACGGCTCGGGACGCGGGGCGACCGCGCCCATCCCCAGCATCAGCGCGACGATCCCCGCGAAGACGATCGCGACGTAGTGGAACGTTGGCACCAGGTCGCCGGCGATGTGCTTCGTGGCCTGTTCCGATTTCTTGTACTTGACGAAGACCGTCGGCTCGGCCGTCTTGTCTTCCCGGGCCGCCGCCTGGCGCTCGGCCAAGGTCGGCTCGGACACGATCTGCTCGACCTCTTCCCAGCCCCCGGCGACCAACTCCGCCTGCGCTTGGGCGTCGGCGACGATCATCTTCTCGCTGTCCGCGGTCTTGGTCCCGACGGGCAGGAAGTAGCCGGCGAGCAGCAGGATAAGCCCTGCCGCGATCCCCGCGTTCGCGGCCCCCGCCGTGACGCGCCTGGTCAGCATCCCGACGACGACCACCGCGAGCAGCGGGATGAAGTAGATCGCGTTCATCGTCTGCAGGTACTGGAAGATGCTGTCGGTCTGAGCGAGAAGCGGCGCGATGGTCATCGCGACCACGGCGATGCCCCAGCCGAACCACTTACCGGAAACAACGACCTGCTTCTCCGTCGCATCCGGCTTGAGGCGGGCCTTGTAGATGCCCAGGCTGAACAGCGTCGTCGTCGAGTTGAGCGCGGAGTTGAAGGAGCTAAGGATCGCCCCGACCACGACCGCTGCGAAAAAACCCACCAGCGGCGTGGGCAGGACGTGGAAGACCAGCGCGCCGTAGCTCTTGTCGCCCTGGATATGCGCGACGCCGTCGCTGGTAAAGAGCTGGTACGCGATCAGGCCGGGCAGGACGAGGTAGATCGGGCCGAGCAGCTTGAGCGCCCCGCAGAGGAACACGCCCTTCTGCCCCTCGGCGAGGTTCTTGGCGCCAAAGGTGCGCTGGATGATCTGCTGGTTGGTGCACCAGTAGAAGGTCATGATGAGCATGACGCCGGTAAACATGGTCCAGAACGGGACGCTGTCGTCTGGCCCGCCGATCGAGTTGAGCCGGTCGGCCTGCTCGGCGCGGATGGTATCCAGCCCGGCCATAGCGCCCTGCCCGTCGCCGACCGCCGTCAGGCCGAAGTAGGTGATCAGCAGCCCGCCGACAAGCAGGCCGATGCCGTTGAGGGTGTCTGAGACCGCAACGGTGCGCAGCCCGCCGAACAGCGCGTACATCGACCCGATCAACCCGATGATCCAGACCGTCAGCCAGAGCACGGCCGTCTCGCTCTCGATGCCGGTTAGGCCGCTGACGTCGATCATCTCCTTGAGACCGGTCGCACCGGCGTAGAGGATGATCGGCAGGAGGATGACCGCGTAGGCCATGAGAAAGATCAGTGTCGTGAACAGGCGCGTCGAGGGTCCGAAACGCTGCTCAAGAAACTGCGGGACGGTCGTGATCCCGCTGCGCAGGTAACGGGGCAGGAAGAACCAGGCCATGAGCACCATGCAGACCACGGTGAGCACCTCCCAGACCATGACGTGCAGGCCGTTGCCGAACGCGGCGCCGTTGAGCCCGACCAACTGCTCGGCCGAGAGGTTGGTCAAGAGCAGCGACCCGGCGATGACGACCGCGCCGAGGCGTCGGCCGGCGAGGAAGAAGCCTTCGGATGTGCCGTGATCGTCCTTGCAGGTGAGATACCAGGTCACCCCGGCGACCAGGCCGGTGAACAGGAGGAACGAGAGGAGGATGGTCAAGGGCAGGCTCCTTCGCCAGAGCGGCGGGGACGGGTGGACCCGTAGAGCATACCTGCCGCGAGCAGGGGCTTGTATGCGCTTATGGCTGCCGGGCATGTCAAATTGCATCCCGCGGGCGGATCACATACCTTATTAGGTCCCGCATTCGACCCCCCGACCCAACAGGATTCCGATCAGATGAGCGACTACGCGACGGATGTCCGTGACACCGAGACGGCCAAGAAGTACCGCGATATCGGCATGGAGCACGAGCTCGCCGGCGACCGCCTCGAGGCGATCAAGGCCTACGAGGTCGCCTACACCGCCGACCCCGACGACGCGGATACAAGCTTCCGCCTGGCGTATAACCTCGACCTCCTGGGCGAGGAAGACGAGGCGCTGCACCTGTACGAGGAGTGCTGCCGGGCCGAGCGCCCGCCGCTGAACGCGCTGATCAACCTCGCGGTGATGTACGAGGACGCTGGCAAGTACAGCCAGGCCGAGCGCTGCATCCGGCAGGTGCTGGGCACGGACCCGGATCACGCGCGGGCGCGCCTGTACATCCAGGACATCGTCGCGAGCAAGGAGATGGCCTACGACGACGAGAACGAGGCCAAGAAGGTCAAGCAGGACGCGCTGTACAACACGCCGATCACCGACTTCGAGTTGACCGTCCGCACGCGCAACGCGCTGCGGAAGATGAGCATCCGCACGCTCGGCGACCTCTTGCGGGTCACCGAGGCGGAGCTGCGCAGCTTCAAGAACTTCGGCGACGCGTCGCTGGACGAGATCAAGGCCATGCTCGCGCAGAAGGGCCTGCGCTTGGGCCAGACCGTCGAACAGCACCAGGAAGAAGTCAAGCAACAGGTCTACGAGCAGTTGGCCAGCGAGACCGGCGACAGCTCGATCCTCGGCAAGAGCGTCAACGAGCTGGACCTGTCGGTCCGTGCCCGCAAGGCGCTGGCGCTGTTGAACGTCGCGTCGCTCGGCGACCTGTGCATGCGGACCGAGGCGGAGCTGATGGGCGTCAAGAACTTCGGCATGACCTCGCTGGTCGAGATCAAGGGCAAGCTCGAGGAGATGGGGCTGGGGCTGCGCAAGCTCGAGTCGTAAGCCGCGTTCTTTGTAGCCCCGCATGTGAATGCGGGGCCTTGCAGTCACCATCGA
>JANQKT010000038.1 GCA_028280965.1 Phycisphaeraceae bacterium
CCCCGCCGAGCTGCCGGTGCCGCAGTTCGACGAAATGCCGGCGGGGTCGTAGAGGTCCCAGTACTTGTTCGGTGCGCAGAACGGCAGGTGCGGCCGCGCGAAACCCACCGCCATGAAAAACGGCCGGCCGTGACCCGCAGCCTGCCGCAGCCGCTGAGCCGCCAGCGCCGCGACCCGGCCGTCGGCGTACGCGTCGTCTTCAACGTCCGGCGATTCCCACGCCGCGCCGCGCGGCAGCTCCTGCACCGCCGACCAGGACAGCCCCGTGTTGTTAAACAGCGCTTCCTCCCGTGTCAGCCTGCCTCCATCCGTGCTGTCATCGAGCAGGTACTCGACCACGAGTTCCTTGTAGTGCGGCACCGACCAGGACAGCCGGTCCCCGTGCGTGCTGTGCCCGTAGTGGTACACCTTGCCCAACGACGAGGCGTGGTAGCCGAATCGGCGGAAGTACTGCGGCAGCGTCACCGCGTCGGGCGCGAAATCGCGCAGGTCGCTGCCGAAGCCATAGACCCCCGTCGATGTCGAGCGCGCCCCGAGCATCAGGTTGAACCGCGAGGGCGCGCACACCGCCTGGTTGCAGTACGCCAGATCGAACCGCACCCCGCGCCCGGCCAGCGCGTCGATCCCGGGTGTTACCGCGTGCTTATCGCCGTACGCGCCGATCGCCGGCTTCAGGTCGTCCACTAAGATCAGCAGCACGTTCGGCCGATCTCCCCGCTCCGCCGCCCCGCCGGTCGCGCACCCGACAGCCCCAAGCACCAAACCGATCACAAGCAACGCCAGCCATCGTGAACTCATTTAGGTCTTGCTCCTTCGCGGTAAACGAATCAACGCCCGGCCCCGGCACAGACACCCGACGGACGAGTCACTATAATGCCTCGCCCCGACCGGGTAGCTCAATCGGTAGAGCATCGGCCTTTTAAGCCGCTGGTTCTGGGTTCGAGTCCCAGCCCGGTCATTCAACAACGCGGTTTTCGGAATATGTGTGGCACCGGAAGCCGCCCCTGGCTCGCGTTGCTTCCCTGTCCGCCCATAGGCACAGCCTACACGGCAGAACCGCGGCTCAATACCTCTGATACTCACTATCCCGCCGGCGATCTAAAGCCCGCGCCCGATAATTTCCATCAACTCGGTAAGAACCTCATCTAATGAGTCTACGCCAGAATCAATCGACTCACTCAATTCATCCATCACTGCCTGCTGGTACGCCTCTCGGGCCCGCTTGTATTCCCGGTAGACCGTCCTCACCCCTATTCCCAATCGCTCGGCCAGATCACCTACTGTTCCGCTCTTGACGACGGATCTGACACTCCAGATCTCCATCTGCTGGTCAGTACATGCCGCCTGCATCCTGTTTGCCACAGCAACCAGAACTCCGGACGCCCATGTTTTGTCGAACAGGTCAAAGTCAACCCGTCGCTCCAGATCCCCGAAATCCCGATCGGCCCTTTCACGTTTCCGGGCCGTGCTCTTTAGTTCATTTCTACAGTGATTGACGACGCTCTTCGCGAGCAGGTCTCTGAAACGTCCCCTAATTTGATCCGCGGCATCAAAGATCGATCCTGTCGCAACCTTCTCCGCCATGAATGATTGCCGTAGCTCGTCGCGCAGCTCGGCATCGTGGATCCCGAGGTACAGCCTCATCAGTTCATCGATCGACTCGTAATATCGTTCGATAAACTGATTTAGCTTGGCCTGCCCCTCCTTGCCGCGCCAGCCGCGCGCGATTTCCCCCCACTCGGCAGGGGGTATGTTCACTCGCTTTCTTGATCTGTTTGCCCGCTTGTCATCCATCAAGTAACGCCACCAGTTCCCGGCCCCCCGTTGAGTTCAACATACTGCCCGGTCGGATCATCTTCATCCCCAGGGTCCTGCACCATGACAGCCGCCTTCGGGCAGCCGCCCGTACCTGAACTGCCGTTCCAATTCTGGAGCCAGGCTTGCGCGCCTGGACTCCACATCATCGTGAAGTTCGTGTACTCATTCGAAGGCGTGCCGTAGTACAAGCTTGCCTGGCTAGACCACGTCCCGACGACTGAAGATGTGCAGCTTCCGAATGAAATAGTGGCGTTGATTGTGCTTGGAAGTGTCATGTTGACTCCTTTCCGGGGTGAAGGGGTAGATGCACTCAACATATGTTACCCACCCGGGTCCAGAAGGAACAACGGTTCTCCGTACAGACTCTTGTGCTCAAGATCACCAGGCACAGCCTCCCCAACATGCCCGTCTCCAAAAACAACATTCGCAGCTCCGTCGTGATGGAATCCGAGCCCCCAGTCATCTGCTCGATCTGATCCCTGCCCGAAGAACGCAGCAGCCACTCCCCTCGAGCTAACCCAGGGGTCGGCCTGCCATGGGTAAGAAGACGGAGAGCGTATTGTGTCCCATGGCACATCATCAGAGTCGCCTAGACCCTCGCCTTCATCTTTTCGCGCGTTAAACCCGAAACCCACCACGGCTGCGCCGTACACTGGGCGATCGTACTCTGCCTCAATCTGTGGACATGCCGCGGGGCTGTTGGTATCCGGCGCGTGATTGTGCTGTAATGTAGGCAAATCGGGAAATGCGGACCAGAAATAGTCGGGAAGAAAGCCCTTATTTGGATGCGGCCTATAGAAAGACGGAGTCTGGTCGTTAAAGTCAGGCAGCACTGCGACGTACCCAATCATGAGTTGCCGCTGATTAGATTTGCAGCGGCTAGTGAGTGCCATATCGCGAGCGGCACCCAATACAGGCAGCACGATCGAAATCATCAGCGCGATGATCATGATCACGACCAGTAATTCAATCAAGGTAAACGCGCGCTTGTCCATCGGACAACCCCTTCCGTTGTGGCAGCAACAAGCTGACGGTTCTGCTCGTCCCAGGACATGGCCAGGTGCCGCAGGATGAATTCTTCGCCCTGGGTCAGGTGGATAATCTGTTCTGGGTTATCGAGGTTGACCATGTAGAGGCCCGTAGAGGTTGAGAAGTACACGGCACCGTCAGCTACGGCCACAACCAAGATTGCCTGTGGCTGGGGGAGCTGGATTACCGCGATGTCCTGATCAGAATGGATTCGCAGAACGCCCGCACGATTGCCAAACACGACGACCCCGCCGGCACGATCAAACGAGATGCAGTCTTCGACGTGTCCGAACTCGATTTCCAAGTCGCCATCCAAGACCGTGATTCCTTCGGGTCCTATGACGGCAAAAATATCTGGGTCTGAAGGAGAAGGGATGATTGCATGGGGGCCCACTCGCCATGTGCGGCGAGCATCGCCGCCTGTCAAGCTCGTCCTTGTCAGGTTATTGGAGCCGTCACGGCTATAAACACTCATGCCGTCTGATGAGAGCCACGCATCTTGGATACCGCCTTCGCCGAGCTGCCTCATCGTGCCTGATGAATCGAATAGAAGCAGTCGCTTGCCCCTGGTAACGATCAGGAGTGACTTGCCGTCTAACGACAGGTCAAACGAGGTGGCATACCCCTCGATCCTGCCCAGAAGCTTCGATTCCCCATCACGGCGCATCCATATATCGCCGCTCACCTCTGCCCAAGCCACGACGTCCCCCGAGTTCGAGAAATCTAGAGCATAACAGTCCGCGCTGGAATCGCTGCTGTGAACAACGGACTTGGAGTCGAGCTGGTCGACCTTGATAACGCCCTTGGATTCGGGCCACAATGCACAAGAAAATGCAACCACCGACGTCGCCACCAGCGCACTTGCCATAGCTGCAATACGCCACCTTGACGACCGCCTTCCAATCGTGCGCCCGTAAGCGAGTGGGTAGACCAGGAATGACTGGTAGCCCTCGCCGCCACGATCGATCGGGGTCTTTGCCTCGGCCTGCTTGTCGAGGAGCATCTCCGCGTAATCTGGCGAGCTGACGTGGGGTGAACTAAATCGAACCACAATCGCGACATCATGCCGGTGGTGGCAGCTGTACGCCCGCCAGACCTCAAGCCCATCGGCCACGTGGAGGCGCTCGATGCAGTTGTAGCCGCTTGACTTCAGATTAGAGATGTCGCCACTGGCCGACGCCTCGGCCACGAATACGGGCTCATATGCAGCTCTGAACTCGGTTGCGAACTGATCGAGATTTGGGCGGCCTATGTCCATCCATTAGTGCTGCAACAGACCAGAAGAAGTGTGCCTGCAAGTTGGCAAGATATATTTTAACCAATAGATTAACCAGTTCCAATGCAATCTGCTGTGTGATGCCGCCCCCACGGACATACGGGAATTGCTCTCACTCGCATCCCAATTGAATTGCGCACGAAAAACCCCCGCACCCTGCGGCGTGGGGGTTTCTAAACTCAAGTTGTCAGGAGCCTGTTTACCCGCGACGCCGGCGGGCGGCGAGCAGGCCGCCGAGG
>JANQKT010000049.1 GCA_028280965.1 Phycisphaeraceae bacterium
GTCGTCACCCGCCTGCGCCTCGATCGTGTAGGTGTCGATATCGCCCAGCAATATCGTCTCCGAGAAGGATTGGCCGGAGTTTAACGCGACGTTATCTACGTCCACCGTCGTGTCCAGCACCGTCGCCGTCAGGCTATAGGTGCCCGAGCCGTTGCCGCTGTCGCGCACAACAAAGGTATACGTCCCCGATTGCGTGGCGTTAACCGTGTCTAGACGCAAGAAGTCGTCGTTAAGCACCTCGCTCACCAATTGTCCATCCGGGCCGTATAGCGCCACATCGAACGTGTTCGATCCGCTGCTGGTCTCCGCCAGCGTGAACAGCAGGTCGTCGCCTGCCTGCGCATCGATCGTGTAGGTGTCGATGTCGCCCAGCAGAATCGTTTCTGCGAAGGATTGGCCCGAGTTCAGAACGACGTTGCCGGCGTCCACCGTCGTATCCATCACCGTCGCCGTCAGGCTGTAGCCGCCTGAGCCGTTGCCACTGTCGCGTACAACAAAGGTGTACGTCCCACTTTTGGATGCATTAAGCCGGTCCAGGCGCAGGAAATCATCGTTAAGCACCTCACTCACCAACGCTCCGTCCGGGCCGTACAGCGCCACATCGAACGTGTTCGATCCGCTGTCGGTCTCCGCCAGCGTGAACAGCAGATCGTCGCCCGCCTGCGCTTCGATCGTGAAGGTATCAATATCGCCTAGCGCGATGGTCCCGGCAAAGGGTTGTCCGGAGTTCAGGGCGACGTTATCTACATCCACCGTCGTGTCCAGCACCGTCGCCGTCAGGCTGTAGGTGCCCGAACCGTTATTGCTGTCACACACGACGAAGGTATATGTCCCGCTCTGTGAGACATTCAGCCTGTCCAGGCGCAGAAAATCGTCACTAAGTACTTCGCTCACCAGTGCCCCGTCCGGTCCGTACAACGCCACATCGAACGTGTTCGATCCGCTGTCCGTCTCCGCCAGCGTGAACAGCAGATCGTCGCCCGCCTGGGCATCGATGGTGTACAGATCGACTTCACGCGCCCTGCTGATCGTGCCTGTTTCGGTCATGCCGCTGGTCAGTTCGGTGGGCACCGCCGGGCCGGTGAAGTCGGCGAAGGCGAGGGCGAAGTCCGCGTCGTCCACGTCGCCGTCGTTGTCCAGGTCGGCGGCGGGGTTGTTGGATACGACCTCCGGCCCGCTGAATGCGGCGAAGAACAGGGCGTAGTCCGCGTCATCGACATCGAAGTCCAGGTCCAGGTCGGCGGGCGAGCCGCTGAACAGCAGCCGCGGCTCAAGGGGTTCCATGGGCGGGCGTCGGTCTGCGGGCGCATCGGCCAGACGTGCGGGGCTGGCCCCGGAGAAAAGCAGGGCACGGCTCTGGATAGAGCGGGAGAGACGGCGCAGGATCGCTAGAGCGTGTGCGTTGGGTGTCATCATTTTCCTCTCGGAAGCTCGGAAACGGGATGCCGCCGGGCGAGACAGCCGCGGCGAGAGATCCGCAGCAGTACAACACGCGCGGCTTTCATTGTCAATCCCTTGCCGCGAAAATCTACTGTTCGCGTGGACGCAGCGGGTTAGGCGTCCCTTCCGCCATTAGACGTGCCCAAAAGCGGTGGTTCTTGAACGTTTGACACACCCGGCCGGCGGGCTTACTTTCTGGGGCTCGGGACGCAGGGCCCGACGCGGTGGTGACTGTAGCTCAGTTGGTTAGAGCGCCGGGTTGTGATCCCGGAGGTCGTGGGTTCGAATCCCATCAGTCACCCTTCTTTCTGTCTCCCCCTTTCGCTGCGTTCGGCCGATTCGAGGATGGTTGTGCCGATGCTCCTGACCCAATCCTTCGCGCTGCTCGGGCAACACACCCTGGATGTGGTCGAGGGCTTAGGTCGGTTCGCGCGGTTCGCCGCGGCGGCGGGGCGGGGGGTGTTCGGCGGCCGGCCGGGCTATGGTCGCATACGCCTGCTTGTGCCCCAGCTCTACGAGGTCGGCACGCGCTCCCTGCCGGTGGTCATGCTCGTCGGCGCGTTCGTCGGCGCGGTGCTCGGCGTGGAGATGTACGACCAGTTCCGGTCCATCGGGCAGGAAAACCGTATCGGCGGGGTGATCAACCTGTCGGTGGTCAAGCAGATCGGCCCCGTGCTCGCGGCGGTCATGATCGCCGGCCGGGTCGGCGGGGCGGTCAGCGCCGAGATCGGCACGATGCGCGTCACCGAACAGCTCGATGCGCTACGCGTTATGGGCACCGACCCGCTCCGCCACCTGGTCGTGCCGCGCGTCCTGGCCTGCGTGATCATGGTCCCGGTGCTGACCGTGATCAGCGATCTCATGGGGATGCTAGGCGGGTGGCTGGTCGTCGTTGTCGGGCTCGGGGTTGAGGCGAGCGCGTACTGGCGCTTCTCCGCCGACTTCGTCGGCTCGTTCGATGTGATCACTGGGCTGGTCAAAGCGACGGCGTTCGGCCTGCTGATCGGTCTGATCAGCTGCTATAAGGGTTTCACGTGCAAGGCCGGCGCCGCGGGCGTAGGACGGGCGGCGACCGACGCGTTCGTCACCAGCTTCATCGCCATTATCATCGCCAACTTCTTTTTGGCGAAGTTCATGAACGAGCTGTACACGTTGTTGTACGGGCGGCTGCTGAACGCTTTTTCGGCGTGATGGAGTGAGCCGTGGACGGAAGCCGCTACTCCGCTCCCGCGACCTCTTTCCAGGCATCAAGCTCGCGTGATGAGATCGTTAGAAACTCGCTGTCATCGCGTCCGGTCAGCCACTGGCGCATCGCCAGAGGGGAACTGCTGTCGATCAGCACCGCGTGGACAGCCAGGTCTTCCTCGCCGATAAGACGCTTCCACAGATCGACCTGCTCGTCGGTCCCGCCGGAGAAGATGAGGATGAGCATGTCCGGCCGGGTCTTGAGCGCTTCATCGATCGCGCCGGCGCGATCGATTTTTTCCTCGTCCGCGAACCCAAGGCCGGCAAACCAGGCGTCGAGCTTGCCCTGGCTGATCTTGCCGACCGGAGTGGGCCGACCGCTCCCAAACCCCACGGTCTCCCCACCGCTGGCGGCGAAGAGCACGGCCTGCGCGGACGAACCACCCGCGCGCAGCCCTGACTTGATCAGTTCCGCCGCCTGCGGCATCCAGTACTCGCTCTCGCCGTTGGTTGCCTCGGTGACGATCGCGACTTTTCCGTCCAGCGGCAGACCCGCGATGTTGGCGAACTCCAAGTCGTAGGGGTTCAGGCTAGGGTCATACTCCGGCGGGCCGGCGTCTGCGGCTTCACCCGACGAGTCCGGTGTGCCCGACGTGTTGCCGCTGCTGAGCATGGCCCACACCGCGATCACGGCGATCACGGCCACACCGAGCACAACCGACAGGAACACTGCCGTGGTCACGATGCGGACCTGCCTGCGTTTGCCCTCCGCCATGGGCACACGGGTCGGCGCATCGACACGCACGACTTTGCCGCTGGCCGTGCGGTACTCACCCGCCTCGATCGTGGCCGAGCGCACCGGGCGGTTGCGCTTGCCGCGTTTGCCGCCACGCGACCGCGAACCGGCACGCTGGCGCGGTGCCCGACCGACACCCATGGAGCCCGCCGACGTGTCACTCAACTCGCCGGCCCCCACGGGCGCGGTGAGTTGCTCGGCGCGGCCCGCCTCGCGCGGGACGGTCATCAGCGTCCCGCAACTGGAGCAGCGGCAGACCCCGCCGGCGAAACCCGCGTCCAGTTCGAGGTGCTCCCCGCAGGAAGGGCATTCCAGGTCCAGCGTCTGCATTCAATTCCTATCCGATCGGCGGTTGCGGCACGGCCCGGTGTCAACGGACGCCCGGCAGCCAGACATAATAAAACCCCGGGTTGGGCAGGGTGCCCAGCGAGCCATCGAGATTCAGTTGGATCAGATTAATCTGGCTCGCTTCAGCCTGAGTGCGCGGTCCGGCGGGCTGGCCGGACGCATACACCGAGCCGACATACTCCAACGGCCGGTGGTAGCGGATCATCGAGGCATCCTTGATGTCGGCGAGTTGCTTGGACTTGGCGAACGCGTCATCCAGGTCGCCGAGTTCATCGACCAGGCCGACCGCGTATGCCCGTTCGCCGCTGACGATCCGGCCGTCGGTCACTTCTTTGAAGTCTTCTTCAGAGATACCAGGCCGGGCGTCGCGGACGATCCTTGTGAAGCTGGCGTAGAACTCATCGACCATGTCCTGCATGACGGCGCGGTGGCCACCTGTCATCGCGCTCAGGGGCGAGCCGGCGTCCTTGTTCGGCCCGCTGGTGATCGCCTCGGTCTGGATACCGATCGACGACAGCGCCGGCTGGAGCGAGACGGTCTGGATAATCACGCCGATACTCGCGGTCACGGTGCTGGGGTAGGCGACGATGTGGTCGCCCGCGCACGCGAGGTAGTACCCGCCGCTGGCCGCGACGTCCATCATCATGACGACGACCGGCTTGCCCGTGCTTTCTTTGAAGGCCAGCACATCGCGGTACATCGCGTCGCTGGCGGTGACGGCCCCGCCGGGCGTGTTCAGCCGGAGGATCACCGCCTTGACGTGCTTGTCATCCGCCGCGATATCCAGCGCCTCGCGGAACCGGCTGACCGGGTTCTCGCCCTCGCTCAACAGTCCCGGCGTCCGGGCGTTCATGATCAGGCCGGTCACATCGATCACCGCGACGCGGTTGCGCGTCCGGCCCTCAGCGGGCTCGATCACGGTGGCCTTCATGACCTGGTCGCCGGGCGCAACACCGACGACGAACGTCGTCGGGCCGCAACCGGTCACAGACAGCACAAGCATCAGGCCCCCGGCGATCACAAGCAACCGTTTCATCCGTTGTACTCCGTGGTTCAGAACGAATCACCACATCATACAACGAAGCAGGGCGGGCCCTGCGTCTCAAGCCCGGGGCTCTGTGCGATCGAAACCCCGAGGTCAGCCCGCACCCGCCAACGGACGCGCCGAGGGGTGTGTGTACCGCCGTGGCTCGGGGCGCTGGTCGGCGTACTCGGCGTAGTCGAAGGGCAGCCAGACCGCGCTAAAGCGGCACAGGTCGTGCGCCCGGCGCTTGACCTCGATGAAAGGGCGGAACAGGTGTCGGTACTCGGTGATCCGCGGGTCGGTCCGCAGCTCCAGCGCGGCGCCCGGGTCCTCGCCCAGGTCGTCGACCGCAGAAGGGCAGCTCCGCAGCATCGCCTCGATCCGCTCGGCGTCGGCGGGGTCCAACTCGGACAGGTTCAACGCGTAGTGCTGCTCATTCACGACAGCTCCTTCCACATCGATCTGCGGGATGGTCCAGTACACCACGTGGTGGCAGATGATTGAGTCGGTCATGATCGCCCCTGGCGCAAGCACATCGCGGGCCCCGATGCCGACCTTTGTCGGCTGCGATCATCCTTGAATGGCCTGGCCCACCGCCGTGTCGCTTGGACACCGCTGGTCAACACGCCCGGCGAACGCATCCCTGGATCCGGGCACAGCAAGCAACAGGTAGTCTAAGCGCGAACCCTCACGGGCAAAGCCGTGCTGAACAATTTTCGACCCCAGCCCATACCCAGCGACCAAACCCGCCCAAAACCGCGGTTTATCACGCGTGCCGGGCCGAAACCAGCAGCGGTGGGGCGGGGTGACCGGCGATGTTATCGGCGGGTTACCCACCGTAATTTGCATAGCCAGTCGCGCACATGATCCCGAAACACACCGTTCGGGCACCAAGCTTGCTAGACGGGTTAGGTCTGCTACACTTTCGGGTCTCGGTCGTCCTACCACGGCGATCGCCGACAGGCCAGATAGCTCAGTTGGTAGAGCACGGCATTGAAAATGCCGGTGTCCCCGGTTCAAGTCCGGGTCTGGCCACTTGACCGCACCGCGATGCAGCCCCCTGCATCGCGGTGCGGTTTTCTATAGGGGCCATTCGAAAACACGCCTTTATTTATATAGACAGGGTGTTGGCGATCTACCCCCCAAACCGGGCATGGACGGGCGATTAAGGCCGTTCCAAGGACCCTGTGGTGCCTGAAAATGCCGGACGGAGCCCTGGCAGGCGTCAAGTGACCGCAGATAGTACGAAAATCACTCCAAAGTGCCATCAGTTCCCCCCTCATTTCTCGCGGTGCGATGGATAGAACTAATAGAAGGATGTCTATGTCGGAAGACCAGACCAATCAGCGCTTCGAAATCGACACCCGCGTCGAGCTGACGCGTCTCTGGCTCAAACACCTGCCCGCACTCGAGGTCTTTGTCAGCGGCGCCGTCTCAGACCGACACGCCAGAGAAGACATCATCCAATCGACCGCCGAGCAGGTCTCACGCAACTTTGACCAGTATGACCGGTCGCGCCCGTTCAACGCCTGGGTGATCGGGATCGCGAAGTATGGCGTGCTGGCTTACTACCGCGCCCGGCAACGCGACCGCCTCGTCTTTGGTGAGTTGGAACTCGACCTCTTATCCAACGCCGCGGAAAAGGTCTCAGAAGATGTCGACGCCCGGATGGCCGCTTTGGACAAGTGCATGTCCAAGCTCTCGGTCAATCACAAAGAACTGATGCGCTGGCGCTATGTCGAAGGCGTCAAGACCGGCGCGATCGCTCAGAAGATCGGGGCCAATCCCAACACGGTCTCGGCGACGCTCCGGCGTGTCCGGCTGGCGCTCGCGGAATGCATCCGCAGGCAATTGGGCTCGAGTGCGGGCCGATGAACATGGAAGAACTGATCTACGACTACATCGCGGGCGAAATCAGCGATGAACAGTTCGCCGAGTTACGGCGCTGGCTGAACGAGTCGCCCGATCACCCCATCTTCTTCGCGCAATTCATCGCCGATGACCGCGCGATCTCGCGGCACCTGCAGCATGACCACGCGATGGCCGGGCTGGAACTGCCCCGCGTGGTCGCCGACAGCGGACTCGACGGGCCCCGCAACGAGTCCGACCTGCTCGAATCCCTCGCACAGATGGAGATCGCCGCGAAAGGCACCGTTGTCGAGATGACGACGGAGCAACACGATGCCAAACCGGCACGGCGAAATACCCGAGGCCTTTCCCTGAACACGAATTCATCAGGGCACCCCCATGTGCTGGTCATCCCCTGGGCGGCGGTGTGGTCGGCGGCGGCCGCGGTGATCCTCCTTGCGGTCTGGACGGGCTGGCTCATCATCGGCGACGGCAAGACAGCTGATGATGACCTCGCCGTCGAATCCACCGGGCCCGAAGACACCGCACCGCAGAACGCAACGATTGCGATGGTTGACTACGCGATCGACGCGCAGTGGGCCGACGGCCGGGGCCCGGTCAACGGCAAACTGGCACCCGGCCAATACACGCTTGAGCAGGGCATGGTCCGGCTGAAGTACACCAACGGCGTGACCGCCGTGCTCCAGGCACCCTCCGAAGTCCGGATCGAGGACGCGATGCGGCTAGACATGCAACGCGGCCGGCTCAGCGTCATGGTCGCCGATGAGCGCGGGCACGGCTTCACCGTCATGGCGCAGGGTGTCGAAGTCATCGACTACGGCACGGAGTTCGGCGTCGTCGCCGACCCGAACGGGGGCGTCCAGACGCATGTTTACCAGGGCCGGATTTCCTCTCGGCGAGTGGACGAGCAGGCCAGCGATAACGCGGTCTTCCTCGGCAAGGGCGAGGCGTTGAGCTTTTCGGATGATCGGGGTGCGCAGAAAATCCCCGCCAACGACGTCGCCGTCGTACGACAGGCTGAGTTTGACACGCGTGTCCGGGCGAGCGAAGGCTCTGCCTACGACAAGTGGCTCGTGTCGACGTACGAGCTCAGGCGCGACCCCGACATGCTCGCGTACTACCTGTTCGATCAGGACGACAGCGAGCGTGGCGTGCTCATCAACCAGGCCCACCAGACCTATGGCGCGTTCGATGGCGTCTTCGGCTGGCGGCAGAACCCTCGGTCTGCTCCAGAGGTCGGGGCCGACCGTTGGGGCGGCCGCTCCGCACTGCGGTTCACCTCCGAGCAGATCGACGTCGTCCGGGTGCCCGCGGCATCCGCGACAGGCCTGGATCATCTTGACACGTTCACGATCGCCGCATGGGTCAAACCCTCAGAGCTGGCGGGGATCAGCCACCACCTGATCACCAAGCGCGATTGGCAGTCGGACGCGCTCAATTTCGTGCTGATGCGCGAAGGCCAGCTCCCCGAAGACCGCAAGAACACGCTGCTGTTCAATGTCCACGCGGACCGCTCAGGCCTGAAGTACACCGAGCACCAGGCGACAGAGCACGTCATGCCACAGCAGAGTCGCTGGGTGCACGTCGCCGTGACATTTGATCGCGGATACCGGATGTTCTACGTAGACGGACAGCTTGTTGATAGCAAGCGCAGAAACGGTGCCGCCGCGATCCCGGCAAACAACGCCGAACTGATCATCGGCGGCACGACTGTGCACATCAACGAATCGAGAACCTTCTTGGACGGTGAGGTGGATGAGCTTTTCATCCTCGGCCGTGTCATGACACCCGACGACATCTCAACGCTCCATGAGCAGGGGGTGCCGACTGATGAACTTTGATGTCCCGGTGCCGGTTTCTTTCCGGCACCACAAGCGGCGGGGCCGTGTTGGCCCCACCAAATTTACTTCCTTCCGTTTGGAGAATTGAAATGATGAATCGTATGTTGATTGCAGGGATCGTGGCGACGAGTGTCAGCGCTGCCGCCAGCGCGAGCCTGATCGCCAACGGCGGCTTCGAGACGAATCTCGATAACGTGGACGGCCGCGCCGGTATCGGCGCCCCGAACCCGACGAATGTCGAGATCCCCGTGAGCCTGACCGACTGGACCTCGTCCGGTCAGCTGCTGCGTTGGCCCGACAGCGAGTCGCTGTTCGGCGGGGTCGACATCGGCACCCCGACCGGTGACGGCGAGGTCGTGCTCAACTTCGGCGGCGTGGGCATCATCTCGCAGGATATCACGACCGTCATCGGTGAGACTTACACGATCTCCTACGAACTCGGTGCCCTTGGCGGCGTCTTCGCCCCCGACCCCGACGGCTTTGTTGCTGACATCAACGTCCTGGTTGATGGCGTGATCGTTGACACCCAGAGCGTGACCCAGGACGCCGACGGCACGAACCTGGCCTTCACGGCTTACAGCGTCGACTTCGTCGCGACCGGCACGACCACGACGATCGCGTTTGAAGAAACCGACGATGTGGCCGGCGACGACTACGGTGCGTTGCTGGACAACGTCTCCGTGGTGCCCGAGCCCACCTCGCTGGCGCTGCTCGGCCTCGGCGGCCTGCTGGCCGCCCGCCGCCGCAGGGCCTGAGCCAGGCCGAACGCCGGCGTGCATGAGGATGCCGGCTTGATTTTGTTCCCCATGCCCCGCCGTGGCTGAACCCGTGACGGGGCCATTGAAGGGCCCAGGCCCTGAGCGTGTTGTTCCCATGATCCGGATGGCCGTGTTGGCCGACTTTATTCCCCTTTCCTTCGGAGGACTCGAACGATGAAATGGCATGTTTCTAAGCTCTTGGCTGCGGGCGCGGTGTGCGGATTCGCGCACGCCGCCTCGGCGCAGTCGTACTGGATTGACCTGCAGGGCGACATCAATCACCTCGGCTTTGGCGGCCAGACCGACCCGGTCTTGGAAACCGACGATATCGGCGGCGGGACCTGGAACGCCTTCGAAGTGCAGTCCATTGATCTCGCCGGCGTCTCGAGTTTCTCGACCGGCCCGATCTCCCTGCCTCTGGTCGATTCGACCGGCGCGGCCAGCGGCGTGACGTTCCAGGTCGGGAGCGCCGCCAACGACATTACCGGCTGGGCCGGTGCCGCGGGCGCGGACGCGCTGCAGGGCGACTATCTGATCCAGTTCGAGGACACGTTCGGGGACGCCAATTTCGGTTTGATTAACCCCAGCTCCGTGCTGGATTTCAGCATCACCGGGCTGACGGCCAACACCAGCTACGACCTGACCTTCTTCCACGGCGCTAACAATGACGACCGTGGCCTCGATTTTGTGGCCAACGGCGTGGCGGCCTCGGTGACCGGGGCCACCATGCAAACGAGCACGATCTCCGTGACCACCAACGGCGCGGGCTCGATCATCGGCACCAGCACGCTGCTGGCCGGTGCCGACGAAGGCAACTGGTCCGGCCTGGTCATCGGCGACCTGCCGGCAGAACCGCCGCCGCCGCCGCCGATCCCCGACCTGGGCCTGATCGCCAACGGCGCGTTCGAGATCAACGCGGACGGCGTCGAAGGCCGAGCAGGCATCGGTGCCCCGAACCCGACGAACGTCGAACTGCCCGCGAGCCTTCAGGACTGGACCGTTGACGGCCAGATCCTGCGTTGGCCAGACGGCACAT
The DNA here is from genome assembly GCA_028280965.1 of Phycisphaeraceae bacterium. GTDB lineage: Bacteria > Planctomycetota > Phycisphaerae > Phycisphaerales > Phycisphaeraceae > JAHQVV01. The sequence goes on from JANQKT010000049.1 coordinate 10,298, forward strand.
CGCTGTTTGGTGGCGTTGACATCGGCGACTCAGGCGATGCCGGCGAAGTCGTGGTCAACTTCGGCAACCTCGGCTCGATCACGCAGAGCATCACCACTGTGATCGGCGAAGAGTACCAGATCACTTATGACCTGGGCGCATTGGGTGGCGCGTTTAGCCCGGACCCCGATGGTTTTGTCGCCGATATCGACGTCCTGGTTGATGGCGTCGTGGTCGATACCCAGAGCGTGAGCCAAGACGCCGACGGCACGAACCTGGACTGGACAACCTACACGGTCAACTTCACCGCCACGGGCACCACGACGGAGATCAAGTTCGAGGAAACCGACGACGTAGCCGGTGACGACTACGGCGCGATCCTCGACAACGTTGGTGTGTTCCTGGTCGGCTTCGCGCCCGCGGACCTGGACCAGGACGGCGACGTGGATGACGCGGACTTCGCGCTGTTCTTCGCCGCGTTCTCCGGACCGGGCGTGCCGACGGGCAACCCGGCGGCCGACCTGGACGGCGACACGGACACGGACGACGCGGACTTCGGCCTGGCGTTCGCCGCGTTCACCGGCCCCGGCGGCGCCGCGGCCAACGTGCCCGAGCCGGCCAGCCTCGCGCTGCTGGGCCTCGGTGGCCTGCTCGCCATGCGCCGTCGGCGTGCGTAAGTGAATCGATCCTCCTTCGCCCGGCCGATGCCTAACCGCATTGGTCGGGTTTACTACCCCTTTTACAAGGCCTCTGCCATGAATGCATACCGACGCCAGGGCTTCACGCTGATCGAACTGCTTGTGGTCATCTCCATCATCGCGTTGCTGATCGCTATCCTCCTGCCGGCGCTGGGTGCCGCTCGAGAATCGGCGCGGACAATCCAGTGTACCTCCAACGTCAGGCAGTGGGCCACGTTGTACACCGCGTATTCCGTAGACAACAACAACAAGTTCATGCCACAGGATCAGGGGGCGGCCAACCAGGACTGGATGGGCGTGCTTGAGGACTACTCCGAAGACGACGCCGGGCGCACCTGCCCCCAGGCATCGGAGGCCCAGGGGCCGGACCTGGGTTTCGGGCAATACGGCGGGACCAACTCGATGTGGCGGATCACGCTGGGCTCGGATGTTTCGGACCACCGTGAAGGGAGCTACGGGATCAACACCTGGGCATCAGACGTCAGCGATACGCCTGACAACAGGCTCTGGCGCGGACCGGCAACACGCAATTACTACTTTGAATCACCAGACAAAGCCAAGTCCGTTTCAGATGTCCCGGTGTTTGGCGACAGCGCCTGGATCAACGGCAACCCCGATGACCTGACCCCGGCGAACAACCCCGGCGGGCGTGTCCTGCCGAGCGCAACATTCAACGAAGACCGGGCCGGGTCTCCCGTCTGGGCCTTGGATATGGGCCGCTACCAGATGCTCCGGCACAACAACCGCGGCATCAATATGTCGTTTGCCGACGGGTCCGCGCGGTTCATCGAGCTCGAAGAACTGTGGGACATGGAGTGGCATACACAGTTTGATCGGGACGACAGCGTCGATGTCCCCTGGAATTAGTTTGACGGTCGATGCCTGACCGCGTGGACCGATTCCCCCCGTCCATCAATGATTTTTAACCGGAATTCTCCTATGATCAGCCCCCGCCGTCGTGCCTTTACACTCATCGAATTGCTGGTAGTCATCTCGATCATCGCGCTCTTGATCGCGATCCTGCTGCCCGCGTTGGCCGAAGCCCGCCAGGCGGCGCGGCTGACGGTTGACAAGGCGAATATCCGCAGCAACGCAACGATGCTCTTCGCCACTTCCGCCGATTTCAATGACAAGATGCTTGAGGTGAAGAAGGCGGCGGGCCTGGAGGGTGGCGGCAACCCGGAGAACATCTTCGGGACCAACGGGAAGACCATCCGCGAATCGCACAGCTTCTGGTCGGGCTACAGCTCGGAATTTAGTTTCATGATCTGCCCGCTCGCCCCCGAAAACCCCCTTGACCCGAGCGATGTCGATGCGTTGGAGTCCCAGGGCATCCGCACGGTCTACTCCAACTACACGCAGTATTGGGGCAGCGGCGTTGTCTACCCGGGTAAGAATGAAAGGCTTGGGTTCAGCAGCCTGGAGCAGAGCAACTGGACCTGGTTCGACCGTTCGGGGCAGACGGAAATCAAGACGCGCGTGCTGCTCAGCGACCTGGACTTCCAGGGCGGTGGTGTGATCGAATCATCGCACGGGGATGTGAAGTCGGGGAGTATCGAAGAGGTCGTGATCCCAGGGTGGAACGGCTCCCGTGGGTTCTGGGCCTCGGTCTGGTACCAGAACCCGCTCGAGGCCCGGGATAGGCGATACGACGTCAACTACGCCTTCGTGGATGGGTCGGTGGACACGCTCGGAGACCTAAACTTCTTTCCGCGTGAGCCGGACAACCGGGTCGAGCCATTCTTCCGTGTTGGGTCTCGCGTCTACCAGATGCCGACGACTGAAACAGAATAATTTGTTGGAGCGCAATTGTTGAAGCCGGTGATCCGTGATTTAGCATTAGAAACGGTTGCAGTTGCATTGCAGAATGCGCCAACACCGGTTGAATAGCCGACTGCAGATCGGCTTGTAAAGAATTTGTGCCTCTGTTGTTGAAGGGTTGAAGGAATGCTTGGATTGTTTAACCATCGTGTTTTGGCCGTTTGGGTATTGTCGATCTGTGCCGCTGGTGGCCTTGTTCAAGACGCCGTATCACAGACCCTGGTCAACGACCTGAACGGGACGCTGACACTGGTGCCTGGCGGCCGACCGGTGCCCACCTTCGTGACGCAGATCGCGTTCAAGCCCGGCGACAACAACCACGTCTACGTCGCCACCGCGGGCGGCGGGGTCCTCCGCTACGACTACGACCCCAACGGCGCGAACGGCAATGCGGTCTTCTCCAACCAGCAGACCGCCGTGCCCACCGCGATTACCAACGTCGGCGGGGTCAACGGCTCGCTGGGCCTGGCCTTCCACGAGGACCCGACGCTCGGGACGGTGATGTATATCGCCCCGGCGGTCCCGTTTGTTGCGGGTGGCAGCTTCGTGCGTGTGCAGACGATCGTCCGCCTGACGGACGTGGATAACGACGGCGTCTGGGGCGAGGCCGGCGAGCTGAACCAGACCATCGTCAACAGCGTCGCCGTCACGACCCTGCACGAGATCAACCAGATGCGCGTCGTCGGCGACACGCTGTACGTCAACATCGGTATCCGCACGCAGAACGGCGGGCAGACCGCGGCGCAGAACCAGGCGATCGGCGGGACGGGCGTCGATCAGTCCGACCCGGGCGAGACGGCGTACACCGGCTGCCTCTGCTTTATCGAAGACCTGACGCTGCTTTCGAACGATACGACCACGACGAACATCGCGGGCTTCACGATCAACGGCATCTCCGCGGGCGGGACGCTCACCAACGACGACCGCGTCCGCGAAGACATCCAGCCGTTCATCTCGACCGATCCGAGCAAGCTGCGCAACTACTCGACCGGCTTCCGCAACAACTACGGCCTGGGCATCGATGACGACGGCGAGATCTGGGTCTCGATGAACCAGAACGAGAACCCCAATGCGCAGGACCAGCTGCACCGTGGGGTGACCTTCAAGTCCGACAACGAGTTCTTCAAAGGCAACGACCGGATGGGGGACTGGAAGACAACCGGCGACGAGGCGACCGGGTCGCTGACCGTGGACAACCTGGCCGTCCTCAACGCCGGCTGGTTCGACCCGGGGAACAGCAACCCCGCCTTCTCGCTCCTGGGATTCAACGTCTCGGCCAACGGCATGGCGTTCTACCCCTCGGACTTCCCCAACACGCCGCTGGCCGGCGATGTGCTGGTGTGCCGCAACTCCGGCGGCGGCAGCGACATCATCCACGTGGACGAGGCGACCGGCGGGACGCAGCTTGTGGTTGAAGGCCTCGCCGGCGCGTTGGATATCGAGCGTGACCCCTTCGGCAACTTCATCGCCGGCGGCTCGACGCAGCTGATCCTGCTCCGTGTTGATGAGGGCGACGCACCGCCCCCGCCCGGACAGGCCGACGCGATCCACCTCAGCCTCGGCGAGGAAGTCGGTGCGCCCGGTCAGGAGATCCTTAACGGGGATACCTGGAACAACCTGGTCGGCAGCGCGGGGACCGACAACAGCCTCCAATACGCCGACGGCTCGCCGGCGACGGGCATCAGCGCGACGCAGTTTGTTGCAGACGCCGAGTTCGAAGGCAACAACCCGAACGACGCACAGGGTGCCGGCTACGTCACCGGCCTGGACAGCGCGACCACGACACTGATCTTCTCCGGCGGCGCGAGCCTGAACGGCCAGTGCCAGTTGACGGTCAACGGCCTACCGGTCGGTTCGGAGTGGACGGTCCTGGTTTATGCCGGGCTGAACGACGGAACCAGCCGCCAGCAAACCCTCACGGTCAACGGCACGGGGATCGTTGCGCCGATCTTTTCAACCTATAACTCGGGACAGCCGGTGACCTTCAGCAATGTCGTGGTCGGCCAGGACGGGCAGATCCAGGTCACCGCGGACGACGAGACCAGCGGCAACAGCACAGCGGTCACCTTCATCCAGGCCGTCTCCCTGATCCCGGTACCCCCGCCGGTCGATCCATCCGCCTTCGTCGGCGCCCACCTGGCCTACGGCGGCGGGGCGTTCGGCGAGCCGGAAACGGCATTCCGGTTCTACCCGTACAGCGACGGCGCCCTGTTCGGCGGGCCCAATGATGACAACCCGGGTGAACAGCCCTTCGACCTGTTCGGCGGGTCCGGCCTACCCGTTGACCCTTCCGACGGTGTCCTGAATATCGATGAACTGCCCGCGGGCACCTACAGCTTCCTGTTCCAGGAAAACAACACCATCACCGTCGAGTACGAGTTCGAGCTCATCACCGTGCAGGCGCCGGGTTCCTCGGCCAACCCACCGACCAACGACCTGACCGAAGCCCCCGGTGTTGACAGTATCTCGAGCGACTACGCCAACCCGAGCAACCTGACCCTGGGCCTGGGCAGCAACATCATCAGCGGTGAGGTGGGCGAGTCGGGCATCCCGGGAACCATCCTGGCCGATGGCTCAGACAACAACACGGATGGCGACTACTTCACGATCACCGTGCCCGACGGCCTGGTGCTCGACCAGATGATCGTCAACCAATACAACAACGGCCTGCAGCGCGGCTTCCTGATCTACGCCCCGGGCTCGACGCTGCAGGGCATCACCGCCCAGAACTCGGGCATCGCGGCCGACAAGCAGCCGCTGCTGGGTGGCGAGACGGCGACGTTTGCGAACTACTCGAGCTACTCCCGCGGCATCAACCGGGTCCTTATCGATATCGATAACCTGCCCAACGACGGCGCAGACCTGACCGCCAGCGACTTCGAGTTCCGCGTCGGCAACGATGACACACCCGACAGCGCCGGCGTCTGGCCGGCCGCGCCGGCACCGTCCTCGATTTCGGTACTCGCCGGGGGCGGGGATAACGGCAGCGACCGCGTCGTCATCAGTTGGCCCGACAACGCGATCGACAACACCTGGCTGCAGGTGTCGGTCAAGGCCAACAACAACACGGCCCTGCCCGAAGACTTCACGCTGCCGACATCGGGTATGGGGGCGCAGTTCTACTTCGGCAACGCGATCGGCGAGAGCGGATCGACGGTCCCCGGCTCGGCGCCTGTTAACTTTGTCGATGTCATCCTGACCTGGATCGGGCAGTCCGCCTCGGGCGTGCCGATCACCAGCCCGTTTGACTACAACCGTGACGGCATGATCAACATCACGGATGTCAGCGTCGCCTGGCTCAACCGGGCCGAGGGTGCCGCGGCGCTCCAGTTGATCATGCCCCCGGGCCCGATGGCCCAGCGCTTCCCGCAGGATGAGAACCTGCTCGCGCGTCTGCTCGCCCCACAGCGCGATGCACGTTGACCCCCATGCCTTGGAATTGACCATTATTTGTGAATTGGAGTGGTAGAGCGAGATGAAAAAGACTTTGTTTACAACACTTTCGACCCTCTCGGCGTGCCTGCTGCCCGGCGCATCGGCCTTCGCCGCGACCTCCCTGACCTTCGGGCCGGGCCTGACAGACCTGCAGTTGCTGCCCAACACCGCCGGGCAGACCGTGGACCTGTTCTTAAGTTCTGATGACAGCCCGCTGACCGCGGGCGCGAACCTGCAACTGATGGTCGCGGCGGGGGGGCCTGCTGTCGATTTCGGTTCTTTGTCCGGAACAATTTATGACGGCGGGGCGCTCCTGGCCGACGAAGATGCCTCGCCGTTGGGGCTGGACCTGGGCCTGCTCGGGCCGTTGCCGCCGACAACCCCGATCAACAATACGGGAACCCAGCGGCTCGGCACGCTGACGTTTGACACGACTGGCCTTGCCGCTGGAGGTACTTTTGCGCTGGACTTCTCGGATACCACGCTGTTTGATGAGACTGGGACACTCATCAACTTCAGCCTGGTTGGTGGGGCGTCGGTCAGCGTGCCGTCGCCGCCGCCCGTGCCCGGCCAGGAGTTGATCCTCAACGGCGGGTTTGAGATCAACGCGGACGGCGTCTCCGGCCGAAACGGCATCGGTGCGCCAAACCCGACGAACGTCGAGCTGCCCGCGAGCCTGGAGGACTGGACGGTTTCGGGGCAGGCGCTGCGCTGGCCCGATGGCGTCCAAGGCCTGTTTGGTGTGGTTGACATCGGCGATTCGCCCGGTGATGGCGAGGTCGTCTTCAACTTCGGCGGCCTGGCCTCCGTCTCTCAGGACATCACCACCACTGTCGGTCAGGAGTACATCATCTCCTACGACCTGGGCGCGCTGGGCGGCCCCAACTCCCCGGACCCCAACGGGTTTGTCGCCGACATCAACGTCCTGGCCGACGGCGTACTCGTTGATACCCAGAGCGTGGCCCAGGACGCCGAGGGCACGAACCTGGACTGGACGAGCTATACCGTCAGCTTCGTCGCCACCGATACCGTCACGACGATCACGTTTGAAGAAACCGATGACGTGGCACCCGACGACTACGGCGCGATCCTCGACAACATCTCGGTCGTTGCCGCCTTCGACCCGGCGGACCTGGACCTGGACGGCGACGTGGACGACGCGGACTTCGCCTTGTTCTTCGCCGCCTTCTCCGGCCCCGGTGTCCCGACCGGCAACCCCGCCGCGGACCTGGACAACGATGGCGACACCGATGACGCGGACTTCGGCTTGGCCTTCGCCGCTTTCACCGGGCCCGGCGGCGCGGCCAGTGTCCCCGAGCCGGCCGGCCTGGTTGTGTTGGGCATGGGCCTGCTGACGCTCGCGAGCCGCCGCCGACCTGATTAAACAGTGCATGCCGCCTGGGATCTGACTCAAGGCGGCAATGCGCCACGCGACCATCACTCTAAACACGATCAGGAGTGTCTCCTTTGATTCGGAAAAATCTATCGGTCGGAACGGGCTTCGTCGCTTCCCTGGTGCCCCGACGCACCGTGTTCTGCATGGCGATCATGGTGTGGGCGGCTGTCTTTGCCCATACCCAGGCCCTTGCGGATGATCACGCAAGCGACGAACCGCGCAAGCTCCAGCCCAAGCTTGTCGGCGAGTGGTGGCAGGTCGCAAACAACCCGGACCTGGGCGAGCTGAGTTCCGACAACCAGCAGCCGGTGGACTTCGGCGTCTGGCAGGCCAACGACGGGACCTGGCAGCTGTGGTCCTGCATCCGCCACACCAAGGAGCCGGGCAAGACGCGGCTGTTCTACGGCTGGGAGGGCGCAAAGATCACGGACAAGGACTGGACCGCCGAGGGGATCAAGATGCGCGCCAACCCGCGCGTCGGCGAGACGGCGGGGGGGATGCAGGCGCCGCACGTCATCCGCGGGGCGCACACCGGCACGTTCCAGATGTTCTACGGCGACTGGAACAATATCTGCCTGGCACGCAGCCCCAAGGACAACGGCAAGGCCTTTACCCGCGTGGTGCAGGACAACCAGTCGCGTGTCACCGCCATGTTCACCGAAGGCGCCGGCACCAACACCCGTGACGCGATGGTCATCTTCGTTGAAGAAGAGCAGCTCTACTACTGCTACTACTGCGCCGGGGTCGGCTTTAGAGCAGAGAGCCATAACAAAACCGGGGCGGTCTATTGCCGGACCTCCAAAGACCTTCGCCACTGGAGTGAATCCAAGATCGTTTCCAAGGGCGGGCGGTCCGGCAACGGCTGGGGCCAGCACGAGTGCCCGCACGTCGTCTACATCGACGGCTACTACTACCTGTTCCGAACGCAGTACTACGGCCGTGGCAACAAGAGCTTCATCTACCGGTCCAAGGACCCGTTGGACTTCGGCATCGGCACGGATGAAGGCTACTTCGTTGGCGAGTTGCCCGTCGCCGCCATGGAACTCGTTGAGCACGAAGACCAGTGGTACATCTTCGCGCTGAACCCCGGCCTCGACGGCATCCGGGCATCCCGGCTCGAATGGGTATCGCAAGAGGATCAGTAACAACCGTGTCGGTTGACTTTTGTTTTCTTCACATCGTTCCACAAAACAGTACTCTCACTCACCACGGCGCAAAGGGTTTGCCATGCAGTCCGAACAGGAATACTCCGTCAATGTCAATGGATCCGATGAACAGGCGCGTGGGTGCTGCCCGACACCTGAACCGACCGCCGAGCAAGCGTGCTGTGGCGGCCCATCGCAGCCCCAGCTCGGAGAGGCCGGCTGCTGTGGTGATGGGATGAGCCGCCGCTCGTTCCTCGCGGCAACAGGCCTGACGACGGCCGGCCTCGTCGCGGGCCTGCCGACCGTGCGTCGGACCTACGCCCAGCCGGTGAGCGTCGACCACTTCGTGCCCGAAGACAAGCAGCTGACCGCCGAGTGGCTGGCGCAGCTCACCGCCAAGGGCGAGCGAAAGGTCTACCGCGGCGCGGAGTTGCAAACGATCGGCATGCCCTGCGGCGGTGTGGCGGCGGGGCAGTTGTACGTCCTGGGCGACGGCTCGCTGGGCTACTGGTGGAATGCGAACAACTCGCACAACACCGGCTACGGCCACCACTACGAGATCGACACGCCGCTGGGCGAGTACCCGGTGACGTACACGCCCGAGCCCTTCACCCCGCCGACGCCGGTGGACCAGGGCTTTGCGCTGCGGGTCGGCAACAAGATCTGGCAACTGAACGCCGACGGCTTCGAAGACATCGGCTTCATCGGCGAGTACCCGATCGCGGAGATCTCGTACGACAAGGCCAAAGGCGACAGCCCGCCGGTGAAGGTAAATGCGCAGGTCTTCTCGCCGTTCATCCCGATCAACACGCGCGACTCGGCGACGCCCGCCACGACCCTGCGGTACACCGTGACCAACACCTCGGGCCAGACGCAGGAGGTGGCGCTGGGTGGCTGGCTGCAGAACCCGGTCATGCTCACGCACAAGGACGGTTGGAAGGGCGCGGCCCGGCAGCGCAACCAATCGGTCAACGGCAAGGGCTGGTCGGGCGTGACGATGGACTGCGTCGAGAAGCCCCAGCCGGAGGGGCGCGCTCCCAAGCTCGTGGTCTTCGAGGACTTCGAGGACGGCTACGGCCAGTGGACGCTCGAAGGCCAGGCCTTCGGCGACAAGCCCTCCGGCGGCACGATGGACCAGCAGCAGCCGGTCTCCGGCTTCGAGGGCAAGGGCCTGGTCAACACCTTCCGGGGCGGCAGCGATGCGCAGGTCGGCAAAGCGACCTCCAAGACGTTCAAGATCGAGATGCCGTATATCTGGTTCCTGGTCGGCGGCGGCAGCCACGCCAACACCGCGATCCGGCTGGTCGTCGATGGCGAGGTCGTCCATGCCACCTCGGGCGACAACAACGAGCGGCTGAGGGCCGCGTACTGGAACGTCTCTGATTTCAAAGGCCAAGAAGCCCACATCGAGATCGTCGATGAGAACCGCGGCGGCTGGGGACACATCAACATCGATCAGATCGTGTTCGCCGACCAGCCGCCCAAGCTCGACGGATTCGAAGCCGACCACCAGTACATGGGCCAGGTCACGCTCGCGGCGTTGGGCAGCGAGGCGTCAACCCGCGCGGCATACGATTCGAAGCAGGCGTTCCTCGATGCCTTGACACAATCTGACAAGCTTGAGGCCCAGGCCAAGCAGACCTACGACATCGGCGAGGCGAAGGTCGCCGGCGTCACGGCCTCGGCCACGCTCGAGCCCGGCGAGTCGAAGAGCTTCGACTTCGTGCTCGGCTGGTACTACCCCAACCGCCGCGCGGACATCCACCGCGGCTGGGGTTCGGCCAACGGCCAGACCGACACGCCCGTCGGCAACCGCTACAACAACTGGTACGACCACGCCAACGACGTGATCGACTACATGGCCGCTGGGTACGGCCGGCTGACCGAGCAGACCTACCTCTTCCGCGACACGCTCTACGACACCTCGCTGCCTTACTGGCTGATCCAGCGGCTGAGCATGCCCCTTGCCAACCTCGCCTCGGAGACCTGCACCTGGCGCGAGGACGGCTACTTCTGGGCCTGGGAAGGCGTCGGCTGCTGCCTGGGCAACTGCGGGCACGTCTGGAACTACGCCCAGGGCATGGCCCGGCTGTTCCCCGAACTCGAACGCTCGGTCCGCACCAACCAGGACTTCAAATCGGGCAACGGCTACGACGACCGCACCGGCCTGATCCGCTTCCGCGGCGCGGGCAGCGGCTGGGCCGGCGACGCCATGGGCGGCTACATCCTCAAGGCCTACCGCGACCACCTCTGCTCGGCCGACGATTCGTTCCTCCGTGAGTACTACCCCAAGATCAAGAAATCGATCGAGTTCATGGTCGGCGAGGACGGCAAGGACGGGAAGGTCGATGGCTTCCTCGAAGGCCGGCAGCACAACACCTACGACATCGACTACTTCGGTGCGAACACGCTCGTCGGCGCGATGTACCACGCGGCCCTGCGTGCGGGCGCGAAGATGGCCGAAGTCGTGGGCGACGACGCGTTTGTCGAGCGCTGCACCAAGCTCGCGGACCAGGGCGTCAAGTCCACCATGGACCGCATCTGGCGCGAAGACTGGGGCTACTTCATTCAAGACGTTGACCTCGCCAAGCACCCGCATAACCAGCAGGGCGACGGCTGCCTGGCCGACCAACTGCTTGGCCAGAGCTTGGCGCACCAGTGTGGCTTGGGCTACATCTACCCCGAGGCCGCGGTCAAGAAGACGATGGCCTCGATCTGGAAGTACAACTGGGCGCCGGACGTCGGCCCGCAGAACGAGGTACACCCGCCGGAGCGCTGGTACTGCCGGCCCGGCGAAGCCGGCCTGTTCATGTGCACCTGGCCCAAGACCAAGCACCTGGGCCCGACATCCGTCCGCTACCGCGACGAGGTCTGGACTGGCACCGAGTACCAGGTCGCCTCGCAGATGCTCTACGACGGGATGATCACCGAGCCCTTGGCGATCATCCGCGCGATCCACGACCGGTACGACGGTGTCAAGCACAACCCCTGGAACGAGATCGAGTGCGGCGATCACTACGCCCGTGCCCTCGCAAGCTGGGGCTGTCTGCTGGGGGTCAGCGGCTTTACGTACGACGGTCCGGCCGGCCACATCGGGTTCAATCCGAAGCTCGAATCGGACGACTTCAAGTGCTTCTTCAGCGCTGCCGAAGGCTGGGGCGCGTATAGCCAGACGATCAAGGGCAAGGCCCTTGACGCGAAGCTGGACCTGAAGTGGGGCGATCTCAAGCTGAGCACCATCAGCCTCGGCCTGCCCGAAGGCAGGAAGGCCGCGAGTGTGACTCTCAACGGCAAACAGCAGAAGATCACCACGAACGACGATGGAAGCGTGACGATCAAGCTCGACAAAGCCACGACCTTCAACCGAGGCGAGGCCATCGGGCTCGAAGTCGCGTTCAGGTAGCAACCGTGATCAGGCAGGCAGGAATGTCTGCCCGACTTTTTACTTAACAACAAGAGCTCTGAAGATGTCAAACATAAAACTACTACTGTGTACTGCTCTGGCCTGCTTCACCCTGTTCGCTGGCCATGGTGGTGCCCAAGCTCAGGAAATGGCAGCAGAAGAAGATCGCAAGCTCAAGCCTGTCCTCATCGGTAACTGGTGGCAGGTCGCGGGTAACCCCGACCTCGGCGAGGTCGGTTCGAAAGACCAGCAACCCGTGGACTTCGGTGTCTGGAAGGCGGCCGACGGGACTTGGCAGCTCTGGTCTTGCATCCGCCACACGAAGGAACCGGGCAGAACGCGGTTGTTCTACGGCTGGGAAGGCAAGCATATCACCGACAAGAACTGGACGCCCGAGGGCATCAAGATGCGCGCCAACCCCCTGGTCGGCGAAACGTCGGGCGGCATGCAGGCCCCACACGTCATCCGCGGGGCCCACTCCAATGACTTTCTCATGTTCTACGGCGATTGGAACAACATCTGCCTCGCACGCAGCCCGAAGGACAACGGCAAGGCCTTTGTCCGGGAAACAGAGCACACCTTCCTCGGCGTCTCCGCCCGCTTTACCGAGGGCGCCGCCACCAACACCCGCGACGCGATGACCATCTTTATCGAAGAGGAGCAGCTCTATTACTGCTACTACTGCGCGTTTATCTATAAGACGGATGCCTCGGGCAAACGCATTATCACCGGCGGGGTGTTCTGCCGGACCTCCAAAGACCTCGTCCAGTGGAGCGACTCGACCCTCGTCTCCTACGGCGGGCGGACCGGCACGGCCTGGCAGGCCCATGAGTGCCCGCACGTCGTCCACATCGACGGCTACTACTACCTCTTCCGCACCCAACGCTACGGCGGCAACAACATCAGCCACGTCTACCGCTCCAAAAACCCGCTGGACTTCGGTATCGGTGATGACAAAGACACCTTTGTCACAACCCTGCCGGTTGCGGCGATGGAACTCGTTGAGCACGAAGGGCAGTGGTACATCTTTGCCCTCAATCCCGGCTTGAACGGGATCCGCGCCTCGCGCCTGCAGTGGGCGGAAGACACAAAGCAATAGAAAGCCGACCGACAAGACAAGCAAGCGTACAGAGCCGCTCGGGGATAGTTAAAAAGTCCGATAATGCCTGTTATGTATAATTAAATCGCTGTTTACGGGCCCTGATGGCGGTTATGCTCCACGCATGGCAAGGAGCGATCATTCGCCGGTTCAACCAGTCAGCCAGACTTCTGAATCGGCGATCGACAGCATCCTCGATCAGGATCTGGGCTGCCCGGGATGCGGCTACAACCTCCGCGGGCTCGGCGGCGATCGGGCGACCTGCCCCGAGTGCGGGCTGACCAGCGATGTCGCCAAACTGCTGACCCGGCGGTGGGACAAGCCGTGGTACAAGGCGCCCGGCTATACGCGGCTGTGCCTGCCGGTCGCCTGGATCATGATCGCGCTGCTCGGCTGGGTCGTCATCTGGGCGGTCGTGGACACCATCTCGAATAACGGGTTTACGACGCCAAGCCGAACACTATGGCTGAGCCTGTTCTTGCTGTTGACCAGCGGGTGGAGCCTGCTGATGACCTGGGCCTGGCGATCAATGGGTGGCGTCGTCGCGGCGGCCTATGCGGTGCTCGCGCATGTGGCGATGGGCGCGTACCTGCTCGGCGTGCCGCTGGTGATCGGCGGCGTGATCGCCATCATTGCTCAAGCCGTCGATCTTGCTGACCAACGCACCGGCAGGCTGGGCGACTCAGCCATGGCCCTATCACTCAGCGGCGTTGCGCTGGCCGGCGGGATCGGGCTACTCTTCCTGGCACGCTGGCTCGAACGCGTCATTGCGGGCTACTGCATCCGTCTGTACCTACGCCGGCCGACGATCAGCTAGAGCCGGGAGCATGTCGCTTCAGGCCCGACGCCGGCGCGAGGCCGCCAACCCACCCGCGACCACCAGCGTCAATAGCGCCGCGGGCTCGGGCACATTCGCCGCGCTGCCGGGCCCGGTGAAGTTGGCGAACGCCAGGGCGTAGTCCGCGTCGTCCACATCGTTGTCGCCATCGAGGTTGCCCGACGACCACGGCACCTGCTGGGATGACCCGTTTGGCCCTGTGAAGCCGGCGAAGGCCAAGGCATAGTCCGCGTCGTCAACATCACCGTCCAGTTCGAAGTCGCCCGGCAGGATGCCGAGGACCTCTTCAATCAGCGTATCGACGTCCGCCTCATCGACAACACCGTCAACGTTCAGGTCGTTCTGCCATGTGAAGACACCGAGCTGCTGGTAGAGCGAGTCGATATCGGTCGTGTCGGTCGTCGGCCCGCCGTTAATGTTGCCGCGGCGCAAGAGGATCGTCTGGTAGGTATCGAGCGTCGCCTGGTCGGCCCCGCCGTTGGCCAGGACTTCGCCGAGCGCGTAGAGGTCGAGGTTGTTGTTCAGCCCGTCGCCGTTGACATCCGCAGCGGCGTTGAACAGCGCATCCTGCGCATATAGGTATGTTTCGAAATTAAGCGGCGCGTTCTCGAGGTCTTCAGGAGAGTAGACGCCGTCCGCGTTGACATCGCCGACGCCCAGGCCGTTGCCGTTGTCCACCGAGATGCCCGCGAGCCGCTGGACGTTCGATGTACCAGTCAGTTCGAAGGCCACCACCGTGATCGTGTGGTTGCCCGCAGTCACATCGAAGTAGCCGCGCTGGAACAGGTCGCGGTCGATCTGGTTGGCGTTGCTGCCCCCGCCGACGAGCGCCACGATTTCCTGATCCGTCAGATCCGCTGGCAGATCAAGGAAAAAATGCATGTTGTCCGCGGTGCCGTCCGTGCTGCGGACGCGGAAGTCGATGTCGTGGCCGTCGGCGCTGAACGGCACCTGCGAATCGTACTCGGCCTCGGGCGGCAGCAGGTCAACGTAGACCGTCTGCTTGAAGTCCGAGAACACCGCGGGCCCGCCGTCCCCTCCTGTCGACGGGTCGCGGTGGCGGAAGACGCGGGCGGTGACGTAGTTCCGCCCTTCCGACAGCTGCGTCGTGTCGATCGTCTGCTCGTAGAACCCGTCGCCGTTCGGGTCGTCGAAGCCGGGGTTGGCGGTGTCGAACTCTTCGAAGCCGTAGGTAACGCTGCCGGGCGTGACCGTGTCGACCACGCCGTTGCCGTTGAGGTCCAGCCCGTCATTGATCTTGAGCACGCCGAAGTCGCCATCGGCATCGCGGTCTCGGACGTTGATGTTCTCGATCTGGTTCGTCGCCGGGTTCAGCCACCCGCCGGACAGCGTGACGGGGTCGGTCACGAGCGAGACGGTGAAGCTCGTGTCCTGGATGACCAGGATGTCCGCCAGCCGGGCCCGGCCGATATCCGCATTGGACGGCGCATCGGGGATCTCGTCCTCATCAGTGTCGATCGTCAGGGGCACGGTGTCCGGCCCGATGACCTGCGAGACGTTTGTGAACTGCAGCCCCCCCGCCGACCTCGGGTTCGCGACGCCGTAGACCAAGTAGCCCTTGTCCTGCCCGTCGTTACGCAGCGCGCGGACGGTGGCCTTGGTCGGCCCCTCAAAGAAGTCATCATCGACGATGACGATCTCGGGGATATCGCTTTCGTTCGCTGCGTTGCCGGTTAGCTCGATGAGCGGCGTGCCCCAAGGCAGGTCGATATCGACCCGCCGCTGATCGAACCCGCCATCGTTGCGGTTCGAGAGCACGACGAGCGCCGAGCCCGAGCGCTCGTAGATGTGCGTCTCCTTCTCGGTCAGGCGGTTGCGGTAGTCGCCGCGGCCGTGGGTGTTGCGCAGGCCGACGAGCGTTGCGACCCCGCCGCCGAAGTTGCCCAGCGCATCGCCCCGGCCGTCATCCGGGAAGTCGCGGTTGTCGCCGTGCTCGAGCGCGTTGTAGTAGACCACCGCGTTGCCAGGGCGCATCAGGATGTAGGCGTGCGCGACGTTACCCATCGCCAGGCCGGTTTCGAACGGGCTGTCATCATGGCTCTGCACGAACTGAACGCCCGAGCTGCCGTTGATCAGCCCGTCATCATCATGGTCCGCACCGGCGTTGACAACGTTCCGCCAGTCGTTGCCCAGCGCATTGGCCTGCAGGTTGTTCGTGATCGCGCGGAACAGCACGAAGTCCAGCGCGTCGCGGTTCGCGCCGACTCTGCCGATGTCATTGGGGTCGATCGTCTTCTTGATGTGGTCCTGGAACAGCTCGCCGGTCGTACCCACCGCGGCCTCGGCGAAGCTGAACGCGTGGATCGGTGAGCCGTCCAGGTTCATGCGCGTGATCGCGCGGTAGGCCGCCTGGTCGAAGAAGTCGTAGACGAACGGGTCGAAGTGCCGCGCCGCGTCGAGGCGGAACCCATCGACGCCGACATCCTGCAGCATCCACTGCACGTTGCGCATCAGTAGGCCCATCGCGTTCTCGGCGACCGCGTCACCCGCCGTCGGGTCCGCGGTGTTGAACGGATAAATCTCGATGCCGCCCTGCCCGGTCTCGGGGTTGAAGACGATGATCGGCTGCTGGTCGCGGTCGGGGTAGAAACGTGCGTTGCCCGGGTCCGGGATGTTCGCGACCGTGCCGGCGGGGATGTTCAACGGATCGCCGTCGTTGACCGGTGTGCGGATCGCGAAATGGTTGGTTGTGTGATCGATATCGATCAGCCCGGCCAGGCGGCCGACCAGGTCCGGGTCGCCTACCTCAAAACGCGAGTGGAAATCGCCATCGGTGCCCGGCACGCCGAACGGGTCGGTCCCGCCGTCGGGGTCTTGGAGGAAGAAGCCCGGGTAGCCGCCGGCCTCGATGAAGCCGGGGCTGGAGGAGTCGGCGAAGCCGTTATGGTTGAGGATGTAGTCGGCGTAGACGCTGCCGCCGAGCCGGTGCACCTGGCCGGTGAAGTTGCGCAGGCCCGACTCGGTGCCGTAGAGTGTCTGCGCGCCGGGGCTGCCCAAGTCGAACCGGTCGCGCACGTCGTACCCGACCGAGAGCCCCCCGCTGTCGGCGATGTGCGTCGGCGGGATCCAGACCGACCCGTAACCGACCTCGAACAGGTCCGCGAGACGGTTCTCTTGTGCGCTGTAGGTCGATTCAAACCACTGCAGGATCGCAGGCGGGGAAACGTCCTCGGCCGATACAGGCCCGGCGGTACACAGCACGGCGGCAGGCAACAGACGGATCAAGACGCGGGCGGTCGGTGTACGCATAGGACAGCACAATCGGTTGTCGCCGACAGCTTTCGTCAGCGTTGTAAATGAGCACCCAGCGCATTGAAGCCGGGGCGGAAACCCGGGCCACGCAGTTAAACGAGGCCCGGGCAAGGAGGATTACAAAATCAACACCGGTCAAGGTGTTGGGCTCCCGCCTTACGCACGGCGACGCCGGGCTACCAGCAGGCCGCCGAGGCCGAGCAGCGCGAGGCTGGTCGGCTCGGGGACGACGAAGAACTGATCACCCGCGAAGTTGTTGAGATCAACGCCTCCGACGTTACCGGTAAAGCCACCCGTTCCATCGCCACCCAGGTTACCTTGGCCAACCGGCAGGCCGCCCAGGAACTGGTTGGACAGGAAGTTGTGGTCCGAGTTGTTGACCATGGCGCTGATCTTGAAGTCGCCGGCCGGGCTGCCGATCGCAGCAAGCGGGATCGCGAGTTCAATGCCGGTCTGAACGGCCTGGGCCGCGGTTTGATCCGCGGCGTTGCCGGCGGTACCGCCGACACCGGCCGCGTTAGAGTTGTCATAGGCAACACCGACACCCGCCAGGGGCAGCGCCGCCGCATTCACGCCGGTAAACGACCCGCCAAAGACATCGGCCGCCGCTTCGAAGGCGCCGAGGCCGCCACCGACGGTTGCAATATCGATGTCGAATCTATCACCACCGAAGTTGCCACTACGGATGATGATCATGTAGTCGGCTTCGAATCCGGTATCAAACGTAAAACCGTTGTGGTTATTGGCCCAGTTGTCGTTCTCGGGGTTGGTGCCGCCGTTGTTGGCGTCGGCAGTGAGTGTGTTCTGGCCGCCGGCAACCGTGTCGAAAAAGAGGTTGAGCTTGTTGAAGTTGCTCTCGACCTGGCCTGTGATAGTGAGATAGAGCGTCCCGCCGGAGACCTGCGCGTAGGCGGCGTTCAGCTCGCTCTGGTTATCACCAAAACCGGTCTCGATCGTCTGAACCGAAACGGCCGAGCCGTAGCCGTCACCGGCGATGCTGCCGTCCAGCGTCACCGCCGGGGCATGACCCGCCAGGGCCACGGCCATGGCGGCCGCTAACGTAGTCGAAGCTGTTCTTTTCATGAGTTCCTCCGAAGCAAAAGGGGTTTAGAAAAACAAAGCACGAGCAACAAAACATCAAAAGGCCGGCCCCCGCTTGACACAAGGGCCGACCCTTCCGGGGTCATTATGACGCTCGCCGACGACGCGCCATCAGCAGGCCGCCAAGGCCGAGCAGCGCGAGGCTGGTTGGTTCGGGGACGCTCGCCGGCACGCCAGGACCGGTGAACGCGGCGAAGAACAGGCCGTAGTCCGCATCGTCCACATCGCCGTCGCCGTCGATGTCACCAAGAAAATTCTCAGGCGGGCCGTTGTCCGGGCCGGTGAAGGCAGCGAAAGCCAGGCCGAAATCCGCGTCGTCGATGTCGCCGTCGAAATCAATGTCGGCACGACCGGCGAGGGAGATCTGGAAGAACTGATCGCCGTCAAACTGGTTCAGATCGATCAGGGACACGTCATTGTTGAAACCGGCAGCACCGTCGCCACCAAGGTTGCCCTGCGGCGCAACGAACCCGCCGAGCGACTGGTTGGACAGAAAGTCGTGGTTCGAGCCGTTGACGTGGGCGCTGACCTTGATCGCGCCGGTCGGGCTGCCGATCTCCGACAGCGGAATCGCCAACTCGATGCCGGTCTCTACTGCGATCGCGGCGAGCGGGTCGGCGGCGATGGTGCCGCCCGCGATACCCGCGGTGTTCGAATTATCGTAGGCCACGCCGACGCCGTTGGTCAACGCCGATGCATTGGCGCCGGTGAAGCTGCCGTTGAATATATCAAAAGCCTCCTCGAAACCTGCCAGACCACCGCCGACCACCGCGTAATCGACATCGAACTTGTCGTTACCGAAGTTCCCGTTGCGCAGGATGAGCAGGTAGTCGGCCTCGAAGCCCGCATCGAACGTAAAACCGTTGCCGTTCCCGTCCGCGCTCGGCCCCTGCCCCGAGTAATTCTCGGCCCAGTCGTCGTTGTTCGGGTTGGTCCCGCCTTCATCGGTGCCCGGGCCGATCTGGTTCTGCCCGCCGGCGACCGAGTCGATGAAGATGTTCAGCTTGTTGAAATTGCTCTCCAGGTTGCCGGTAATGGTCAGATAGAGCACGCCGTTATCGATCTGCGCGTAAGCAGCGTTGAGTTCGCTGGCGTTGTCGCCGAAGTCGGTCTGCGTCGTCTGGACCGACAGCGCCCCGCCGTAGCCGTCGCCGGCGATGCTGCCGTCGAGCACCGGTTGAGCAAAAGCGTTGCCGGACAGGCCGGTCAAGGCAATGATGAGTGATGCGCGCGTGAACTGCATGGTGGTATTCCTCCAGGGTTAAGGCATGGTCAGAGCGGACAATCAAAGGGATCGGTATAGCGTTTATCGCAGGTGCGGGCTGATGTAGACTTCGGCAAACTCCTCGGGTGAGGAGGTCTCCGAGTGCCCGTCCGCGAAGTTGATGTTCATGGCGTTGTTATGCCGGTCGTCTTCGGGCGACTGCTGCTCGATAGGCAGCTTCTTGCTGGCCGAAGGTTGGTTTAAGATCGCTTCAAGCGTGCCCCGTTCGCCGCGGACCCAGGAATCACGTGCAGAATACATCAGGACATCGCTGCGGTTCTCCGGCGTGCCGGACGTTGTGCCACGCCCACCGCCGTCGGCGAAGAACATCGTCTGCGTCGGGTTCTTGATCCGGTTCAGGTCGCCGGGTATCGCCGGGCCGCCGAAGGGCTTGATCGATGTGCCGAAGCCCCAGAACGCGCCGCCGGCATTGTTGCCGGTGTTCTGCCAGGTCGTCGCCTCGGCGTTGGGTGCATACGAGAGCGGAGCAAAGTCGCTCAGGCCCGAAGAGATGTTGTTGCCGACATAGTGCCCTTCTGTGTACGGGTCGCTCGGGCAGAGGAAGCCCGCGGAAACTTCCGGATCGGCTTGATCGAAAGCGATGTTTTCTCCGCCGCCCATGTACGGGACCAAAGCGCTCGCCCAATCCTTGATCCGATACGACGAGTTCGGGTAGCGCGCGACCTTGCCCCGCAGCTCATTGGGGATCCGGCCCGAGCCCTGCCAGGCCAGGTCGGTGCTGGTCAGCGGGATGTGGTCTTTGTAATCGATCGAGTAGGTCTGCGCTGCCAGACCCATCGACCGGACGTTCGAAAGGCACTGCGCACTCCGTGCCGCGTTACGCGCCGCGCCTAAGGCCGGCAGCAGGATCGCGATCAGCAGCGCGATGATGGAGATCACAACCAGCAACTCGATGAGCGTAAACCCACCGCCTCGTTGCGCGGTGTTTGTTTGGTGTCCTGGCATCGACTGGCTCCTGTGTGGTTACTTGCTGTATCTCGAGGAGGCTCAAATAAAACCGTTAACTGTGGGTAAGATTCTGTGCAAGAGGCTCGGCTGGTTTGGTTTTAATGCTGTGAGAAGTCTGCGACTGGGTTGCTATGCCTCTTACGGGCCACGCGTATTTGGTAAACCGTTT
Source organism: Phycisphaeraceae bacterium (assembly GCA_028280965.1). Lineage (GTDB taxonomy): Bacteria > Planctomycetota > Phycisphaerae > Phycisphaerales > Phycisphaeraceae > JAHQVV01. The sequence continues at coordinate 30,888 of JANQKT010000049.1, forward strand.
AATCATTATAAGCCTAAGCATTCAGCGGTCAACCCCTTATTTGACAAAAATGCTTCCTGATCAGGCAATAACTACAACTGACTAGGCTTGGCCGCGGTTCTCCTGCCGTGATGACGGTTGCGCTGGCCCACCGACCCTGCTTGCCACGCCAGGACTACCCCGAATCTTCGATCCAGGGCTTGACGGTGTTTACCATATCGGTAAACTGTTTTAGTAAACAGGTTCCACGTCCCTGCCCTGAAACCGCCCCATGGCCGAAACCTCGCCACCACAACCCGCCGCCAATGGCCGAGCCAAAGGCAAGCCCCGGGGCGGCAAGCGCGTCGGCATCCGCGAGATCGCCGCGCAGGCCGAGGTCTCGGTCGCGACCGTCTCGATGGTCCTGAATAACAACCCCAAGATCACTGGCGAGACCCGCGCCAAGGTCACCAAGGTCATCGATCAACTCGGCTACCGCCCCAACCGCATCGCCCAGTCGCTGTCTAGCAAATACACCAACCTCCTCGCCGTCCTCATGCCGACGCTGCGGCACACCATGGCGGACCCGTACTTCGGCGAGCTGATCTCCGGTATCTGCGACAAGGCCGCGCGCCTCGGCCAGAAGATCATGCTCGAGCACGCCAAGCCGGACTTCGTCCGTGAGAAGCGCCACATCGACCTCTTCGACCGCCGATACATCGACGGCATCCTCTGCATCGGTTTCAGCGACAAGCACACGTTCCTGGGCGACTTCGCCGAACGCGGTGACCTGGCGCTGATGGTCAACAACGTCGGCTTTGGGCTGGACCACGTCGTCTGCGACTACGCCTCGGGCGCCGAACAGATCATGACCTATCTGCTCCAGCTCGGGCACCGGCGGATCGGCATGCTGCACGGCTCGCCGGACGTCTACACGATGCGCCAGATGATGGATACGTACAAGAAAAGCATCGCCAGCGCGACCGGCGGCGAAGACGACACCCTGCTGGTTGACGGCCGGTTCACCGAAGAGCACGGTTACACCGCGACCTCACAACTGCTCAGCAAGCACCCGGACGTCACCGCGATATTCGCGGGCAACGACAAGATGGCGCTGGGCGCACTCCACTGCGCCGCCGAGCGCGGCCTGTCCGTGCCCGGCGACCTCTCGGTGGTCGGGTGCGACAACATCCAGTACGCCGCGTTTGTCAACCCGGCGCTCACGACCGTCAATACGCCCTTGTACGACACCGGCATGCTTGCCTGCGAGCGGCTCATCGACCGCATCCGCGGGCGCAAGCGCCCCGTGGCCGAGGTGCTGCCGACACACCTGGTACTCCGCGACTCGACATCGCTTGCTAAGCAAACACAGTAAACCCGCGCCCAACGCCGATCAGGCCCAGGCACAAGCGACATCGCCCTACTCGACCCTGGCGACGACATCCCGACAGACCCTTGAGCCGCCGATGCGATCAGACCGGCGGCTCCATGAACCAGGAGACTGCCGTGCCGATCAACCGCTCCTCCCGGCCGCTATGTTTGATGCTCTTGCTGGTGACCGCCCTGGCCGCCTGCGGATGCTCGGCACAGGCACGCGCCGCTAATCACAGGCACGCCCACACATTTGTGTACAGCCCCGCCGAAGGGATCAAGCCGCGGACCGTACACCTCGCCGGGCCGTTCAACGGCTGGTCGAAAGAAACCACGCCGATGGCGAGGCGCAACGACGGCAGTTGGGCCGTCACGATCGAGCTCTCCTCCGGCGTACACCAATACAAGTTTGTGATCGATCAGACCCACTGGGTGAACGACCCGAAATCAGACAAGGAGTACGAAGAAGAAGACGGCCACGGCGGTGTGAACTCGGCGGTCCTTATCGGCTTAGACGTCCGAACCCTCGGCCCGCCGAAGCCCAACGCCGTCAACCCCGCCGCGCTGCTGCACGACCCCAATTCCCCAAGCGACCTGCAAGTCGCGGCGAACGACCTGCTTGTGGTGTCCGTGCGGGCCCAGGCCGACGATGTGCAGCGTGTCTTCATCCTGATCAATGACGCGTTCAACGATGCTGACAAGACGCGTGCGGTTGAACTCCTTAAGATTGAAACGCTACGCGGGATGGATCGCTTCACCGGCGTCGTGTCGGTCAGAGGCGATACGGTGAGCTACCGCATCAAAGCCGTCGATGGCGACGACCAACAACTGCTCCCGACAAAGGGAAAACCCAACAGGGTATCCATGAACGAAGGCTTCACGACACCCGAATGGGCCAAGCACGCAGTCTGGTATCAGGTCTTCCTCGAGCGTTTCCGCAACGGCGATCCAACCAACGACCCCGGCGACTTCCACTATGAAAATCTGGTCCCCTGGACCAGCGACTGGTGGGCCACCCTGCCCGGCGAGGCCAAGGGCAAGCACAACGTCTACCTCGGCAACGGCAACGTCTGGAACCGGCGCTACGGCGGAGACCTACAAGGCCTGCAGGAGAAACTGCCCTACCTCCGCGAACTCGGCATCAACGCGATCTACCTCAATCCGATCTTTGAGGGCGAGTCGATGCACAAGTACGATACGGCCGACTTCAGGCATGTCGACGACAACTTTGGCGTTAAGCAAAGCAAACCTTTCAATGGCTTGCCCGGCGAGACCGACGACCCAGAGACCTGGCGGTGGAGCGGGTCTGACCGCGTCTTCCTTGATTTTCTGAAAGAATCGCATCGGCAAGGCTTCAAGGTGGTGATCGACGGCGTATTCAATCACGTCGGCGTCGCGCATCCATTTTTCCAGGACGTGCTAAAGAACGGACGCAAATCCCGATACGCCGACTGGTTCGAGATCACCGACTGGGGCCTTGATACGAACGCCGGCAAGCCCAGCAGCTACGGCAAGCCCGGCGGGATCCAGTGGGTTGCGTGGGACCAGCCCAACGGCGCCCTCCCCGCGTTCAAGAAAGACGCGAAGCTCGGCTTAGCAGAGGGTCCGCGCGAGCACATCTTCGCGATCACCCGCCGGTGGATGGACCCTAACGGTGACGGCGACCCTTCCGACGGTATCGATGGCTGGCGTCTGGACGTTCCCGGCGACATCCCGCACCCCTTCTGGATCGAGTGGCGCAAGCTCGTCAAATCTATCAACCCCGACGCATACATCACCGGCGAGATATGGCAGTGGGCACACCCCTGGCTGCAAGGCGATCAATTCGATGCAGTGATGAACTACCGCTTCGCCTCCGCGCTCCAGGACTTTTTCATCGATCAGAGAACCGCGATCACGCCGACCGAGTTCGGCGCACGCCTGACAGAATTGAGCTATAGCTACCCATTGCAGGTCGCGTTTGTGAACCAGAACCTGATCGGCAGCCACGACACCGACCGCTTCGCCTCGATGTTCGTCAACCCCGACCTGCCCTACGACGGCAAGAACCGCCTGCAGGACAACGGCCCGGGCTACAACCCCCGGAAACCGAACGATCTTGAGAGAGCGAAACAGCGCCAAGCGATCGCGTTCCAGATGGCCTTCGTCGGCGCACCAATGATCTACTACGGCGACGAGGCGGGCATGTGGGGCCCAGACGACCCGAGTAACCGGATGCCGATGGTCTGGAAAGACCTCGAGCCCTACGACGGCGAGGGCGTCGCGTTCGATCAGGATCTGTTCGATTGGTATAAGCGTTGTATCGCAGTACGCAACACCCTGCCCGCCCTCCGCACGGGTGTCTACAAGACGACCTACACTGACAATATGATGGGGATCGCAGTATACGAGCGCCGGCTTCATGATCAGGTTGTGTACGTTGCTATCAACCGCAGCGAGCGCCAAGCCAGCCTCTCCCTGGCGGTTGATCCGTCCTTAAACGGCAAGGCTATCATCGACGCCTTGCACGCAACCCAAATCATGGATCCCAAGGATGCGGCTACAAGGGCGACCATCTTGGGCCCAACCGATCCGATCGGCCTGCCCCGTGTGACGGACAATCTTCTCAAAACACACCTGCCGCCATGGACGGTGCGTGTACTGATCGCTGAAGATCAGCTTGACAATTAATGCAGAGAATCGCACGCATCTTGCGGTATGCCATGGGATTGCTCGCCATCGGCTTGGTGATCTGGTCGTTTTACGACGTCGGTCACCGGACTGTCGGCAGCATGCTTGGCGGTCCCGAGGCTGATGTGACGCTCACCGTGCTGCACTGGGGCACGCCGGAGGAAGAGCAGATCGTTCAGGACATGATCGATGCTTTCGAGGCCGAGCACCCCGGCGTGAAGGTGCAGCGGATCCATGCGGCTGCGTACGATGCCAAGCTCAAGACGATGCTCGCCGCTGGCACCCCGCCGGACCTGTTTTACCTCAAGCCGGATTGGGTCGGCGACTTCGCCGAGTCGGGCATGCTGCTCGACCTCGAGCCTTACGCACAGCAGGAGCGAGAAGCGGGACAAGCCGACTGGCTCGACGACTTCTACCCCGAGTTGATGAACGCTTACCGCTGGGACGATCAGCGCGGGATCACCGGCGGGTCCGGGCGGCTCATCGGGCTGCCCAAGGACTTCACTCCGGCGGTCATGTACATCAACGTGGACCTGTTCCGGCAGGCCGGCTATAGCGACCCACAGCTTGAAGCAGTCCACACAAGCGGCTGGACTTGGGCGATGTACCGCGAGGCCATGGAGCGCATCGCAACACTCTCTCCTGAAGATAGTCCATCCCAGCGCATCTTCGGCGGGACGATCAAGCACTGGGGCGACCCGATGCGCAACCTCTTCTGGTCGTTCGGGGCAACCGTCGCTGGAGGCGAAGAGGGTGAAGACTTCACCGACCTGCAACTCGACAGCGAAGCCGGCCTGTCGTGCATGCGGTTCATCCGCGACGTCCGCCTGATCGACAAGAGCGTGCTGAACCCCAGCGGCCTGTCGCAGAACGACGACGACCTTTTCATCCGCGGGCGGATCGGCTGCCTCGGGCCCTACGGGCGGTGGTTCACGCCGAAGCTGCAGGATGTCGATTTTGATTGGGATGTCGTCCCCATCCCGCACGCCCAGGGCGTCGAGCCGAGCAGCTTCCTCTTCAGCGTCGCCTGGGCGGTCAGCTCGCAGACCAACCACCCGGACGAGGCGTTTGAACTCCTCAAGTCCTTAACAGACAAAGTCGGCCAGGAACGCACGGCCCAGAGCGGGCTGGCGATGCCCGCCTCCCGATCGGTCGCGAACTCCCCCGCGTTCCTGGACAGTGGCATGGGCCCGGAGCATATCCGTGTTTTTCTGGATAGCGCGGAAAACGGCCGGTTGCCACACTTCCCGAGATTGCCGCAATTTAATCGCATCTTTGAGTCGCAGATGAAGCAGACGCTGGTCCTGGACGCCGTGCCCCCCGAACAAGCCGCGGCGGACGTCAAGAGCCTGTGGGCGAGCGAACTGGCTTCGCCGCTCTATACCAAGCAGTACCGGAAGATGCCTTGGCTTACTGTCATCGGGGTCACCGCGGTTGTCGTTGCCATCGCACTGGCAGGGCTTGTCCTGATCGCCCGGCGGGAGAAACTCGGCTCGCTGGCCGGCGCCGAACAGCGCACCGGCTGGCTGTTTATCAGCCCGTGGGTGATCGGTTTTGTGCTGCTGGTCATCGGGCCGATCCTGCTCGCCCTCCTGCTGAGCCTGACCAAGTGGTCGGCGATGGCGCCGCTCAGTGAAGCGCGTTATGTCGGGCTGGACAACTACCAACACATGTTCGCCTACGACCCGGAGTACGCGCATTCGCTCTGGGTCACGGTGTATTTCACGCTGCTCGCCGTACCGACGACGCAGGTCGCGGCGCTGCTCATCGCGGTGCTGATGAACGTGAAGGTCCGCGGGATCGAGGCGTGGCGGACGGTCTATTTCCTGCCATCAGTCGTCACCGGCGTCGCGCTGGTCACACTCTGGATCGCGATGTTCGACAACGACCGCGGCGTGATCAACGCGCTGATCGAGTTCGTCGGCCTGCCCGCGCCCGACTGGTTCGGTGCCGATGGCGGCGTGTTCGCCATCCCCGCGATCGTCATCATGTGCCTCTGGGGCGTCGGCGGCGGGATGGTCATCTACCTCGCGGGCCTGAAGAACATCCCCGCCCCGCTCTACGAAGCCGCCCGGATCGTCGGCGCCGGCCCGGTCCGGCAGTTCTTCAACATCACCCTCCCGATGCTCAGCCCCCTGATCTTTTTCAACCTGGTCATGGGCATCA
>JANQKT010000075.1 GCA_028280965.1 Phycisphaeraceae bacterium
GAAGTCATGCTCAGCCTCTGCCACGGACCGCTGCAAACCATGCAGGGCGACACGGGCCGGTAGACGTATGATAAACCTCCGAACCCCCACACGGAGCAATCACTATGCGTGTATTCCGGCTGATCCCCTGCTGCCTGTTGATGATCCTGCTTACATGCCTGCCGGTCGCGCGGGCGCAGACGGACGGCACGGCCGAAGCGCCGCCTGTTGACAAGCCCGCTCCGCCGACCGACGTGGTCGACGCGGCGATCGCCGAGGTCAACAAGCAGGACAACGGCGTCACGATCAACCGCGAGGACCTGTCCATCGACATCGAAACCAAGGTCTGCCTGCGCGAGGCCGAGTTCCTGGAGATGCTCGCGTGCACGAAGGACACACGCGAGCACGAATCGATCCTGGTGATGGAAGCGGCGCCCTCGACGATCCATCTCGGCCTGTTGCTTTTAGGCCAGGAGCCGGGCGAGCCGCTGAACTATGACCTGGACTTTGACCCGCCGAAGCTGGTCCCCGCGACCGGTCCGGAGGTGGAGGTCTTCATCGTCCGCGAGATCGCCGGGCAGGAGCGGGAGACCCCGGCCAACCGGTGGGTGCAGGACAACAAGACCGGCGAGATGATGAAGGGCAACACATGGCTGTTCGCCGGCTCGGCCCAGACCGAGATCAACGGCAAGCCGGTCTACCTCGCCGACGTCAACGGCTCGGCGGTCTCGCTGGTGAACTTCGGCGACGACCTGCTCACCCTGCCCGGCGACCTCACGCACGAGAACGAGAGCCACGGCAAGGCCTGGGCCCCGCGGACCCGGGCGATCCCGGAAGTCGGGACGAAGGTCACGCTGCGGCTGCGGGTTGAAGCGCCCAAGGATGAGCCGGCCGAGGACGCACCGGCCGAGGACGCACCGGCCGGGGACGAGCCCGAGGTGCCCGAACAACCGGCGGCAGACCCGTCCGACAACCAGCCCTGATCCATCCGGTGTAGGCCTTCGGGCCACGAAAAGTCTTCGCTGGACACGATTTAGGGTTTGACATCGAGCCCGGTTCAGGCGACAATCATCGGTCCCAATCCTTATCAGAAGGGAAGCCTAGCTATGAGCCGCCTGATCCCCACCGCCCTGCTCGCCTCCGGCCTGTTCGCTTTCGTCCTGGTCTCTGGCGGCTGCCAGTCCGACTTCGACTCGTCCGACCTCCGCTCGAACTGGACGCCGGAACTGCACTCGCTGACCTACTCCGAGGAGCAGTTCAAGAACTACCGCTCGCGTCACCGCCACAACACCCTGCGGCAGGCCCACGACGACTGGGCGATGATCTGGCTGGATGACAAGAACTCGAGCATGACCAAGTTCCACCTGCCCTGATCGGCGGCTTGCCTGGACCAACCAAGAAACCGAGGCGTTTGCCTCGGTTTTTCCTTGCGCGGTGCGTGGTGACGACAAGGCATACGCCCTATGCCAGAACGCCCTCGATCAGCCGGCCGAACACATCGGTCAGCCGGAAGTCGCGGCCGGAGAACCGGTAGGTCAACCGGGTATGGTCGATGCCCATGAGGTGCAGCATCGTGGCGTGCAGGTCGTGGATATCGTACTTGTCGTCAGCAACCTTGTAGCCGAAGCGGTCGGTGGTGCCGACGCTGGTGCCGCCTTTGATGCCGCCGCCGGACATCCAGATCGTGAAAGCGTGGGGGTTGTGGTCGCGGCCGTTGGAGCCCTGGGCGAAGGGCGTCCGGCCGAACTCGCCGCACCAGACGATCAGCGTCTCGTCGAGCAGGCCGGTGCGCTTGAGGTCCTTGATGAGCGCGGCGATCGGCTGGTCCACGCAGACCGCGTTGTTCGCGTGACCATCCTTGAGGTTACCGTGCTGATCCCAGCGGTCGCCGCCGACCTTCGGGCAAGTCAGTTCGATGAAGCGGACCCCGCGTTCGACCAGCCGCCGCGCGAGCAGGCACTGGCGTGCAAAGGTGGCGGTGCCCTTGTTCTTGTGGTCCAGGCCGTAGAGTGCCTTGACCTCTTCACTCTCGCCGGAGATGTCCGCGAGCTCGGGCACGGCCCGCTGCATGCGGTAGGCGGTCTCGTAGTTATCGACAGCGGACTCGAGCGCGCCGTCCCCGCCGACCGCGTCGATCATCGCCTGATCCAGCGATTGGACGAGGTCGAGCTTGGCCCGCTGGTTGTTGCCGGACTCGCGCGGCTTGACGTTCGCCAGAGGGTTGGGGCCCTGCTCAAAAATCGAGCCCTGATAGGACGCGGGCAGGAAGCCGGAGTTGAAGTTGTCGAGTCCGCCAGGCGGGATGAGCCCGCCATTGAGCACGACAAAGCCCGGCAGGGAATCGTTCTCACTGCCCAAGCCGTAGCCCATCCACGCACCCATCGAGGGCCGGCCCTGGATGCCGTGACCGGTGTGCAGGAAGTAGTTAGCGGTCGTGTGCTCGGGGAACTTGCTGGTCATCGTCTTGACAAAGGCGATGTCGTCCACGCACTGGGCAACGTGCGGGAACAGGTCACTGACCCAGGCGCCGCTTTCGCCGTACTGCTTGAACTTCCACGGCGACTGCATGACCTTGCCGATGCTGTTGAACTGCGTCGGCTCGAGCTTGCCGATAGCCTTGCGTGGGTCCTCACCGTTGAACTTGATCAGGTCGGGCTTGAAGTCGAAGGTATCGACCTGGGACGGGCCCCCATCCATGTAGAGGAAGATGACGCTCTTGGCCTTCGCGGTGAAGTGCGAGGGCTTGGGTGCCAGCGGGCCGGCCTTCTGGATCGCCGGGGCCTGGCTGATCTGCTGCCCGAAGGACTTGCCGGACATCAGCCCCGCCAGCGCAACGCCACCAAAGCCGGAGGCACAGCGCGTCAGCATCTGCCGGCGTGTCAGCGGTGATTGGGTGTAGTTGTTGCAATGGTGTCCCATCGTTCAAGCCCTTCTTAACGGATGAAGATGAATTCCTTGAGGTTGAAGATCGCGTGGCAAAGCTCGTTCCACCTGCCCTTGTTCAGGGCGTCCTGGTCCGACAGGTCCGGGTTGCCGCTCGCCTCTTTGAGGAACGCGATCGCTGCGGTGCGCTCTTCTTCGGAAGGCATCCGACCAAGCGCCTTCATCCAGAGATTGTCCACGCGCTCCTGTACCGTCTTTGCCCCGTCTTTGCCCTGCCGCTGTGACCATTTCACGGCCTGCTCATGGACGAAAGGGTCGTTCATCAGGGTCAGTGACTGGGCGGGGACGTTGGTGATGGTGCGCCTGCCGATCGCGGTGAACGGGATCGGGCGGTCGAAGGTCAGCATCATCGGCGACAAGAAATTCCGCCGGACGCTGATGTAGATGCTCCGGTAGCCCGCGCCATCGAGCGGGCCGCTCTTGGGCCGGCCACGGCCATCCATGGCGCTGGTGAGGTGAACGGGCTCGGACCTGCCGTGCATGTCCTTGCGCAGCGAGCCGGACACCGCCAGGATGGTGTCGCGGATGCCCTCGGCGGTCAGCCGGCGGATGTTCTGGCGGTGCAGCAGGATGTTGGTCGGGTCCTTTTCCTCGGCGGCCGCGTCGGTCTTGTCGCTGGAACGCTGATAAGCCCGGCTCATCACGATCCGCTTGATCATAGCCTTGTTGGACCACTTGTCCTCATGCATGAACGTGACGGCGAGGTAGTCCAACAGCTCGGGGTGGCTCGGGGCGATCCCCAGGACGCCGAAGTTATCGACGGTCGGCACGATGCCTGTGCCGAAGAGGTGGTGCCAGAGCCGGTTGACCTGGACACGCGCGGTCAGCGGGTTGCTGGGATCGACAATCGATTGAGCCAGTTCGAGCCGGCCGCTGCGGTCCGCGGGGCTCGATTCATTCTTCCCGCCCAGGGCCTCGAGCGTGCGGCGGGGCATGGTCTCGCCGCGGACATGCCAGGACCCGCGGACATGCACGTAGCTGTCCTCGGGCGAGCCGTCAACGATCGCCAGGGCACGCGAGTGGTTCGGGATCCGGGCGGACTGCTCATTGAATCGCTTGGTGTAGTCCGCGAACCGCTTGTCCTCGCTCGGCTTGACCGAGTCCAGCACGATATGGCCCATGTCCGGCATCGGCGGCGCGGGGCCGCGGGGGCTTGTCCGGACCTCATCGATCATGAGGTAGGCGTTCTTGTCGTCATCGATGATCTCGACAAAGGCCCGGTGGTTGCCCTCGGTGTGGAAGTCGAAGTGGGTGATCAGCTCGACCCACTGCCACTTGCCTTTCGTGTCGACATTGACATCTTTCTTGCTGAACAAGAGCCCGTTGTGACGGGCCATGGTGTAGCCGTCGATAATGAGCCGGGCCTTGCCTTTGCCCTTGACCAACAGCCACAGGTGCCTGTGCGTAACGTCGAACTCGGGGCTGCGCAGCGTGCCAACGGCTTCTTTGCCGTTCAGCCCGCTGTGCGCGACGCCGGGCATGACCGGCGCGGCCTTGCCGCTGGTCGGGTCCCACTGCCCGGGCACCGTCGGTCGGTCGCCCCAGGCCCAGCCCGTCGCGGACCATCCGTTTTCATATTCGTCCTCATTAAAGTCTTCAAACAGCGCCGACCGGCTTGCGTCGGGTTTTTCCGGGTTGTACGCGGTCGGCTTGAGCGGCTCGGCCTTGAGGCGTTCGAAGGCCTTCTGGCCGTACTCCGCCAGCTTGCCGACTTTTTCCAGGTGCTCGGCCATGCCCTTGTGACCGATATACGCCTCCTGCTGGCGCGAGCTCTGCAGGAACCCCGCCATCGCGTAGTAGTCCTCGTCGCCGATCGCGTCGAACTTGTGGTCGTGGCAGCGGGCGCAGGCGATCGTCATCCCGAGGAAGGTCTTGCTGAGCACATCGATCTGGTTATCGATCCGGTCGGCCTCGTGCAGGCGGACATCGGTCGGGGAGTGGGTCTGCTCGTGCAGGTACCACCAGCCGGTCATCTTGATCGATTCGTTGCCCATCGGGTCGCCGGGCCGCGGCTCGACCTGGTCACCGGCGATGTGCTCTTTCACAAAACGGTCATACGGGATATCGTTATTGATCGCGTTGATGACGGCGTTGCGGTAGACCCAGGGGTGCGGGATCGAGTAGTCGAACTCGTGGCCGTACGCCTCGGCGTAGCGCATCGAGTCGAGCCAGTGCCGGCCCCACTTCTCGCCGAAGGCCTTGTGCGCCAGCAGACGGTCCACCAGCTTCTCGTAGGCCTTCGGGCTCTTGTCGTTGATAAAGGCCTCGATCTCTCCGGGCGTCGGCGGCAGGCCGGTCAGGTCGTGCGTCAGCCGACGGATCAGCACCTCGCGGCTGGCTGGTTCGGCGGGCTTAAGCCCCCCGGCGGCCAGGCGCGCCTCGACAAACTTGTCGATCGGGTTCGCGTCGCTGCTCAGGCCCGGGGCCTTCGGCGGCTTGATCGAACGCGAGGGCGCCTTCCACGCCCAGTGGTCTTTGCGACGCTGTTCAAGATCGAAGACCTCCGCGACAGCCGGGCCCGATTCGTCAGGCCAGGGCAGTCCCATTTCGACCCACTTCTCCAGGTCCTTGATGACGTTATCGGGCAGCTTGCCCGCGGGGGGCATCTGCATCGACGGGTCCTTGTAGTGGACCGCCTCGATCATCATGCTCTCGGCGGGCTTGCCCGGCTCGGCGAGGAAGGCCTCGAGGATGCCCTCCCGGCTGTCCATGTAGAACCCGCCCTTGTTCCGCTTGGCCTCGTGCGAGTGGCAGCTGTAGCAGTTGTTCGCGAGCACCGGGCGGATCTTCGTCTCAAAGAAGGTGATCTGTTCGTCGGTGAATGCGACCGCCTTCTCGTCCTCGGCCCGGGCGTGGGTGCAGACGAGTGCCAGCAGTAACAAGGGCAGTGACACGCGGGTGAGCATAGACATATCAAACAAAAGGATTATTCGCTTGGGGCCGATCGCCTTGCAGGCCCACTATAGATATCCACTTTCGACCCAAAATTACGCGCTGCAATAAGCAAAAAAACCTAACGATTATACCCCGCTCAGAGCGCTTGGCCATGTCTGCATCTGCGCGCCTAAACGATGGGCACTCACCGCCGGCACCTGCCGCCCGGACAGGCCGTTAACCAGCAAAATCGTGATATGCGATCCAATACCACACACCCCCTGATGGACAAGCACCCGCCTCAATCCATCGCGGGCAGCTCGAAGCCGTCACGTCGTTCGGCGTAGTCCAGCTTCTTGTTCGCCGCCTCGCTGTCCTTGAACCGCCAGGCCTCGGGGTCGAACGCCAGGTCCTGCTTCAGGTCGTAGCCGGCGTTGGCCAGGTGGCACAGCGCCGCCGAGCGGGCACCGACCTCGGCGTCGGCGGAGGGCTGCTTGTCGGTCCCGATCTTGTCCTTGAAGTCGCCGCCGTGGTTGCCGGGGTTAGGCAGGCGCTTGTCGCTGTCGGTCAGGGGCTCTTCGAGGATCGAAGCGGGCTCGGACCGGATCTTGCCGCGGTCAACGTAGATCTTCTTGCGCTTGCCTTCGTTGCCGTATTCCTCGCCGACGAAGGTCGTCGCGAACGGGCCGGGGGCGTGGACGATCTTTGTGCCGTCCGCGTAGATCATCTCGCAGCCGCGCTTGGCGTTCTCTTCCTTCGGCGGGACGACCCTGACCGGGCTCTCGCGATCCTTGCCCAGGCCCCACTGGCCGATGTCGAAGAAGTGTGCGCCGAAGTCGGCGAGGATGCCGCCGGCGTACTCCTCGTAGTGACGCCAGTTCGGGAAGTGGTTGTGCACGCCGCGCGGGCTGAGGATCGAGTGGTAAGGGCGCTCCGGCGCCGGGCCCAGCCACTGGTCCCAGTCCAGCCCCGGCTCCATCTCCTCCTCAGGCAGGTCGCAGGGCCGGGCCGGGTCGCCGCAGCCGCAGAGCGCGAGATCGACCTTGCCCAGCCGGCCGTTGATCACGTACTCGACGGCCTTGATGAACTTCCCGCCGAACTCGGTGCGCTGCTGGCTGCCGGTCTGGAAGGTGACGTTGTGCTTGCGCTGCGCTTCGATGATCTGCTGCGACTCTTTGATGTTCAGCGTCAGCGGCTTCTCACAGAAGACGTGCTTGCCCGCGAGCGCCGCGTGCATCGCGGGGATCGTGTGCCAGTGGTCAGGCGTGGCAATGACGGCGACATCAACGCCCTTGCGGTCCAGCAGCTCGCGGTAGTCGGCGGTGCTGAAGCAGCTGTTGTCGCCGTTGACCTTGTTGATGAACGCGGTGTTGTAGTCCCGGCGGGTCTTGTCCGGCTCGGCGATGCCGACCACACGGAAGCGCTTGTCCTTGAGGAAGTAGCTGCGGATGATCGTCCGCCCGCGCTTGCCCGCCCCGATCCAGGCGACGCCGAGCGTCTGGTTCGCCGAGGTCTGGGCGAGCGATACGCCGGTCAGCATCGTCGGCGCGACGACTGTCGCGGCAGCGCTGGCGGCGACGAAGTGTCGGCGGGTGATCGGGTTCTGGGGAAGGGTCATGAGGCGTCTCCATTCAGTTCCGTGTATGAAGGGGCCGCCCTTCTAAAAAGGGGCTGTACCCATCTCTCGTTCGCTATGTACTTACGGGAATGGCTTTACTCACCGAGATACTCCACCTTCACGTAATACGCGCCGAAGGTCTTGCCGTCCTCCCGGGTCAGGGTGGTGGTCAGTTCGGCCGGGCCGGCGGGGAGATCAAATTCATACGAGGGCAGCCGCTGCGCCGGGTCGCACTCACCGCCATGCCTCATCGCCGCGGGCACCGCCGGGTCGCCGGCGTGAAGCTCGATATCGATCGCAACCTTCACACACCCCGAAGGCTTGTCCACATACTCGGGCCAGCGCATCGGCGTGATGCGGTACTTGCCCGGCTTCACGACGTTGACCGCGAACGGGCCGTTGATCAAAGCGTTCCTGCGCACGTGGTTCTGGTGCCAGGCCGCGCCGCCCTTCTCCATCAGCCAGTCGTGGCTCATCATCGTCATCGGGTTCTCGCCCCCGCCGATGCCGTAGCGCGTGACCTTCTGGAGGGACGGCCGCATGGACTCCCACCACCGGTCGTAGTCCTGGCTGAGCATGGCCACGACTTCCGGCCGCTTGCCCGCCAGGTCGTTCTGCTGGCCGGGGTCCTTCTTGATGTCGTAGAGCGCTTTGCCATCGACCAGCCGCCACTTGCCGTTCATCGCGACGGTGCGGTCCCACTTGTCCGGGACGAACTTCCGCTGTACGGAGGCAACGATCGTGCGCTCGGGCAGGCCGTCCGCCTCACCCGCGATCGCACGCTTCAGCGACAGGCCGTCCAGCGCCCTGCCTTTCGGCTTGTCCAGCTTGAGCACATCGACCAGCGTCGGCAGCACATCGATATGAGCACACAGCGGATCGACATCCCTGCCCCCAACCAGCGATCCCTTCGGCCAGTGCATGAAGAACGGCACACGATGGCCCCCGTCGTACTGCGTGCTCTTGATCCCGCGCATGTTCGCGTTGAAGAACTTGAAGCCGCCGCCCTGCGCGTGGCCGAGCGCGGTGCCGTTGTCGGTCGTGTAGATGAGCAGCGTATTGTCGGCCAGGCCGCTCTCTTCCAGGTGGGCCCGCAGCCTGCCGAGGTTCTCGTCGATGTTCGTGACCATGCCGTAGAAGTTCGCCGCGCCTTGGGGCAGGCCCGCATCGCGGTACGGCTTGCTGTACTTGTCGTCCACAAACCACGGGCCGTGCGGCGCGTTGGTCGCGAGGTAGACAAAGAACGGCTTGTCCTTCTTCTCGCCGATGTACCTGATCGCCTGGTCGAACCAGACGTCCGTGCAGTAGCCCTCGAACTTCTGCCACGCGCCGTTGACCTCGTAGTGGTCGTCGAAGTAGTCGTTGCCGAGGTAGTCCGGCCCCTGCCCGACACCGCCGCCCTTGTGCCAGACCACATGATCGAAGCCCTGGTCCTGCGGGCGGCAGGGGTAGTTCTCGCCGAGGTGCCACTTGCCGAACATCCCCGTGCGGTAGCCGTTGGCCTTGAAGACTTCCGCCAGCGTTGTCTCTTCGCCGGCCAGCAATGACCGCCCGTTGATCGTGTGCCAGACACCGACACGCGTCGAGTACCGCCCGGTCATTAACGCTGCGCGCGTCGGCGAGCAGGTCGGGTCGACGTGGTAGTCCGTCAGCCGGACCGACTCGCTGTGCAGCCTGTCGAGGTTGGGCGTCTGGATGATATCGTTGCCGTGCGCGCCGATGTCGCCGTAGCCCTGGTCGTCGGTGATGATCAGGATAACGTTCGGACGGCTCTCGGCGGACACGGGCAGAGCAATTATCACCAGGAGCAGGACGAGCAGTTGTCGCATGATGGGCCCTTCGAGATGAACGAGGGAGAGACGCCGGGCGTGGCTATACGATACAGCACCAACTACTGCGGCTTGGAAAACTTGTGGCATGGCCTGGGCTCCTTCTCCTCTCCAGGGAGAAGGCGGGGATGAGGGTTGGCCTTCAAGCAGACCGCGGCTTACACCCCATTTCGTTGTGAGTACCATGCTGGACCCTCTCCTCAGCCCTCTCCCCGGAAGAGAGAGGTAGCCTAGACAAGCCCGGCAGGCAAGTACCTGTTGCTCTAATCGTCAGACCGGCACCGTAGAAGCCACGCCGACCTGCTCGCGCCAGCGGTCCAGCAACCGCATGTTGCCCAGCGTGTCGCCCCAGCCCATCGCAGGCCAGGGGGCCTCGGTTGTACCCGGCGGCATGGACGCGACCAGCTCGGCCTCGATCGCGTATGTCGCCAGCGGGGCAGCCACCTCGAACCACTGCTCGGGCCGGCCGTGCGTCGTGAGGCGGTAGCGCGTGGTCCGCCCGTGCCGGTCGCCCAACGGCAGCCAGGGGTCGGGGATGTGCAGCACGCCCTCATCGCCGAATACCCACGCGCCGGTGCCGAGGTCGTGATGGATCGAACACGCGAGCTGCGCGGTGACGCCCGAGTCGAAACGCAGCTGCGCGAGCGCCAGCTCATCAACGCCCGTCGGCCCGTGTTGGCCGGTCGCGCAGACCTCAGCCGGCTCATCGAAGGGAATGCCCACCGCGAGACCCGCGACCAGGCGCGCGAACGACGCGGGGTAGCAGCCGATGTCGAGGATGGCTCCGCCGGCCAGTTCGGGGTTGAACAGGCGGTGCTCGGGGCGGCGCTCGGCGAAGAAGCCGAAGTCGGCGCGGATGTGGCGGACCGTGCCGACCGCGCCCTGCCTGAGTTTGTCGGCGACCTCGGCGACCAGCGGGTGGCAGCGGTACATGAACGCCTCCATCAAGAAGACGCCCTTCCGCCGCGCGGCCCCGATGACGCGTTCGGCCCCGGCCGCATCGACCGTGAGCGGCTTCTCGCACAGGACCGCCCTGCCCGCGTCGATAGCCAGGAGCGCGTGCGCCTCGTGCATCGGGTGCGGCGTCGCGATGTAGACGGCGTCCACCGCGCGGTCTGCGAGCAGCGCCCCGATCGATTCCGCCGAGCGCGGCAGTCCGAAGCGCTCGGCGAACGCGCGCGATTTCTCTGGCGACGACCCGGCCGCGCTGACCACTTCACACTTCGTTGAGTCGCGCAGCGCGGTCGCGAAATCCCCCGCGATCGCGCCGGTCCCGATGATGCCCCACCTCAGTTTTTCCATCAGAGACTACTCCACACACATTGATGAATACCAGAGTCAATCAAATGATCTGATGGATCGGCTCGGCGCCCTCGACGCCGACGAGCTTGTGGTCCAGGCCGTTGTAGAAGTACGTCAGCGCATTCGGGTCGTGTCCGAGCTGCTTGAGGATCGTGGCGTGCAGGTTCTTGACGTGGAAGCGGTCCGTCACCGCCCGGCTGCCCAGGTCGTCGGTCTCGCCGACGCTGATGCCGCCCTTGATCCCGCCGCCGGCCATCCACATCGTGAAGCCGTAGCTGTTGTGGTCCCGGCCCGAGCCCTCGGCGTACTCCGCGGTCGGCTGCCGACCGAACTCGCCGCCCCAGATCACCAGCGTCTCGTCGAGCATGCCCCGGCGCTTGAGGTCGGTCAGGAGCGCCGCGATCGGCTGGTCCACGCCCAGCGCGTGCTTGTTGTGGTTGATCTCGAGGTCGCCGTGCGCATCCCAGTTGTCGTCGTTGTGCGCCCCGCCGGAATAGACCTGCACGAACCGGACGCCGCGCTCGACCAGCCGGCGGGCCATCAGGCACTTGCGGCCGTACTCCTGCGTCTCCTTGCGGTCCAGGCCGTACATCGCCTTGGTCTTCTCGTCTTCGCTGTCGATGTCCACCGCGTCGGGCGCCTCGGCCTGCATGCGGTAGGCGAGCTCGAAGCTGTTGATGCGGGCCGCGAGGTTGGAGTTGTCCGCGCGGCTCGCGGCGTGGTGCTGGTTCTGCGCGTTGAGGTGGTCGATCAGGTCGCGCTGCAGCTCGCGGCTCACGCCACGGGGCGAGTCGAGCGAGAGGATCGGCGTTCCCGTGGAGTTGACGACGCAGCCCTGGTAGCTGGCGGGCATGAACCCGCTGGTCCAGTTCTTCGCGCCGCTGATCGGCCCGCCGGTGTCGTCGAGCATGACGACGTAGCCGGGCAGGTTCTGGTTTTCCGTGCCCAGGCCGTAGTTGACCCACGAGCCCAGCGACGGGTAGCCGGACAGGATCCGCCCGCAGTTCATCATCAACAGCGCGCTGCCGTGCAGCGGCGAGTCGGCGTACATCGAGTGGATGAACGCGATGTCGTCCACGTGCTGGCCGACGTTCGGGAACAGGTCCGAGACCCACTTGCCCGATTCGCCGTACTGCTTGAACTTCCAGCGCGGCTCGACGATCCGTCCCTGGTTCCTGTGGCCGCCGCGGCCGAAGGTCTTGACCTCGACGGTCTTGCCGTCCATGCCATACATCTTCGGCTTGTAGTCGAAGGTATCGATCTGCGAGGGCCCGCCGTACATGAACAGGAAGATGACGCGCTTGGCCTTCGCCGGCAGGGGCGGGGCCTTGGGCGCCAGCGGGTTGTCGTACTTCGAGCCGTCGGCGGCGACGGCCTGCTGCGCGATCCACTCGGGGCCGAGCATGCTCGCGAGCGCGACAGCGCCGAAGCCGCCGCCCACCTGCCAGAGGAACTCGCGGCGGGTCCGGCCGCAGAAATCGGGTTGTCTTTTTCGGTTGGCCATCGCAAAACACCTCTGCTTAATCGAGGTAAACAAATTCATTGAGGTTGTACAGCACCAGGCAGAACACCTTCAGCGCCTGCTCGCGGCTCAGGTCGTGCTCGGCCTTCACCTTTTCAACAAACGCAACGTTCTCCGCGACCGCCGCGTCCCCCGGCTCGCGGCTGAGCACCAGCCGCAGTCCCAAGCGCACCTGGTTGTCGAGCTCCGGCCCGGCCTCGTCCTGCAGCCGCTTGGCGAAGACGATGGCTTCCTCCTGCATGACCGCGCTGTTGAGCGTGATCAGCGACTGGGTCGGCACGGTCGTCGTGAAGCGGACCGGGCAAGGCGAATCCGTCTCGGCCTGGTCGAGCGCCGCCATGAGCGGCTCGCGCAGCGAGCGCTTGATGTGGATGTAGATGCTGCGGCGGTCGCGCTCCTGTTCGGACGAGGTGCCCCAGGCGCTGCCCGGCCGGGACGCGGTCGCGAGCACTTCTTTGGGCATCTTCGTGTAGATGCTGGGCCCGAACATCTTCGGGTTCAGCGACCCGTTGGCCGCCAGCAGCGAGTCGCGGAACTCCTCGGCGGTGAGCCGGCGCATGTCGAACCGCCAGAACAGGTTGTTGCCCGGGTCTTTGTCCATGCCCAGCGCGTGCGCGGTGCTGGCCATGCGGTAGGCCCTGCTGGTCATGATCAGCTTCTGCATCTGCTTGATCGACCAGCCGCGCTCGATGAAATCCGCGGCGAGGTAGTTCAAGAGCTCGGGGTGCGTGGGTTGTTCGCCAAGCTGCCCGAAGTCGCTGGCGGTGCGGACGATGCCACGGCCGAACTGGTGCTGCCAGATGCGGTTGACCATCACGCGCGCGGTCAGCGGGTTGTCCGGGCTCGCCAGCCAGTCGGCGAGCACGAGCCGGCGCATCGTCGTGCCCGCGCCCGGCGGGGCCTCGGGCAGCTCGGGCACCACACCGCCGAGCACCTTCGGGAAGCGCGGCGGGACTTCTTCACCGTTCGCGTTGGCGCTGCCACGTTCGTGGATGTGCTGCTTGGGCGCGTCGCGTCCGCGCTCGTTCATGACGAACGCCGGGTAGGCTTTGCTCGGCGGCGCGGCGAGCAGGCGCTTCAACTCCGCCTGTTCCTGCCGGTACTGCGTGTAGGCTTCCTTGCCCAGCACGCCTTCGCCGTTCGCCTGGATCGCTGCGAGCTTCGCGACGCGCGGGTCCTCAACGCCCTCGTACAGGCCGAAGTCGATGTACCTCCGATCGCCCTTCGCCTTCTTGACTTTGATTGCAAGCGAATTCGAGCCGACGACCAACGCCTCGAGCGCTTCGGACCGCAGCTGCACCCGGATGTGGGTCGGGCCGGTGGGGTTGGGTTCGGCGTGGATTTTGATCCCGTTCACGTGTACCTCGATCCCACCCGCGTGCGCGGTCGAGAACATCAGGAACTGGGGGATCTCCGTGAGGCGGAAGTTTCGGCGGAGCCAGATCGCATCGGTGTCCCAGGCGTTGGGGAAGTACGGCCGATCGACGCCCCTGCCGAACCCGCCCTGGGCGGTCTGCCAGCCGCGGTCGTCGAACTGCTGGACGTGCCAGTCCCGGCCGGGGTCGGCTGTGGTGTACCGCCAGGGCTGGAGCGCTTCGCGGCTATCGGGCGCGATCGCTTTGGGCCTGGTCTTCTCAAACCGCAGGCCCGACTTGTCGGCGAAGCTCGTCTCAGTAGATGCGATCGCGCTGCGCAGCTCTGCGACGCGCTTGTCCCACTCGGCGATCACCTGCGCCTGGTCTTCGCTGGTCGGCGGGTCGCGCAGGTCGATCGACGTCGCGCGCGGGTTGCCGCGCTTCTGCTCGACGATGTTGTTGAAGAACGCGTAGAGCGCGTAGTAGTCGTCCTGGTGGATCGGGTCCTTCTTGTGGTCGTGGCAGCGGGCGCAGCCCATCGTGGTTGCGAGGAACGCCCCGCTGGTCGTGTCGACGATGTCCGCGATGTAGTCGGCGCGGGCCTGCACGCGGTCGGCGGGCTCGTCATCCCAGATCTGCAGGCGCATGAAGCCGGTGGCGATCCACGCGTCCGCGTCGCGGTCCGGCAGCAGGTCGCCGGCGAGCTGCTCCTGGATCATCCGGTCGTACGGCTTGTCCTGGTTGAACGCGCGGATCAGGTAGTCGCGGTACCGCCAGATATTCTGCTTCTTGTTGTCGCGCTCGTAGCCGTCGGTCTCGGCGTAGCGGGCGATGTCCATCCAGTGCCGCGCCCACGCCTCGCCGTAGTGCGGTGACGCGAGCAGCCGGTCGATCACCCGCTCCCACGCGCCCGGCTCGTCGTCGTTCACGAACGCGGCGATCTCCTCGGGTGTCGGCGGCAGACCGGTGAGGTTGTACGTCGCCCGGCGGATCAGCGTGACCCGGTCGGCCTCGTGGTTCGGCGACAGATCGTGCGCCGCGAGCTTGTCATAAATAAACGCGTCGATCGGGTGCGCCGCCCACGCCGGGTCGTCCACCCGTGGCACCGCCGGCTTCTCCAGCGGCTTATATGCCCAGTAGCTTTTGCCTTCCTCGACCGACATCGGGCCGTGGTGCTCGAGCTCGCCGGGGTCCGCGAGCTGGCCCGCTTCGCCCGGCGTCCAGGGCAGGCCCATCGCGACCCACTTGGTCAGCGTCTCGATCTCCTTGGCCGGCAGCTTGCCGGTCGGCGGCATCTCGTAGTCGATGTCGGTGTAGTTGATCGCCGTGACCATCAGGCTCTTGGTGTGGTCTTCCCAATCGACGGCCGCGCCGCTGGCCCCGCCCTTGAGGAACAGCTCGCGCGTCGCGAAGTTAAGCCCGCCTTCGACCTTCTCCCCGCCGTGGCAGCGGACGCAGCGCTTCATCAGGACGGGGCGGACCTGCTGCTCGAAAAAGACGAGCGCGTCGGGGTCGTCGTTCGCCGCCGGCGCACCGCCCGCGCCCGGTTCGGCGTGCGAGGGCAGAACCAAGAACGCATAGACAAGACCGGCCGCCACGATGACGAGGAACAGCGGCCAGAGTCGGCCGGCCGGGCTTGATCCGCGATGGATGGGTTGTTGTGGATGCATGTCCGAGGCCCGGCTCAACGAATAAATCAGCAGACAAATCACTGGGCGCACAACTCCTGCATGCAGAAACCGCACTCTGTATGCCCCAACGTTTAACCATCATATATCGCAAATCTTGTCGCCAGAATGTCATCTTGGACGTAAATCATGCTATTTTAGACCTGATGCAACACGCCATACCGCCTGATACCCGCCCCGCACAGACCCCCCGGCGGTCGGTGCTGCTCGCCCTCGCCTGGTATGACCACCGCGCCCACCGCGGCGCTACGCGTTATGCCCTGGAACACGGCTGGCACCTGGACGCGACGATGGCGCAGTCCCAGGAGTTCGCCCACGGCTGGCAGGGCGACGGGGTGATCTGCAAGCTCGGCTGCACGAAGCTGCACCCGGCGTACCTCGACTTCGTCCGCGGGCTCGGCCTGCCCGCGGTGGACCTGAGCGTGTTCGGGCAGGACGCCGGGCTGCCTTCGCTGGAATTCGACCCGGGCGACATCGCGGCGCAGGCGCGCCAGCACTTCTTCGAGCGCGGGCTGCACCAGTTCGCCTGGTTCCCCGACGACCCCGCCCCGCCGATCCGTTTCCGCCAGCGCGCGTTCGTCGGTGCGATGGCTGAGCACGGCCACGAGGTGCACCTCATCCCGGCTTACCACACCGGCGACCAGCGCAAGGCCTGGCAGGAAGCCGCGGAAGACCTCGGCCGGCACCTGCTCGGGCTGCCGCGGCCGCTCGGCGTGCTGTGCTTCTCCGACGAGTGGGGACTTAAGATCCTCGAGGCCTGCCAGCGCGTCGGGCTGAACGTGCCCAACGACGTCGCGGTGCTGGGCATCAACAACAACACGCTGGTGTGCGAGTCGCTGAGCGTGCCGCTCTCAAGTGTTGCGCTCGACATGGAGGCCTGGGCCTACCGCGCCTGCGAGATGCTCGATGCGGTCATGAACGGCGGCGGTGCGCCCGCGGGCCTGTCGCCGTTCCCTTGCTCGGGCGTTGTCACGCGCCGCAGCACGGACGTCGTCGCGACGGATCACCCCGAGGTCGCCAAGGCCGTGCGCTTCATCGCCGAGCATTACCACCGCCCGATCGGCGTCGATGATGTGGTAGAAGCGACGCGCATGACGCGCCCGGGCCTGAAGCGAGCGTTTGCGCGCCACCTCCGCCGATCGATACGCGAGGAGATCCAGCGTGTGCGCGTGCGCCACATCAAGCGGCTGCTGATCGAGACCGACTACACGATCGAAACGATCGCCGAGGAGGTCGGCCTGGCCGGCGTGCGTCAGCTCTACCAGACCTTCGAGCGCGTCGAATCGATCACGCCCAGGCAGTACCGCCTCCAGCACCGCGAGGCGGGCGTTCAGGCGGGCTGACCCTGTCCGGCTTTGAACCCGTTGCATATGAACAGATGCCCGCCGGTGCTCATCAGTTGATTGCGGGTATCGGTATCTGACAAAAGACTGGGCGCATCATCCAAGGGAGCATCAACACTGCCGGCCCGGTGGTGAAGCGACTACCGAGCGTTAGGCACGACGGATGTGATCAAATTTGTCCTAAATCTCTTTGGCGCTGGGCCGCGTACTGATAAGATGCTAGCAAGATTGGACTAGAGCGAGCAATTCGCTTTCATTACACCGTGTGCACGGCACCACCCCCGTTCAATCGATGCCTCGAACGCTGACGGTTCTACATAAAACCTTTTGATGGCTTGGCCGAACCCCGGCCAAGTGGTCGTTATCGCCTGGCCAAGCGATACCTCGCCGAAAGGAACGAATCACATGCCGCACTCACAGTTGTTTACCACAAAGTCCTTCTTCCTACGCGCGTTGATGATCAGCACATGCCTCACACCGGCCGTACAAGCCGAAGTCGCAGATGCCTACCGGATTGACCGGCTGGGTTTCACCGGACCGGGTTTTATTAGTACCAACGGGGACGAGCTTAGTGGCCCCGTCGCTCTGAATCCTAGTGGGCTGGTCATCGGTTTTTCGGCCCGCTACAGCGGTTCGGACCGTGCGGGCACGGCGGGATGGATCGATGACGGCAGCGGACCGGTCGAGGTCGGCCTGGCCGGCGATGATTACCTCAATGCTTTCGGGCTCAGCACCACCAACCCGGTGCTGATCAACGCGGCGGGTCAGGCCGTCGGCACGACCAGCCCGACCCAGGGTGGTGCCGCCGCCTGGATCGATGACGGCAGCGGTGCGACCCGGCTCGGATTGATCGGCTCGGACTATCAGCGGTTTGACGGATACCAGAACAGCGAGCCGGCGTTTCTCAACGACCAGGGCCTGGCCGCCGGCCATTCGACGCGTTACGACCCGAGCGTGGTCACGTTTCGGAACAAGGGACAGAGTGCCTGGCTTGATGACGGCAGCGGGCCAACACGGATCGGCTTGATCGGAGATGGGTACCTGAACACCGACAACGACTATACCTACAGCGAGGTCCGGGCCCTGAACCAACAGGGGCTTGCGGCGGGCATCTCCGAGCGGTTTAACGGCTCGGAACAGATCGGCCAAGCGGCCTGGCTCGATGACGGCAGCGGCCCGATCCGCATCGGGTTCACGGGTAACGGGTTTCAGGACAACACCGGCGTTGCGTTCAGCACCGTGCAGGGCCTGAGCGGGCAAGGCGTCGCCCTGGGTTGGTCTGAACCGTACAGCGCGACGCAGCCCAACGGCCGGGCGCTGTGGCTCGATGATGGCAGCGGCCCGGTCGGCCTGGGCTTCACCGACGCTGTGCATACCAGCAGCACGGGCAGGCGGTACAGCGAAGCGGTGGGCATGAATCCGGCCGGCCAGGTCACCGGTTTTTCAGAGCGATACGAGGGTGACACCTTAAACGGCAGGACCGCCTGGGTCGACGACGGGAGCGGCCCGAGGCAACTGGGGCTGACCGGCGATGAGTACCGCCGCGCGAGCGACGGGTTCGAAAACAGCCTGGCGGGTCTCATCAACGGAAGCGGCACGGTTGTTGGTCAATCCGCACGCTTCGATGGGTCCGACATCTTGGCTACGGACGCCTGGATCGACGACGGCGGCGGGCCGGTCCGCATCGGGCTGGTCAGTGAGAACGACACGAACGGCGAGCCGTTGTATATCGTGTCCAACGAGCCGATCTTCCTCAATGAACAAGGCCAGGTCGCCGGTGAAGCCGCTTACGCCGAATGGCCTTCCGGCTCGACCCGCGGTCCCGTTGGCTGGTTCTACGACCCGCAGACGCAGACCACGACCGAACTGCTTTTTTCGATCGGGGAGGCAGGCTCGCGGTGGACCCAGGTCCGCGGGATGCTTGAGGACGGCACCGTCTTTGGGACGTACCTGGGAGACGACGAGATCCGCGTCTTCGCCTGGGATCAGGTTGGCGGGTTTGTAGACTTAGGGGATCGGGCAAGCGACCTGTCGGAAGAGCAGTGGAGGCGTTTTGCGGACACGCTTCTGTTTAACGATGACGGATTGCTCGTAGGTGGTGGCGATGTTGTTGGGCAGACCAGCGGAGAATCGGTTTATCTGATCCGGCCCATCCCCGAGCCCTCTACCGCGGGTCTGGCCCTCGTCGCAACGTTGATGGTCATCGGCCGGCGCCGGCGGCATTGAATAAGGCCCGCCCCGACAACCCACCGAAAACCCCGGCAAGGTGTCGCGCCGCACGGATCGGAGCGTCTGTAGCCACGGCGGCACTACCTGGACTGCTGCTAGACTACTTATCTGGGGCGTGAAGGCAGCACAGCCCTGGCCGCTGCAAGCATTCCGTGCCCCACTTCGACACAACCCAGAGGGATACAAACATGCCGCTCCGACCGCTCGCCGTTCTGATGATGGTCCTCGCCGTTGTGGCGGCCCGGCCCGCGCTGGCCGATGGGCACGAAAAAGACAAGCGGCCCAACATCGTCTTCATCTTCGCCGATGACCACGCGTACCAGGCGCTCGGGGCGTATGGCGGGTACCTGCAGGACGTGGTCCGCACGCCGAACCTCGACAAGCTCGCGGACCAGGGCATGCTCTTCCGCCGGTGCTTCGTGACCAACTCGATCTGCGGGCCGATGCGCGCGGTGATCCAGACCGGCAAGTACTCGCACCTCAACGGCTTCCTGGTGAACGGCAACCGGTTCAACGGCGACCAGCAGACGTTCCCCAAGCTCTTGCAGGAGGCCGGCTACCAGACCGCGGTGATCGGCAAGTGGCACCTGGGCACGCACCAGGCGCCGCAGGGCTACGACTACTCGGAGGTGCTCAAGGGCCAGGGCCCGTACTACAACCCGCCGATGCTCAAGGACGCGGACGGGACCGGCGACAACAAGCAGCGGACCGAGGAGAAGCATACCGGCTACACGACCGACATCATCACGGACCTGACGCTCGAGTGGCTTGAGAACGGGCGCGACAAGGGCAAGCCGTTCATGCTGATGTGCCAGCACAAGGCGCCGCACCGCGAGTGGAGCCCCAAGCCGGAGGTCTACGAGACCTGGAAGGGCGTGACGATCCCCGAGCCGCAGACGCTGTTCGAAGACTACAGCAAGCAGGTCGCGCCACGTGGCAACCAGACGATGTCGCTTCAGAAAGACTTCCGCCGGGGCTACGACGACAAGACCAACGGCTGGGCCCCGGGCAACCTGACCGCGGAGCAGAAGGCGGCGTATCAGGCCATGTTCGCCGAGGAGAACGCGGCGTTTGAACAAGCGCTGCCGAGCATGACCGAGGAAGAACGCGTCCGCTGGGTGCACCAGCGGTACGTCAAGATCTACCTCGCGTCGATCGAGTCGGTCGATCAGAACGTCGGGCGTGTCCTGAAGTACCTGGAAGACAATGGGCTGGCGGAGAACACGATCGTGATCTATAGCTCGGACCAGGGCTTCTACCTCGGCGAGCACGGGTGGTACGACAAGCGGTGGGTGTATGAGGAGTCGCTGCGCACGCCGCTGATCGTGCGCTGGCCGGGGCAGGTGGAGCCGGGCAGCGAGAACGGCGACATCGTTTCGCCGCTGGATTTCGCGCAGACATTCCTCGAACTGGCCGGCGTCGAGCGGCCCGCGGACATGCAGGGCCGGTCGCTGGTGCCGGTGTTCAAGGGCGACACACCCGAGGACTGGCGCGAGAGCCACTACTACCACTACTACGAGTTCCCGGCGGTGCACATGGTCAACCGCCACGAAGCGGTGTGCACCAAGCGGTACAAGCTAATCCGGTTCTACAAGGCAACGGGCAACAGCAAGCGTGTCCAGGAGAACCCCGGCTACGACGCGTGGGAGCTGATCGACCTCGAGGCCGACCCGCTGGAGACGAAGAATTTTTACGACGACCCGGCGTATGAAGATGTGCGTACGAGGCTGCACGGCGAATTGAAGCGGCTGCGCGAGCAGTACAAGGTGCCGGACGCGGGGTAGGCCTTCGGGGCTGAACACGCGGGCAACACTGAGCCATGAAACGATACCTGATCCCATTCGGGCTGCTGACGGTTTGCGCACTGGCTGCGGGCTGTTGCGCCACCGCCCCGCCGACCGACGACCAACCCGGCAGCGACCAGACGGCGTACGGCGTCGGCGGTCGCGCTCAGCTCTTCGAGGGGATGGGTGCGTTTCACCGGCCGGTCACGACGCGTTCGCGGGCCGCCCAGCGGTACTTCGATCAGGGCCTGACCTGGCTGTACGGCTTCAACCACGACGAGGCGGTGCGTTCGTTCAAGAAGGCAGCGGAACTCGACCCGTCGTGCGCGATGGCCTGGTGGGGTGCCGCCTATGCGCAGGGGCCCTACTACAACGCCCCGAGGATGAATGAGGCGCGCCGGGCCGCGGCCTGGGACGCGGCCCGGCGGGCGCTCGCGGAGCTCGATGACGAATCGCCTGTGGAACACGCGCTGGTCCATGCCTTGACGCGGCGCTACCAGGACCCCGAGGCGGAAGACAGACGCAATCAGAACGAGCTCAGGGCAAGCTTTGCGGACGCGATGGCGGCGATCTGGGCCGAGCACCCCAGCGACGCGGACGTCGGCACGCTCTACGCCGAAGCCATGATGGTCATGCACCCGTGGAACCTGTACAAGGCCGACGGCGCGCCCGCACGCGAGCAGACGCTGACGATCACCGCGACACTCGAATCGGTTTTCGTCTTCGCACCCAACCACCCCGGCGCCAACCACCTGTACCTCCACGCGGTCGAGGCGAGCAACGACAAGGCCCGCGCGATCCCAGCCGCCGACCGGCTGAGCAGGCTCGTGCCGGCGAGCGGGCACCTGACGCACATGCCCTCGCACCTGTACGTGCAGGTGGGGATGTGGGACCGCGCGGTCGAGCAGAATACCCTTGCGATGCGGGCGGACCGGCGCTACCTCGAGCGATCGCCGACACAGTTCCGCCAGCACGGGTACATCGCGCACAACGGCCACATGCTCGCGTTCGCCGCGATGATGGTCGGCCGGGAGCGCGACGCGATGGCGGGGGCCGAGGCGGCGTGGCAGATCCCCGGCCCGCTTCTGGACACGATCGGCAGGCGGTACGACCGGGCGGTGGCGTCGAGGTACGAGGTGATGCGCCGGTTCGGGCGTTGGGACGCGCTGCTGGCCGAGCCCGCCCCGCCCACGGCCCTGCGCCGGACGACCGCGGTCTGGCGTGCCTGCCGGGCGATCGCGTTCGCGGCGAACAAAGACTTCGTCAACGCCCGGGCCGAGCACGCCGCATACCAGGTCTTGCTGGCGGATCGGCCCAACGACAAGTTCCTGCTGCTCAACGACCGGTTTATCGCCGCGGAGATCGCGCTACAACAAGAGGAGTGGGACGACGCGGTCGCGCTGCTCGAAGAAGCGATCGGCTACGAGGACGCGCTGCGTTACAGCGAGCCGCCGATCTGGGTCCAGCCGGTCCGGCACACCCTGGGCGCGGTGCTGCTCAAGACCGGCCGCTTCGCCGACGCCGAGCGCGTCTACCGCGAAGACCTCGAGCGGTGGCCGAACAACGGCTGGTCGCTCTTCGGCCTGGCCCGCGCGCTTGAAAGCCAAGGCAAGGTCCGCGAAGCCTCTGCGGCCCGTTCAGCGTTTGACCGCGCCTGGGCCAGCGCGGACAGCCCATTGGGCACGAGCTGCAAGTGCATCCCTGATCTGTAAAACGCTCGAACAGAAAAAGCGCTTGCCCGGTGCTGCGGGTTGACTAACTTTCGCTTCGTCAGAGTCTTCAGGATGATTTCTGAATACATTGATTTTGCACGATCATGAAAGTCAGCTGGGCGATGCCGTTTCTTTCTTAATGAGTATTATGTCTGCCAACAACGCGACATAGGATGTGCCGGCAAGGATGGTTGAGACATGCAAGGAACGATCAGCAGGCGTGCGTTTGTCGCCGGGGCCGCAACCGGCGCGGTAACAGCAACCATCGGCCTTGACGCCCGCGCACTACAGCCGGCGGCCCAAGGCGGTGATCAGGCCGGGGTCTTGATGGTCGGGCATGTCGACACAAAACGAGCGCGCATCTGGTTCCGCCCAACGAGCGCGCACCACAAGATCGAGGGCTGGCGCTGTGTGGCGACCGATGACGCGGGGCGATCATCCGCCGTCGACGCCCGGCTCGATGCCGACCACGATTACACCGCGGTCGCCGACCTTGCGGGCCTCTCGGCAGGCCGCGGCTACAGGGTCACGATTACCCCGACCGATGCACAGGCGCCCGCCGCCACCATGTCCGGCCGCTTCCACACGCCGCCCGCCGGCGACCGGCCCGCGCGGGTCACGCTCGCCCTGGGATCGTGCGCGCCATCCGACCCCAACCGGATCTGGACACGGGTCCTTGAAGAACAGTGCCAGGGCTTCGTCTTCCTCGGCGACACGCCCTACGTGGACACGACCGATCTAAAGGCCGCGCGCAACAAGCACCTCGCGTTCCTCAGCCAGCCCGAGATCCGCGGGATGACCCGGTCGATGCCGTGCTGGGGCACATGGGACGACCACGACTTCGGCCGCAACGACGGGCACGGCGACTACGAGGGCAAGCACACCGCGCGCACCGCCTTCACCGAGTACCGCGCGAACGCGACGTTCGGGCACGACGAAGGCGGCCGGCCACAGCCCGACCGGTTCGGTGCCGGCCGAGGCATCTACACCCGCTTCCGCTACGGGCCGATCGAGGTGTTCCTGATCGACCCCCGCTGGTTCAGCCGGACCGGACCGAGCTGGGCCGACCCCGACCAGCCGACGTGCATCGGCGAGACCCAGTGGCACTGGCTGAAGGACGCGCTGAAGAACAGCGACGCGGCCTTTAAAGCCTTGACCACCGGCATGATCTGGGACGACAAGAGGAACAGCGAGAAAGACGACTGGCACACCTACGCCCACGAGCGGGATGCGATCTTTGATTTCATCCGCGACGAGAAGATTCCGGGCTGCTTCCTGATCGGCGGCGACATCCACGTCTCACGCGCCTTGAACTACGGCCCACGCGTCGGCTACGACCTGTGGCAGTTCATCGTCAGCCCGATGCACGACCGGACCATCCCCTCGCTCAACGTCCCGCACCCCGCGCTCAGGCACAGCGCGGTCGAGCCCAACGTCTTCCTGAAGCTGACCGCGGACACGGAGGCCGAACCCGCCACGCTGACCGCGGAGTGGGTCAACCTCGATGGGAAGCGCATCTTCGACGTGAAACTTGATGCGGGGCAGATGCGGCCCTAGCCAGAGGAACCAGATGAGCCGGACACGCTTCCGATTCGCCCTGATCGCTTCGGTGATGTTGGCTAGCTGCGGCTGCACGTCCTTCGTCGCGGAGAAGGTCGCGCTCGCGCCCAACGCCGACCGGACCGAGGCGGACATCCTCGGTCGGCCGTACCTGCCGGACGTGCCGGACATCGTGATCGACCACGCCCTGCGCGTGCCGGTCGCCGAGTCGCACAACGCCGGACCAGCCGAGTTAGCGGTGTGGGTCATCGAGGCGAGCGACGAGCGGCTCGAGCCGTCGGATGACGGGCTGGGCTTAAGGTTGGCCAACCCCGAGCAGGCTCGTAACACGGTCGAGCCGCGCGGGACGGTCGTGCTGCTGCACGGCTTCAAGCACCGCAAGACCAAGCGCGTCTACCTCGAGTGGGCCCGGCTGCTCTCGGCAGAAGGCTACCGCTGCGTGCTCATCGACAACCGCGGGCACGGCGACTCGACGGGGCAGCTCGTCGGCTTTGGCGTGATCGAATCGCGGGACACGATGCAGGTGCTCGATACCATCGAAGCCCAAGGCCTGCTGCAGAAACCGGTCGCGCTGCTCGGCGGGTCGCTGGGCGCAGCAACCGCGATCCAGCTCGCGGCGCAGGACGGGCGCATCGACAACGTCATCGCCGTCGCGCCATACGCCCGCCTGGACAGCGTGATGGAGTCGTTCGCCGAGGCGTACACCGGCTTCGCGAAAGCCGTGCCGGGCGGGGTCTGGGAGAACTACGCCCAGGCGGTGTGCGAACGCGCGGGCATCACGCTTGAACAGACGGATAACATCGCCGCGATGGCGCGTGTCAAGGTGCCGGTGCTGCTCATCGCCGGGGAAGCGGACCAGCGCGTGCCGCTGAAGCAGGTCCAGGCGCTCTACACCGCGGCGCCGCCGGGCAGCGAGCTGTTCACCGTCGCGGGCGAGTCGCACAACTCGCTGGGTAAGGGCGTCATCGCGCCCGTGCGCGACAAGACGCTGGCGTGGCTGGGGCAGGAGATGGCGGATTAGTTGGGGTTTATAATCTGCCCATGCCTGCTCCGCCGTCCTTTCGTCATGGCTTTACCCTCATCGAACTTCTTGTTGTGATCAGCATCATCGCGCTGCTGATCGCGATCCTGCTGCCGGCGCTCGGCGCCGCCCGGGGCTCGGCCATCGACACCCAATGCCAGGCCAACCTCCGCTCCACGCACCAACTGCTCTACAGCTACGCCTCTGACAACAAGGCCCGGCTGCCGCTGGGCTACCGCGGCGGGCGCATGCAATGGAACACGATGGTCTACAGCGGCTTCGGCGGCGGCAAGTTCGTCTTGTTCGGCCGGCTCTACCAGGAAGGCTACGACACCGGGGGCGAAACGCTGTACTGCCCGGCCGAGACCGCGCCCGAGCAGTCTTACAACACCGCAGACAACCCCTGGCCGCCAGGCACGCCCGGGCAGAACGTGCAGGGCGGCTTCGCGTCGTTCCCGTTCCTGGACTGGGGCTTTAGCGACAAGCCGGGCACCTGGCCGAACCTCGACACGCTCAAGCCGGCACAACCACTGCTGGCCGACGGCGTCGGGCTGCCCGAGCGCCTGGACTCGCGGCACGGCGACTTTGTCCACGTCCTCTACGCCGACGCGGGTGTCGCCAGGCGTGACCTTGCCGACTTCGACGACCCCTTAAGCCAATGCGTCGGGCTGGACGCGGCGAATAACCCGCTGCAAGAACAAATCTGGGAGATCCTCGGCGAACGCTGAGGCGCGCTCCCCATTCTTCACTCTACGCCAGAAGGTCTTGATGATGCGACTACGACAGACTCTCGCCTCCCTCGCAGCCCTGCTCCTGATCACCCCGGGACTTTCCCCGGCGCTCGCTCAGGGCAACGCCGAAGCGGGCAAAACCATCTACAACCAGCACTGCGCTTCGTGCCATGGCAAGGGCCTCGTCGGCGGCAATGCGCAGTCGATGCTCGATGGCGTCTGGCAGTTCGGGGCCGGGCGGGGTGACCTAGTCCGCAACATCAAGTTCGGCATCGCCGCCAACGGCATGCCCGATTACAAAGACACGCTCAGCAACCGGCAGATCAATCAGGTCGTCGGCTACATCCTCGCCGCCGAGAAACAGGCCGCCCCACCTAAGCCACCGCTGCCTAAGAAGCTGCTGACCCGGGACTACGATGTCGATGTCACCGTCGTCGCCGAGGGCTTGGAGGTCCCCTGGGCACTGACGTTTATCGATAACGACACCGCACTGCTGACCGAGCGTGCCGGCCGGCTGCGCTTATTGAAGGACGGCGAGCTGCACCCCGACGCCATCGCCGACACACCCGCTGTCTTCGCCGCCGGCCAGGGCGGGCTGATGGATGTCGCCATCGACCCCGACTACGCCGACAACGGCTGGGTCTACCTCGCCTACAGCCACGCCCTACCCGGTGAAGGCAACAACCGCCCGGCGATGACGCGCGTCGTCCGCGGCCAGATCAAAGACCACGCCTGGACCGACGAGCAGGTCGTCTTCGAAGCGCCCCACGACACATACATCAGCTCGCTGTACCACTACGGTAGCCGGCTCGCCTTCGACCCCGAAGGCCACCTCTACATCACCATCGGCGACCGCGGCAAACAGGACGACGCACAGGACCTCACCAAGCCCAACGGCAAAACCCACCGCGTGAACCGCGACGGCACCATCCCTAAAGACAATCCCTTCGCCGACCACGACAACGCCCTGCCGTCGATCTACACCCTCGGCAACCGCAACGCCCAGGGCCTGGCGACACATCCCAAGACCGGCGGGCTCTGGTCCTCCGAGCACGGGCCCATGGGCGGCGACGAGATCAACCTCATCAAGCCCGGCGTCAACTACGGCTGGCCCGTCATCACCTACGGCATCAACTACAACGGCAAGCCCGTCAGCGACCTGCAAGCCAAAGAGGGCCTGGCCCAGCCCATGCACTACTGGACCCCGTCGATCGCCGTGTGCGGCATCGACTTCGTGCAGGGCGACCACTTCCCGCGTTGGCAGAACAACCTGTTCGTCACCGCGCTGTCCCACCAGGAACTCCGCAGGATGAACATCCAGGACGGCAGGGTGATCTACCAGGAGGTCATCCTCAAGAACGCCGGGCGGGTCCGCGATATCGCCAGTGCGCCGGACGGTACGGTCTACGTCGTGCTGAACCAGCCGGGCACGGTGCTGAAGCTGACGAATGGAGGCCCGGTGTTGAGACAATAAACGCCCATCAGTTTTGACCGTATCCACCCCCGCCGGGGGTTTGGATAGTCAGCGTTTCGCCGGGTTGGACCTCAATGCTTGTTTTTGCGGGCAGCTCGGTCATGTTGCAACCCGCATCAGCCAACGTGTTGAAGCCGGCCTGGCCGGGTTCGCCGCCGTTCAAACCATAGGGCGGTGAGACGCGTCGCTCCGTCAGCAACGTCGCGGTCACGGGCGTGTCGAACTGGTAGGCACGGGCGACACCATCACCGCCTGGCTGCGCGCCCGCCCCGCCACTGCCACGGCGGATTGCGTAGCTCACGATGCGTGCGGGGTAGGCGTGCTCAAAAGCCTCGACGGGCGTGTTGAGCGTGTTGGTCATGTGCGTGTGCAGGGCATGGCCGCCGGGCGCGCTCGGCGAGGCACCGGCGCCGCCGGCGAGGGTCTCGTAGTACGCGAATGGCCTGCCGCCCATACCCGGGCGCGGGTCGGCCCCGCCGATCGTCAGGTTGTTCATCGACCCGCAGGACGCGGCGGGCACGCGGCCGGGCAGCACCTGCGCAAGCGCACCAAAAACGACATCAACCAGCCGCTGCGAGGTCTCCACATTGCCGCCGGCGACGGGCGCGGGGTACTGCGCATCGACCACCGAACCGGGTCGCGTGACGACCTCGATCGGCCGCATCACCCCGCCGTTGCTCGGCAGGTCGGCGGGCAGCAGGCAGCGGAAACAATAGTTCACCGCCGACACCACGATCGCGCGCACCGCGTTGACCGGGCCGGCAACCTGGTCGGCGCTGGCGCTCAAGTCCACGCGCGCCGAGTCGCCCGCGATCGTGAGCGTGCAGCGGACCGGGATCGCCGTCGTACCGAAGCCGTCGTCGTCGAGCACATCCTCGAACGCATATGCACCATCGGGCAGCTCGGCGATCAGCGCGCGGACGATCCGCTCGGTGTAGCCGATCAGCGCCCGGCCACGCTGCGCGAGCGCCTCAACGCCGTACCGCTCGGCCATCGACCCGAGCCGGTCCGCCCCGGCGGTCAGCGCCGCGAGCTGGGCGCGCAGGTCGCCCCGGCGCTCATCCGGCGTACGCGAAGCGTTGGCGATCCAATCGAGCGTGGCGTCGTCGAGCACGCGCGGCGTGATGCGCAGGCCCTCGTCGTCGATGTGCTTGCTGATCGGCAGCGAGCCGGGGCTGACCCCGCCGACATCCGCGTGGTGCGCGCGGTTGGCAAAGTAAAACGCCGGGCGGTCGTTGCCGGGCAGTACCAGCGGTTGGACGACGGTGATGTCTGGCAGGTGAGTGCCGCCGGCGTAGGGGTCGTTGAGGACGTAGACCGGTGGTCTGGGAAAAGGGGACAGTCCCCTTTGTTTACGGGGACTGTCCCCTTTTCCCAGACCGAACGCGTCGATGACCGCGCGCACCGCCATCGGTGTCGAGCCGAGGTGCACGGGGATGTGCGCCGCCTGTGCGAGCATCTCGCCCTGCGCATCAAACAGCGCGCAGGAGAAGTCCCGCCGCTCCTTGATGTTCGGCGAGTAGGCGCTGCGCATCAGCCGTTCGCCCATCTCCTCGGCCACGGCGGCGAACAGATGACGAAACACCTCCAGCTCGATCGGGTCGGCGTCAGGCATCGGGATTCCCCTTGTTTTCAAGCAGGACCTGCCCATCCGGCATCACCACGGATATCCAGCCCGGCGGCACGACCGTGGTCGCGGCGTACTCCTCGATAATCGCGGGCCCGATGCATTGCGTGCCTGGTGCGAGCGTGTCTCGGTTGATAGGTTTCCAAGTTTGCGTTGAGTCCCGCGCTTGCTCGGTCCCACGGCGTTGCTGACGCAACGCCGTGGGCATGGACGCGGTCAGGGTTGGGTTCGGGCCGAGGGCCTCGATGCGCGCGGCGACGATTTCGATCGGGCGGCCGGCCGGCGCGTAACCGTACAGCCGGCGGTGTTCTTCGAGGAAGCGATCAACCACCGCTCTGTGCTGATCGATCGGCACGGTGATCTCATACGACTGGCCGGCGAAGCGCAGGTCGAGCGCAAGACGCAGGGCGCGGCCTGATGCGGCAACGCCGTCGTCTGCCAGGGCCAGGTCGCCATGCTCGGTCAGTTGCCTGATCGCGCGTTTAACGGCTGGGTCTCGCAGCGGGTCCCCATACTGCCCGCCGTCGTGCCCGATCGTACACAGCACGGCCTGCGAGAAGGCGTGGCGCGGCGGCGCGGCGAGCATGCCATGGGCACTCAGCAGGCCACTGTTCACCGGCAAGAGCACGCGCGGCATGCCGAGCAGCTCGGCGAGCCGGCAGGCGTGCAAACCACCCGCCCCGCCGAAGGCGACGAGTGTGTAGCCGCGTGCATCGTGGCCGCGCTGCACGCTGACGCGCTGGATCGCGCGGGCCATGGCGGCGTCGGCGACGCGCAGGATGCCCTCGGCGGCTTGCTCGACCGACAAGCCCAAAGGCGTCGCGATCGCGCTGACCGCTCGTCGCGCCGCATCCGTGTCAACCCGCAGTGCCTCGCCGAGCTGCCGGCTGTGGCGCAGGTGGCCGAGCACCGCGTGGGCGTCGGTGACCGTTGCCAGGCAAGGGTTTTCGCCCTGCCGCCCGTAACAAGCCGGGCCGGGGCTTGCGCCGGCGGACTCGGGCCCGACGCGCAGCGCCCCGCCGGCGTCGACCCAGGCGATCGACCCCCCGCCGGCGCCAACGGTGTGGATATCGATGACCTGCAGGCGGATGGGTAGCGCATTGATGGTTGTCTCGGTCGTGCGCGTCGGCCCGCCGTCGCAGAGCGACACGTCCGTGCTCGTGCCGCCCATGTCGAAACCGATGATGCGCTCTTGGCCTGCGCTTTGTGCCATCGCCCAGGCGCCGAGCACCCCGCCGGCCGGGCCGGACATGACGGTCTCGACCGGGCGCTGGACGACCGCGCCGGTCGGCAGCGTCCCCCCGCCGCTGGCCATGATGCGCAGTCTTTGTTTGCCGAGCGCCTCATCCAGCGCGCCCAGGTACCGCGCCATCGTCGGCCCCACCGCCGCGTTGACCGCGCATGTCGCGGCGCGCTCGTACTCGCGCAGCTCCGGCAACAGCTCGCTGGACACCGTGACCTGCACCGCGGGGAGTTGATCCCTGAGTGCCTCGGCGAGCGCACGCTCGTGCGCATCATTCGCGTAGCTGTGCAGCAGGCAGATCGCGACCGATTCCACGCCGAGCACGCGGACCGCATCGACCACGCGCTGTGTTTCATGCTGCGTCATCGCTGTGAGGACTCGGCCGTCGTAGGCCAGGCGTTCGTCCACGCCGACGACGCACTCGCGCGGGATCGGCGGGGGCGGGCGCTGCGGGCTGAGCGCGTACAGCTCCGGCCGGTCCTGCCGGGCCAGCTCGAGCAGGTCCTCGAAGCCGGCGGTGATGACGAGCGCGGCAAGCGCGCCCTTGGCTTCCAGCAGCGCGTTGGTCGCCACCGTCGAGCCGTGGACGATCTGCCCCCGGAAATCGGCCCGGGCGCTTCCGGGCATCGCGCCTTGCCTGAC
This sequence comes from Phycisphaeraceae bacterium, assembly GCA_028280965.1. GTDB lineage: Bacteria > Planctomycetota > Phycisphaerae > Phycisphaerales > Phycisphaeraceae > JAHQVV01. Next base: position 30,477 of record JANQKT010000075.1, read on the forward strand.
CGCGGTGTCCAGCAGCTGATCGATCCCCTCCAGCACGGCCCGGCCGGGGTCATCGGGCGTGGACAACACCTTGCACACGGCCCGGACCAGGCCGCTTGGGTCGGCCAGGAGCAGGTCCGTAAACGTGCCGCCGGTGTCGACGCCGATGCGCCAGCCGGGTTGGGGGCTGTTCGAATCCACGGCGGGCATGATAGCGGCACCCATTCATCGGGTTCTAACACCTTTTGCTGACTTTGTTTAACGCGAATCACACGATCCCCTTGGTCCTCATAAAAAACTGACTGAGCGGTATTCAGTCGAGCAAGGCCTGCTGCGGCGACATGCTGAACCATGTTTTCCACCGCCTGGGCAACACCCGGATGAACAGGGCCTTGGCCTATAAACTCTGTCCAAATCAGCAGCTCTGAGCGGTTCAGGATTTTTCTGGAAACAACTCAAGCTAGCGTATTGACCGGTGCGATACACCTACATATAGTGGTCGAGCGTTTGATCCCTACCGAATCTGGTGGGGATGGTCAGAGGGAAGTCCGGTCTACGGCACGGGACTTGTTAGACAATCAGCGGTTCACGATCTGCCGTCAGGGTTTGACGCCCGGCGGGGTTTTTTCGCGGCCCGGCAGTTGTATTGTCCGAACAAGACCCTAAAATCCTTTGGCCAGCCAGACGCCGGGGCGACGTCGCGTGACGCCGCCTGTTCGGATGGACTGTACCGAGGAATTGAGAGGTCACGGGCTATGACCAGCCGATCGACGACGACTTGCACATCTAAGACCCGCCTGCTGACCCGTCAGCGGGCGCGCGGCTGTTGCCGCGGGTCTAAGGCGTGCGGGCCGGCTTCGACCGGGTAGCCGTTGCGTCTTAGGCCCCGCTCCGGGGCCACGCCTGACGCGGCCCCCTGGCGGATCCCAAGGGGTCACGGAAGAGCGAAGTGACCAGACAACGCAGGCCCTTTTCCAAAGGCGCACAGCGGAGCTGTGAGCCTCAGCGCGATCCTTCTGCACGATCGCTACCGCACGGACGCCGGCAGCGGCAACACGAATCACCCCCGGAATTAACCCCGGCTTTTTGGAGCCCCGAATCCATGACCCAGACCCCCACCAAGCGCCTCGCCCCGGACCTGACCGAAGCCGGCCAGTCGATCACCCTGCAGGTCACCAAGCGTGACGGGCGGGTGGTCGAGTTCGAGCCGGCACGGATCCAGCGGGCGATCGAGGCCGCCTTCGCCGCCGAGTACGCCGACAAGACCAACGCCCGGCTCACCGATGCGCAGCAGGGCCACATCGACAACATCACCGCGATGGTCATCGCCGCCTGCTCGGAGCAGGACAGCAGCGGCGATGTGCTCGAGGTCGAGGGCGTGCAGGACCTGGTCGAAGAAAAGCTCATGCGCTCCGGCGAGTTCAGCGTCGCCCGGCGGTACATCGTCTACCGCCAGGAACGCAACCGCGCCCGCATGCTGCGGATGGAGTCGGTCAAGCAGGCCTCGGACATCACCGTCACCAACCGCGCGGGCCAGACCGAGCCGCTGAACACGCACCTGGTCAAGCGGCGGGTCTACGAGGCCTGCCACGGCCTGCCGCAGTGCAAGCCCAACGAGCTCTTGCAGGAGCTGTACGCGAACCTGTACAACGGGATCACGACGACCGAGCTGGAGAAGGCGATGGTCATGATCGCCCGCCAGCACATCGAGGTCGAGCCGGCGTACAACAAGGTCGCGACGCGGCTGGTTTTGAACATCGTCTACCGCCAGGCGCTGGGCGAGGTGCCCGCGAAGGCGGAGCACGACCTGCTCTACCGCGGCAAGTTCGAGCAGGCGCTGCGCGACGGCGTCGAGGCGGACCTGCTCGACAAGGAGCTGCTCAGCTACGACCTGGAGAAGCTCGCCGCGGCCATGAAGCCCGAGCGCGACGAGACGTTTACCTACCTCGGCGCCCAGACGGTCTACGACCGCTACCTGATCCACATCAACAAACGCCGGATCGAGACCCCGCAGTTCTTCTTCATGCGGGTGGCGATGGGCCTGGCGATCCGCGAGTCCGAGGAGCCGCGCAAGGACTGGGCGATCCGGTTCTACGAGCTCTTGTCCACCTTCCGCTTCGTCAGCGCGACGCCGACGCTCTTTAACTCCGGCACCAAGCACCCGCAGCTGTCGTCGTGCTACCTGACGTCGGTCGACGACGACCTGGGCCACATCTTCAAGTGCATCGGCGACAACGCGGCGCTCAGCAAGTGGGCCGGCGGGCTGGGCAACGACTGGACGCGCGTCCGCGCGACCGGCAGCCACATCAAGGGGACCAACGGCGAGTCGCAGGGCGTGATCCCGTTCCTGAAGATCGTCAACGACACCGCCGTCGCCGTGAACCAGGGCGGCAAGCGCAAGGGGGCGGTCTGCTCGTACCTTGAGACCTGGCACCTGGACATCGAAGAGTTCCTGGACCTGCGCAAGAACACGGGCGACGACCGCCGGCGGACGCACGACATGCACACCGCCAACTGGATCCCGGACCTGTTCATGAAACGCGTCGCGGAGAAGGGCACCTGGACACTCTTCTCGCCCAACGAGGTCCCCGAGCTGCACGACCTCTACGGCGCCGAGTTCGAGGCGAAGTACACCGAATACGAAGCCAAGGCCCGCAACGGCGAGATGCACCAGCACCGCACCGTCGAGGCCGTCGAGCTCTGGCGGAAGATGCTGTCGATGGTCTTCGAGACCGGCCACCCGTGGATGACCTTCAAGGACCCGTCCAACCTCCGCAGCCCGCAGGGCCACGCCGGCGTCGTGCACAACTCCAACCTCTGCACCGAGATCCTGCTCAACACCTCCAACGACGAGACCGCGGTCTGCAACCTCGGCTCGGTCAATTTGCGGATGCATGTGAAACCCGACGGCCTGGACGCCGAGCTGATTCAGGACACCGTGACGACCGCGGTTCGCATGCTCGACAACGTCATCGACATCAACTACTACCCGACCGAAGAGGCGATGGCGGCCAACACGCGGCACCGGCCGATCGGGCTGGGGCTGATGGGCTTCCAGGACGCCTTGTTCATCCAGAAGATCCCGTACGAGTCGCGGGCCGCGATCGACTTCGCCGACACGTCGATGGAGCAGATCAGCTACCACGCGATCCTCGCTTCCACCCAACTCGCCGAGGAACGCGGAACGTACAAGACCTACGAAGGCAGCAAGTGGGACCGCGGCATGCTGCCGATGGACACAGGCGCGCTCGTGCGTGAGGCACGCGGCGCCGAGTTCTGCGAGTTCAACGAAGACGCGAAGCTGGACTGGACACCCGTCCGCGAAGCCGTCAAGCAGCACGGGATG
>JANQKT010000093.1 GCA_028280965.1 Phycisphaeraceae bacterium
GCTCGCGCGGGTCGGCCGTTTTTCATTGCGCTCAAATAAATGGATTCAATCTCCCCGCAGCGAGTCGAGAATGTTCTCCGCGCCCTGTTCGAGCGGCGCGATCACTTCCTCGGCCGCCTCGGCCGTCGTCTCCGCGGCGTCGGTCACGGTGTCCGAGGTCTCCTTGAGCACGCCCGCGTCGGATTCGACATCGACTTCAACCTCGGCCTCAGTCGGTTGTGTGGTCGGTTGTGTGGTCGCCGGTTGAGTCGCGGGCGCATCCGTTTCGGATTTGATGCCGCGTGCGGTGTTCAATGACGTCAGGGCCTGGCGCACGCTCTTGGCGGGAGGCGCATCGGGATGACGATCGAGGTATTCGTCCATCTGCTCGGCGGCCTGGCGCTGACGGGCCTCCAGCGGCAGCGGCGAGCGGTTGATCTCCACCAGCTCCGCTGTCATCAACCAGAAGTCACCGGTCGAGCGCGCCTCGTCTACCTCCAGCGTCTTGGCCCACCGCGCGTTGGTGCGCAGATTCGTTAGATAACCGGAGATGTCGGCGTCGCTGGGCGCGTCGACGATGTTGGCGTAGTCGGCCTGCATCTGCACGCTCAGCGCCTGCAGTTGAAGCGGGCCCGGTCGCGCGGTGTTGTACAGCTCGATCGCGTTGCTATTCAACGAACTCAGTTGCCGATACACCTCTTCGTCGCTGGCCTGCGGTTCGGGCCGCTGCACCAGCACGGTCATCTGCTCGGCCAACTCGCGCTCCCGATCGGCCGGCGTCGGAACCAATTCCCCCACACGGTTGCTCATCACACGGTCGGCCTGCTGCGAGGTGATCCCGCCGTTGGATTCTCCACCGGTCGCCTCGGCCTCGGCGGGCTGCGTTGTGGGCGGTTGATCACCGTCCGCCTCGACCGTTTCCGCAACGTCCTCAACGGCTTCGGTCGTTTCGGCTGCTTCGGTTTCGGTCGCGGTGATATCGGCCGGGACATTGGCATCCGCGGTCGGCTCGTCCGCCATCGCCGGCCCCGCCGCAAGCAACAAAATGAACCAAACAACGCTTCGCATGGCACTAGCATATCCAGACGCGGCGGACTTGCCACAGTTCCGAAAAAACATTGGCTCAAGCCCCAGCCGTGGCGTACGATCACAACTGACAGGCCATGCACAGGTCTTCCGTAACCTTTGCCACGCCCGTCGAGATCGGTAAGGATACCCGCACCTATGACCACCGCACGGACGCGAAACGATCCCTTCGAGATTCAGGCCGGAGACCTGACCAAGCTCTTCGATCGCCTGCCGCCCGGCGCCCCCGAAGCCGAGGCGTCGCTGCTGGGTTCGCTGATCCTCGCCGGCGGCGGGGACGTGCACATCATCGGCGACGTCCTGCAGATCATCGCCGGACCCGACGACTTCGAACGCCCCGAACACCAGACCCTCTACCAGGTCATCGTCGACCTGTACGACCGCCACCGCGCGCTGGACACGGTGCAGATCGTTCAGGAGCTGCGCGACCGCAACGTGCTGGAGGCGATCGGCGGCAGCGAGTACGTCATCCACCTCGCCGAGTCGGTCCCCATCGCCGAGAACGCGCCCTACTACGCCAAGCAGGTGCGCAACACCGGCAAGCGGCGGCAACTCATCCGCGCCGCCGGCGGCATCCTCAAGCGCGCCTACGAGTCGGCCGAGGACGCCGACACCCTCATCGACCGCGCCGAGCAGGCCATCTTCAAGATCGCCCAGGAGCGCACCGGCGAAGAGGCCGAGGCGCTGATCGACCTGGTCCAGCAGGCCTACGAGCTGTTGGACAAACGCCACGAAGAAGGCGTCACCATCACCGGTCAGTCCACCGGGTACCACGAGCTGGACGACATGCTCTCGGGCCTCCAAAAGAGCGAGATGATCATCATCGCCGCGCGTCCCTCGATGGGTAAGACGGCGTTCGCGTTGAACATCGCCGAGAACATCGCGCTGAACAACCGCCAGGCGGTGGCCTTCTTCTCGCTGGAAATGAGCAAGCAGCAGCTGGCCGAGCGTTTGATGAGCAGCCGCGCCGGCGTCGACGGCCAGCGCATGCGCCGCAACATGCTCAACGCCGACGAGTTCCGCCGCCTGCAGGAGGTGGTCGGTGAGAGTTACGACACACCGCTGTTCATCGACGACACGCCGGGCCTGAGCATCCTCGAGCTGCGCGCCAAGTCGCGCCGCCTGGCCAACAAGCACGACATCAAGGCGATCTTCATCGACTACCTTCAGCTGATGAGCAGCGCCGGCGCCGAGTCGCGCCAGCAGGAGGTCAGCGAGATCAGCCGCGGCATCAAGGCGCTGGCGCGAGAGCTGAGCGTGCCGGTCGTCGCGCTCAGCCAGCTCAACCGTAACCCCGAGGGCCGCGCCGACAACAAGCCCCTGCTCAGCGACCTGCGCGAGTCCGGCTCGATCGAACAGGACGCCGACGTGGTCATGATGCTCCACCGCGAAGAGTACTACCACAAGGACGAGACCTGGGCCCTGGAGAACCCCGAGAAGGTCGGCCTGGCCGAGATCATCATCGCCAAGCAGCGCAACGGCCCGACCGGCATCGCCAACCTCCACTTCAACGGCAACACCACCCGCTTCGAAAACCGTCACCACGGCTACGACGGCGACGTGGGCATGTAACCCAATCCCCCCGCATCACACGCCCGGCATGCCCCGCGAGAGTCGGGTAAACTGTCGCCATGACGAAAGTGGTCCTCATCGCCAACACCACCAAGCCCGAGGTGGCCGATGCGCTGCGCACGTTTGGCCCGTGGCTGGCGGACCGCGCCGAGGTCTACGCCACCTACGACAGCCAGGACAACGCCGCCAGCGACTTCGGCGGAGCCGACATGGTCTTCGTGCTCGGCGGCGACGGGACGCTGCTGAGTCAGGCCCGCCGCGTCGTCGACCTGGGCATCCCGATCCTCGGGGTCAACTTCGGCAAGCTCGGGTTCCTCGCGGAGTTCAACATCGAAGACCTCGAGGCCGCCTGGCCCACGATCACCGGGCCGGACTGCCCGATCAGCCATCGTTTGATGCTCGACGTGGCCGTCAGCGAGAACGGGCGCGACCCTCACTTCCACGCGCTGGCCCTCAACGACTGCGTCATCAGCGCCGGCCCGCCCTTCCGGCTGATCAACCTCGAACTCGAGATCAACCGCGACAAGCACGGACCCGGCGGCACCAGCTTCAACGGCGACGGCGTCATCATCTCCACACCCTCCGGCTCGACGGCCTACAACGCCTCGGCCGGCGGCCCCATCGTCGCACCCGACAGCAACGCGCTGATCGTCACCCCCATCTGCCCACAGTCGCTATCTTTCCGCCCGCTGGTGATCCACGGCGAAGACCGCGTGCACATCCACATGTGCCGCATCAACGCCGGCAGCACCGTCACCATCGACGGCCACGCCAGCCAGCCCCTCACCGCCGGCTCGCTCGTCCGCGTCCAGGCCCACTCCCACACGCTCAAGCTCATCCGCAATCCCAGCCTCTCCTACTGGACCCGCCTGCGAAAGAAGATGCAGTGGGCCACGATCCCCCGCCGGATG